>JBBSTY010000165.1:0-8028 GCA_038235385.1 Acidimicrobiales bacterium | reverse complement strand
GCTCCACGGCGACATCCGGGAACACCCCCTGGATGTTGAACACGACGCGCACCCGATGGGCCCGGGCCACGACCCAACCCGCAGCGCCGAGCGAGAGCGGTGGCGACCTGACCAGGACGAGCTCGGGACGGGAGCGGGCGATCAGTCCCTCGATCGTGGCGAGGAGCGTGAAGCCGCCGAAGGCCAAGCCGCGCGCCGGGATGTTGGTCTTGTCCGTCGGGAACGGGTGCACCCGGGTGATGCGACCCCAGTCGGTGCGCTCGTGGCGCACGAGCCGACCGTCCCAGCCCGGCTCGAGGGCGTGGTGCTGGTACCAGGGCAACGACGTGACGACCTCGATCCGGTGCCCGAGCCGGACCAGTTCGGACACGATCGAGGTCATGACCTCGCCGGTCGGCGCCACGTCGGGCGCGAAGTGGGGGCACAAGATGGTGAGTCGCACGCGATCGGCCTTCAGTCTCGGATCGCTCGACGGTAGACGTCGATCTGCAACCCTGCCGACGCATGCCAGTCGAACCGCTCGATCCGCGCGAACCCGGCGGCCACGAGCGCCGATCGGGAAGCGGCATCGGTGAGCACGTGCGCCATGGCGTCGGTCCACGCCGACGGTCGGGTCGGGTCGAGGAGCAGCCCGGCACCGCCGACCGTCTCGGGGAGCGCCGTCGAGTCCGAGGCGAGCACCGGACACCCCGCGGCCATGGCCTCGAGCACCGGCAGTCCGAAGCCCTCGTAGCGCGACGGGAAGGTGAGCGCGACCGCCTCGCGGTAGAGCGCGGTGAGGTGCGCCTCGGGGATGCGGCCGAGCCGGCGGACGTGGCGGGTGAGGCCGAACCTCACGATGGCGTCGGTGACGTCCTCCTCCATCTGGGATTCGCCGCTGGTGAGCACCAGCAGCACGTCGGGGTGCTGACGGTGGAGATCCGAGAAGGCGCGCAGGAGCATCAGGTGGTTCTTGTGCGGATAGGTGATCGCGGGGAACACGAAGAACGGATGGTCGCCGAGCGCGTAGGTCGCCCGGACGTGCCCCCCTGGGGTGATCTCGACATCGTCGCCGCCGTTGCCCCGCCCGAACCCGGGCGGCACCACGACGATGCGGTCGGGCGCCGTCCCGAGGCGCGCGGTGAGGTCGGCCTTCGTGTACTCGGTGAGGGTCACGATGAGCCGTGCCGCTCGCACCGATCGCGGCACCGTGAAGCGGTTGAAGATCCGCTTCGGTGCGGCGAAGTGCTCGGGGAGCACCAGCGGCTGGAGGTCGTGGATGGTGAGGATGCACGGCGCGGGCCGCCACGCCGGCAGGATCCCGCCCATGTGGTGGACCAGGTCGAGCCCCAGGTGGCGGGTCCGCATCCCGAGCCAGGAGGTCTCCGCGCCAACCCGGAGCGCCTTGCGGTGGCCCGAGATCGGCGCCACCTCGGTGCGGAACCGATCGACCAGCTCGGGGTACGCGTCGGGGAACGACGAGTTGACGAACAGCGTCAGATCCACGTCGGACGGCGGGTCGGACACGATCGCGTTGAGGAGCCTCGTGGTGTACTCCTCGCTTCCGCCCACGACACCGGGGACGAGCCACATGGCGTTCAACCCCACCCGGCGCGTCATCGCCGTGACCGCCCGCGACGCGATCCGACCTGCTCGGCGACCCGGTCGTGGCCCTGTCCGGCCACGCCGACCGCCGCCTCGTACGCAGCCACCAGGCCGTCGGCGGTCCGCTCCCAGCTGAAGTGGTGACGGGCCCGCTCCTGGCCGGCCCGGCCGAGGCGCCGAGCGCGCTCCGGGTCGTCCAGCAGATCGTCGAGCGCGTGGCTGATGGCGTCCACGTCGTCGGCCGCGACGGTGACCCCCGCCGACCCGACCACCTCGGCGGTCGCGGTCCCCGACGACGTGACGACGGGTGTGCCCTGGGCCATCGCCTCGAGGACCGGGAGCCCGAAGCCCTCCTGGAGGCTCGGGAAGCAGAAGACCGAGGCACCGGCGTGGAGCGGTGCGAGGTCCGCGGCGGGCACGAACCCCAACCGGCGCACCCGGGCACCGCCGCGACGTTCGACCGCGGCCAGCTCGTCGTTCCAACCCGCCCGGCCACCGATCACGAGCTCGACATCGGTGCGGCCCATGCGGGCGAAGGCATCGATCAACGTCGGGACGTTCTTGCGGGGCTCGATCGTGCCGTTCCAGAACACGTAGGGACGGTCGAGCCGGTGGGCGCCGCGGACGCGCGCCACCTCGTCCGGGGTCGATGGCGCAACGGCGATCCCCCAGGGCACGACCCGCACCCGGTTCGGGGCGAACCCGTGCTCGATGCACTCGGCTGCCGTCGCTGCCGACGGGCACACGACGATGTCGGCGTCACGCCGCGCCAGCTCGATGGCGCGGTGGAAGAACCGAACCCCGCGAGCGGTGAAGCTCTCGGGCGAGCGGAGGAACGCCAGGTCGTGGACAGTGACGACCATCGGGACCGTGCGAGGCGGCATCGCCATGCCGGTGACGTGGATGACATCGACGTCACCCGTCGCCCGTCGGACGTCGGGCCACCGGATGCGGTGCCAGGACTCGTAGAGGGCCGGGCGGGGCAGTCCGAGGTGACGCACCTCCACCGGAGGTCGCCACGGCTCGTCGGGCGGCGCGCCGTGGCGGGCGGCGACGCCGATGAGGTCGAGCGAGGCGTGGGCCTCGAGCGCGCGGAGCGACTCGATCGCCGAGGTGGCCACCCCACCCGGGATCTCGTGCCAGCACTGCTCCAGGGTGACCGCTACCCGCATCGATGGACCGCGCGACTGCTCGACCGCTCGTCAGTCGAGGCCGATGGCGGAACGGAAGTACGGCACCGTCCGTTCGAGGCCCTCGCGCAACGAGGTGGTGGGTTCCCAGCCGAGCTCGCGGCGAGCGAGCGTGAGATCGGGCTGGCGTTGGGTCGGGTCGTTCTCGGGCAACGGCTCGAAGACCACCTCGGACGTCGAGCCGGTGAGCTCGAGCACCTCGTTCGCCAGCTCGAGCATCGTGAACTCGGTGTCGTTGCCGATGTTGACCGGACCGGTGAGGTCGCTGTCGAGCAGCGCGAGGATGCCGGCGACCTCGTCACTGACGTAGCAGAAGCTCCGGGTCTGGGTGCCGTCGCCGTACACCGTGAGCGGTTGCCCGCGGAGCGCCTGCACGATGAAGTTCGAGACGACCCGACCGTCCTCGGGGTCCATCCGGGGGCCGTAGGTGTTGAAGATCCGCAGGATGCGCACGTCGGTGCCCAGCTCACGGGCGTAGGACATGGTGACCGCCTCGGCGTAGCGCTTGGCTTCGTCGTAGACGCTCCGGGGCCCGTTGGGGTTGACGTTGCCCCAGTAGGACTCGGGTTGGGGATGGACCAACGGGTCGCCGTAGACCTCACTGGTGGACGCGAGGAGGAAGCGGGCACCGTGCTCCTGGGCGAGCTCGAGCGCGTGGTGCGTCCCGTAGCTTCCCGCCTTGAGCGTCACCAGCGGACGCGCCAGGTAGCCCGGAGGCGACGCCGGACTGGCGAAGTGCAGCACCTGATCGACCGGACCGTCGACCGGCAGGCTCTCGCTCACGTCGTGTTCGATGAGCGTGAAGCGATCGTGGTCACCGAGGTGCTCGATGTTCACCTTCCGGCCGGTGACGAAGCTGTCGACCGCCACCACCTCGTGTCCTCGCGCCAGCAACTCGTCGACGAGGTGGGAACCCAGGAACCCGGCCCCACCCGTGAGGACGGTTCGGGTCATCAGGCACGCCCGATGGCGCGGTAGGTGAAGCCTCGGCGCAGCAGCGCGGAGCGGTCGAGGAGGTTGCGGGCATCCACGACCCGCGGGCGTTCCATCACCGATGCGACCTTGTCGAGGTCGAGCCACTTGAACGCGTCCCACTCGGTGAGGACCGCGAGCACCGACGCGCCTTCGCACGCGGCGTAGGGATCGGCGCAGACGACCAGACCCTCCGGATCGGCGAGGTCGCCGGACACGGTGGGGTCGAAGGCCTGGACCACGGCGCCGCGGGCGCAGAGGCGGCGGATGATCTCGATCGCCGGCGAGTCGCGGCGGTCATCGGTGTTGGCCTTGAACGTGAGACCCCAGACCGCGATCGTGACGCCGTCGACGGTTCCGCCGGCCATCTCGACGATCTTCTCGGTGGTGCGCTCGAACTGCTCCTCGTTGACGTCGAGCACGCCCTGGAGCAACCCGAAGTCGTAGCCCGCATCCGCAGCGATGCGCAGCATGGCGCGGGTGTCCTTCGGGAAGCACGATCCTCCCCATCCCGGCCCGGGACGCAGGAACTCGTGGCCGATGCGCTTGTCGTAGCCCATGCCGAGGACGACGTCGTTGACGTCGGCACCGACGGCCTCGCACACCGCGGCGACGGCGTTCACGAACGAGAGCTTCGTGGCGAGGAAGGCGTTGCTGGCGTACTTGATGGTCTCGGCCGACGCAGGATCGGTCACCATCAACGGTGCCGGGACGGAGATGTAGAGCGACGCCACCCGGATCGCCGCGCTCTGGTCCTCGCTGCCGATGACGACACGATCGGGCTTCATGAAGTCGCCGACCGCCGATCCCTCCCGCAGGAACTCGGGGTTGGACACCACCGACACGTCGCTGCGTCCGAGCGCCTGCTCGACGAGGCGGGTGGATCCGACCGGCACGGTGGACTTGTTGACCACGATGGCGTCGGGGGCCAGGACCGGCGAGATCTCCCGCGCCGCCTGCTCGATGTAGCTCATGTCCGCCGATCCGTCGGGCCCCTGCGGCGTCGGCACGCAGAGGTAGACGAACTCGGCGGTCTCGGCTGCGTTCGCGGCCCCGAGGACGAACCGGAGCCGGCCGGAGTCGAGGCCCTCGCGCAGGAGCTCGTCGAGCCCGATCTCGAGGATCGTGGCCTCGCCCCGGCTCAGCTTCTCGACCTTCACCGCGTCGATGTCGGCGCAGACCACCTCGTGGCCCAGGTGCGCCAGGCACACGCCCGTGGTGAGTCCCACATACCCAGTCCCGATGACCGCAACGGTGCCCATGGTCCCTCTGCTCTTCACCGCCCGGGGCCCCGGGCGTCGGCATCCGATACTAGATGACGGCGGTCGGCGGACCGCATGCACGGGTGCGGCGGGGTGTGTCGCCGCCGGCACCGGGCCCGTCCGTGCGGGGGCGGCGGCCGGCCGACGCCGGTGGTCGGACGCCCGACGACCGGCTCAGCACTCCTCGCCCTCGGGCGGGTCGGGGACGATCGCCTGCGCGCTGAGCGGTGGCACCGTGGTGGTGGGGGCTTCGGGCAGGGCGGTGTCGGGGGTCTCGTCGGGCGAGGTGGGGAGGTACTGGGCGAAGTCCTCGAGCGGTCGCCACTCGTCACGGATGCCGGTGAAGTCGCGACCCACGACGAGCGCCACCGAGTTGGACGAGGTCGCGAGGGTTGGGTCCTCCTCCAACGGGGCGTCGATGTCGAGGTACCTGGCGAGGACGATGGCCGGCAGGATCGAACCCGGCGCGTAGCGGATCACGGTGGCGTCGTTGCGGAAGTTCGCATCATCGCCGGTGCCGGTGACGGTGAAGCCCCGCTTGGTGAGATCGGCTGCCACCTGGTCACCCTCGCCCAGCCGGCCCGTCCCGTTGCGCACCTCGACCCGCACCGTCGCCAGGATGTCGTAGATGGGGTTGACGCCACGGAAGATGTCGAAGGTCGACTGCGCCGCCGCCTGGTTGAGGTAGAGCACGCTGGCCTGGCCGGCCCACCCACCCTCGGAGAAGTCGCCGGCCGAGTACACCTGGAGATCGTCGGGATCGAACCCGTTCAACCGGTTGCCGATCTCGAGGATCTGGGCGAAGGTGAGCTCGTCGTCGATGACCACGAAGTCCTGGGCGGCGCCGAGCAGGTTGGCGAGCTCGACGGGGTTGCGGGCGCCCCGCTCGATCGCCCGCTTCATGGCCGCCTTGAAGAAGTACTGCTGGCGCCGGATGCGGCCGAAGTCACTGCTGGGATCCGAGCGCCACTCGCCGTCGATGTAGGCCTCGTAGTAGCGCGATCGGGCGAATCCGAGCGCCTGATCGCTGTCGAGGACGTGACAGCCGGCTTCGTCGATGGCGAGACCGGAGTGGACGTCGCGAGCGGGGTAGTTGAAGTAGATCGGCACGCCCCCGACGCTGTCGACCACGCTGCGGAACCCGGCGAAGTTCACCTGGAGGAAGTGGTTGATCGGGATGGAGAAGTTCTCGTCGATCGTGCGGATGAGCAGATCCGGACCTCCGAGCGCGAGCGCCTCGTTGATCCGACCCTTGCCCCCGCCGGCGATGTTCACCCACAGGTCGCGGGGCAGCGACAGCAGCCACGCCTTCTCCTGGTTGGGATCGACCCGCAGGATCATGATGGTGTCGGTCAGCATCTCCTGCACGTTGCGACCGGTGAGCACCGGATCCCCCGCGTCGAGACCCTCGGCGTTGTCAGCCCCGACGATGAGGAAGTTCTGGGGCTCGCTGGAGCTCGACTGCTCGGCCAGGGACGTGCCGAGGCGGAGGCGCGGTTGCTCCGCGGTGCGCTGCTGGGTCAGCGCCAGACCGCCGGCGGCAGCCAGGCAGGTGACGACCAGCACGATGTTGAAGGAGATGAGGAGCCGCTGGGGCCACGTCCGGCGACGCTTCACGCCGCGGAGGGTAGCAGCGCGGTCGGCCCGCCCAACGGCAGGTGACCGACGGGCGGGAGCGGCGATCCGAGCCGATCGCGTCGACCGCGTCGGGTCAACCGGTGGGCAGGCCGAGCTCGCGGCTGATCACCAGCCGCTGGATCTCGCTCGTGCCCTCACCGATCTCGAGGATCTTGGCGTCACGGTACTGACGGGCGACGAGGGTCTCGTCCATGAACCCGTAGCCGCCGAAGATCTGGGTCGCGCACCGGGTGGCGGTCACCGCCGATTCGGTGGCATACAGCTTGGCGATGGCCGCCTGCTTCTTGAACGGGCGACCGGCGTCGCGCCGGGCGGCGGCGCCGTAGACGAGGCCGCGAGCCGCCTCGGCCATGACCGCGAGGTCGGCGATCATGAACGCGATCGCCTGGTTGGCGCCGATCGGACGTCCGAAGGTGATGCGCTCGGATGCGTACCTCGTCGATTCAGCGAGGCAGCACTCGATGACGCCGAGAGCGACCGCCGCGATCGCGACGCGCCCGTCGTCGAGGATGGCGAGGAAGTTGCTGAGGCCCCGTCCCCGCTGACCGAGCAGGTTCGCCTCGGGCACCCGACACCCCGAGAAGGTGAGCCCGTGGGTGTCCGACGCGTGCCAGCCCATCTTGCGATACGCCGGCTGCACCTCGAGGCCGGGCGAACCCTGCGGAACGATGATGGTGGAGATCTCGGGACGGCCGCCGACGTCACCGGTGACCGCGGTGATCGTGGTGAGGGTGGTGATGGCGGTGCCGGAGTTGGTGATGAACGCCTTCTCACCGTCGATGACCCACTCACCGGACCCCTCGTCGAGGACCGCTCGGGTCCGGGTGGCGCCGGCGTCGCTGCCCGCGTCGGGTTCGGTCAGGCCGAACCCGCCGAGCGCCCGACCCGCGATGAGGTCGGGAAGCCAGGTCTCGCGCTGCTCGTCGGTCCCGAAGGTGAAGATCGGGTTGACGCCGAGGCCGACGCCTGCTTCGAGCGTGACAGCCAACGATTGGTCGACCCGTGCGATCTCCTCGATGGCTACGCAGAGGCTCGTGAGGTCGCCGCCGCCGCCGCCCATCTCCTCGGGGAAGGGGATCCCGAAGAGTCCGAGCTCGCCCATCTCGCGCACCACATCCACCGGGAACTCGTGGTCGCGGTCCCATCGCTCGGCGTGCGGAGCGATCGCCGTGGTGGCGAAGTCCCGGACGACCTTGCGGAGCGCCTCTTGCTCGTCGCTCAGTTCTGCGGTCATGGTGAGGATCGTACCGTGGTCACGAACGACGCTCGGAGGAGCCCATGACGATCGACAGCGACGCGCTCGCCGTCGTCGGGGATCGGTTGCTGACCGGGTTGACCGACGTCACCCACGATCTGGCTGCGCTCGATTCGTCGGGCTTCTG
>JBBSTY010000164.1:0-8040 GCA_038235385.1 Acidimicrobiales bacterium | reverse complement strand
GACCCCGATGCTGACCGTCACCGCTCGGACCTGTCGATCGAGCTCGCGGCGGAGCGCCTCGGCCAGCGTGCGCCGTTCCTCCGGGCCATCCGTCCGTGGGGCGACGAGCGCCGCGACCGAGGTGCTGCGGGTCCACACGATGGCGTCGCTCCCGAGCGTGGCGCGCGCGGCGGCGGCGATGGTGCCCAGGGTCGATGATCGGAGGCCGGCATCGGGGGACGGATCGGGGGACGGATCGATGGACGCCAACAGGACCGCTCGGGGTCGGGTCAGATCCCACCCGAAGGTCGTCCCGCGCTCGGTGACGTCGGCGAGGTCCGCGACCTCACCGGCGATCAGCACCTCGAGCGTCGTGGTGGCGAAGCGATCGCGCTCGTCCAACGCGAGGTGCGTCCCACGAGCGGCGAGCGCGAGCGCCGCCTGCTCCAGGGCCATGTGCGCCACCCCGTCGATGGCGGCCGGTTCGACCAGGGCGACGATCTCGCCGTGGCGTCGACCGCCCACCAGCACCTCTTGGCGCACGCACACAGATCCGTCGAGGGCGGCGTCGGTCGGGACGCGGGCGACGGTCGTGCCGGTCGTGTCGAGCACCTCGATCCCGCATCCGAGCGCCGAGTGCAGCACGGCGGCCACCTCGGTCGCTCCGCCGCCACGGGAGACGATGTCGGCGAGGAGCCGGTGGATCTCGACGGACCGTGCGAACTCCTGGTCGTCTCGGGGCGGGCGGCGGTTCCCGGGTGCGGTCATCGCTCGTCGCTCCCGATGTTGCTCGCCACCCAGAAGAGCTGGGCGGGGGCATCGCCCAGGTTCGTCCACCGTTCGATGACCACGCGGCGCACCATCAGGGCGTCTCCCGTTCGCAGGACGGGCGTCGTCGCGCCCGTGTCGATGAGCACCAGACCATCGGCGACGAGCACCTGTTCGACACCCTTGTGGGTGAACGGCGGCGAACCCGACTCGCCCGGCTCGAGGCGGACCAGGTAGGCCTGCGGTCCCCGCGTCGGATCATCGAAGAGGGCGACGGCGTCCCGACCGGCCGTGAGGCGGTCTCGGCGGGCGAGCACCACGTCCTGGGTTCGCGGCGTGCCGAGCAGATCGTCGAGTCCGATCCCCAGCGTGTCGCACAGCGGCACCAGGGTGTCGAGCGACAGGCCACGACGCCCGGATTCGGTCTGGGAGATCGCCGCCGGCGTCACGTGGGCGAGCTCGGCGAGCTGGCCCTGGGTGAGGTTCCTGGCCTGACGCACCCGGCGGAGCCCCGTCCCGACGCGTCCGACCACGTGCTCGCGACCCAGCTCGAACCCGCCGTCGTCGGTGGCGATGACGTCGACCAGGGCCCCGTCGATCTGCGCCGGTCGGCCTTCGGCCTTGGCCACCCTCAGCCGTCGGTCCCGAACGTCGAAGACGCACTGGGCGATCTTGGTGACGCTGTCGAGCAAGCCCGTCGACAACCACTCGCGGCTGCCCGTCCAGTACGCGAGCGCCCCTCGCTCGAACAGCCGCGGACACACCCGCGTGTAGAGCTGCAGGGTCGGCGACGCTCCGGCGTGCATGACCAGGTGGTCGAGGCCGTCGAACACGATCCGGGCGCCGTCGGGCTGATCCATCGCGAGGATGGTCGTGGCGAGCTCCGCGACATCGGTGTCGGCGTCGATCCCCGAGAGGTCGATGACCTCCACGTCGTCGCCGAAGGTCGGGCGGTCATCAGCCGGGGTGAACGACACGAACCGCTTCGGCCCCGTCCCGGCGTCGAGCATGCGCCGGCAGAACCAGAGTCCGGCCGATCGATCGTCGTCGACCCACACCACGTTGTCCCCGGAGACGAGCCCGCCGCCGAGGAACGCATCCAGGGTGGGCACGCCGGTCGTCTCGATCGCCATCTGCGCTCACGCTCCGATTCGATAAGCCACGCTTATCTTATCAGCGATGGGCGAAAGCACTTCTAGACTGGACGGAGATCGACCCCGTTGCCGCCATCGAGGAGCTGCGTGCCATGCCCCGTCTCGAAGAAGCCATCCTGTCCGAACGCTTCATCGCCGACGTCCGCGACCTGCTCGAGCGTTCACGCTCCGCCCTCCTCGAGCTCGACCGGTTGGACGAGAAGCCCGTGCCGGCGGGCGCTGCACCCACCGGCACGCTCGACGAGGTCGACGCCGCGCTGGCCCGCCTCGACGACGGGTCGTTCGGATCGTGCACGAAGTGCCACGATGCCATCCCCGCCGAGCGCATCGAGATCATGCCCACCGCCGCCCTGTGCGTGCAGTGCCAGTACGAGATCGAGACCCGGGCGTTCTGACGCCCGGCTCGCGCCCGCGGGCGCGGTGCCCTCAGGTGGTGGGGTCGCCCGGGCCGAGTCGGCGGACGAAGTCGGCCGGCACGTAGAGGTCCTCGGGGCTCAGCTCGGCGAGCGAGGCGTGCCCCAGACCGAGCATCGCCGAGTCGATGCCCCCGCGCAGGATGTCGAGCACGTTCTCGACGCCGGTCTGGCCTGCGGCGGCCAGTCCCCAGAGCGACGCCCGGCCGATCATCACGGCGCGCGCCCCGAGGGCCAACGCCTTGACGACGTCGCTGCCACGCCGGATGCCGCCGTCGAGGAGGACCTCGATCTCGCCGCCGACCGCCTCGACCACCGGCGGGAGCAACCGGATCGGCGCCGGCGTGCCATCGAGGTTGTTGCCCCCGTGGTTCGACACGGAGATCGCCGTGGCGCCGATGTCCACCGCCCGCTTGGCATCGTCGACCCGGCCGATGCCCTTCACCATGAACGGGCCGTCCCACTGGGCGCGGAGGGAGGCGACGTCGTCCCACGTGGGAAGCGGCGTCTGCATCCACTCGCCGTAGACCCCGAAGAACGTGGGTGACGGCTCGCCGGGGGCGGCCATGTTCGGAACGGTGAGATCCGGCACGTGACCGGTCTTGACGAAGGAGAGCAGCCAGCGGGGTCGGGTGAGGGCCTCGGGGGCGAACCGGGCGGCCGAACGCAGATCGAGACGCTCGGGGATCGTGGGGCTGCCCCAGTCGCGGCCGTTGGAGAACGACCAGTCCAGGGTGACGATGAGCCCCACCGCACCGGCGGCACGGGCGCGTTCCATGCGTTGGCTCATCTGGGCGGGGGTGCCGGACCAGTACAGCTGGAAGAAGGTCTGGGGGTTGGCGGCGACCACCTCCTCGACCGGCTTGCTGGCGAACGAGCTCAGGCCTGCGGCAACGCCGCGTGCGGCGGCCGCCCGAGCCACGGCGACCTCGCCGTCGGGGTCGACGGCCTGGACACCAGTCGGGGAGATCAGGACGGGCATCGAGACGTCCTGGCCCATGACGGTGGTCGCGAGGTCGCGACGGTCGGGCAGGCCGGCCACGTGCGGCGCGAAGCCGATCTCACCGAACGCGGCGACGTTGTCGTCGGTGCTGAGCCCGCGCTCGGATCCGGCCACGAGGGCGCCGTAGACCGACGGCGGGAGGCGCTTCTTGGCCCGTCGCTGCGCCTCGGCGACCGTCTCGAACCACAGGCTGCTCATCGGTCCACCCCCACCGAGCGCAGGGCGAGGTCGAGATCGGGACGTGGTTCGGTGGTCACGGGCGCTCCTCGGACACAGGTGTACATTTCGTCAGCATACGACAGATCGAAGCTCATAACGTCATTGCGTGACACAACTGTGGGAGGCTCGGACTTCGGTGAGCGACGAGCGGAATCAACCGGAGGCTCGACCCCGTCGGCGGGGTCGCCCGCCCGGCACGACCGCTCGTGAGCTGGAGCTGATCGCGCTCGAGCTCTTCGCCGATCACGGCTTCGACGACACCACGGTCGAGGAGATCGCCACCCGGGCCAACGTGAGCACCCGGACCTTCTTCCGCTACTTCGACTCCAAGGCGTCGGTGCTCTGGCACGCGTTCGACGACGACGTGGCCGAGTTGCGCGCCGCGTTCGCCGACGTTCCCGACGAGCTGGCGATGATGGATGCCATCCGCGCCGTCGTCGTCGAGGTCAACCGCTACCGCGCCGAGGACCTCGCCGAGCTCCGCACCCGGGTGCACCTCATCGCGTCCGTTCCCGCCCTGCGCGCCGGTGCCGAACCGCACTACGACGCCTGGTCCCGGGCGGTCACCGACTTCGCCGCGGCGCGGTTGGGCCTTCCCCCGGAGTCGTTGATCCCCCAGGCGGTCGGACGGGCGTGCCTGGGCGCGTGCAACGCTGCGTTCGACGCGTGGGCCGACTCCCGCGTCGCGGTGCTCACCGAGAGCCTCGATCTCGTGCTCAGCGCGCTCGCCGGCGGCTTCACCGAGGACGAGATCCAGCGATCTCCTACCGTGGGCGGGTGACCTCACCGAACATCCTCGTCGTGCTGTCGGACCAGCAACGTCCCGATTCGTGCGGTGTCACGCGCTCGATCTCACCTCGGGCCCCCAGGGCGGGCACCTGTCCGGTCGGAGGTCGTGTGACCGACGACGATCAGGCCGGGAGCGACGCCTCGAGGTCGACGACGGCGGGGAACAAGAGGTTGTTCTCCTTGTGGATGTGCAGGTGGGTGTCCGCCTCGAGCTCCTCGAGGCCGGCGTACAGCGCGGTGTAGCTGGCGCATCCGTCGTCGGGAACGACGAAGTCCCCGGCGGTCGCCCGGAGCTCGGCGAGGAGCTCGCCCACCGCGTCGTGCTCGCGCAACATGGCCGAGATCGGGTTGCTCAGCGAACCGCGGTGGAAGGTGGGCGCCGAATCCGACCCGGCGAGCTCACGGATCATCGGGAACAGCACCTGCTCCTCCTTGGCGAGGTGCGGATCCAGATCGGCTCGCACCTCGTGGGTCAGGCGTTGCACCTCGATCAGCTCCGGGTGTCGGCCGCCGTGCACTTGGGCGACCTTGTCGGCAAGTGCGATGATCCTCGGGAGCTCGTCGTGGAGGTAGGCGTGGTGGGTGGTCTCGACATGATCGACGAGTTGGCGCGGGCCGTAGGTCGCCCATGGCTCGGCGGAACCACCCTGCGCCCCGTCGAGGTCGGCAGCCGTGTCGTCCGGGTCGAGTCCGAGGTCGGCGCACGCCTCGGCGAGGGTCTTCTGACCACCGCAGCAGTAGTCGAGCGAGCGGCGCTCGAGCTCACGGGCCAGGGCCGGTCGCTGCGTGACGATCTCGGCGAGCGTCGTGGAAGGATCGATGGCAACGGACATGGTTCTCCTCGGGTCAAGCGGAACCGTCGGTCGTGGGATGAATCGGACCGGTTCGGGTGTTCGCACGTATGAAGACTACCTGCGTCCTGATATAGTTCTAGCCTCTTGTAGATTTAATAGCGAGCGGAGCCTCCAGCCCATGAGCGATGTCATCGAAGAACTCGTCAATCGGGAGTACGCCTACGGGTTCCACTCCGATATCGCCACCGACGTCGCGCCCAAGGGGCTCAGCGAGGACGTCGTGCGCCTGATCTCGGCGAAGAAGAACGAGCCGGAGTGGCTGCTCGAGTGGCGCCTCGGCGCGTACGAGCACTTCCTCACCCTCGAGGAGCCGCAGTGGCAGAACGTCACGCGGCCGCCGATCGACTACCAGGACATGCACTACTGGGCGGCGCCCAAGCCCAAGGGTCCGGCGCTCAAGAGCCTCGACGAGGTCGATCCCGAGATCCGTGCCACCTTCGACAAGCTCGGGATCTCCCTCGCCGAGCAGGAGCGACTCTCGGGCGTGGCCGTGGACGCCATCATCGACTCGGTGTCGGTGGCCACCACCTTCAAGGCGGCCCTGGCCGAGGCCGGGGTCATCTTCTGCTCCTTCTCCGACGCCGTGCAGGAGCACCCCGATCTCGTTCGGGCCTACCTCGGCACGGTGGTCCCCTACCGCGACAACTTCTTCGCCGCGCTCAACTCGGCGGTCTTCTCCGACGGGTCGTTCGCGTTCGGTCCCGCCGGCACGCGGTGCCCCATGGAGCTGTCGACCTACTTCCGCATCAACGCCGCGCAGACCGGCCAGTTCGAGCGCACCCTGATCGTGGCCGAGGAGGGCGCCAGCGTCAGCTACCTCGAGGGGTGCACCGCCCCGATGCGAGACGAGAACCAGCTGCACGCGGCGGTCGTGGAGCTCGTCGCCCTCGACGACTCCTCCATCAAGTACTCCACCGTGCAGAACTGGTACCCGGGCGACGCCGACGGCGTCGGCGGCATCTACAACTTCGTCACCAAGCGGGGTCGCGCCGGCGCACGGGCGAAGATCTCCTGGACCCAAGTCGAGACCGGCTCGGCGATCACGTGGAAGTACCCGAGCGTCATCCTGCAGGGCGACGACTCGATCGGTGAGTTCTACTCGGTCGCCGTCACCACGAACCGCCAGCAGGCCGACACCGGCACCAAGATGATCCACATCGGCAAGAACACGACGAGCACCATCGTGTCCAAGGGCATCAGCGCCGGCCACGCCCAGCAGACCTACCGCGGCCTGGTGAAGGTGCTCCGTTCGGCTACCGGCGCTCGCAACCACACCCAGTGCGACTCGTTGCTGCTGGGGTCCGAGTGCGGTGCGCACACCTTCCCGTACATCGAGGTGAAGAACGACACCGCCCAGGTCGAGCACGAGGCCTCCACCTCGAAGGTCAGCGACGACCAGCTGTTCTACTGCCGCCAGCGAGGCCTGACCGAGGAGGACGCCACCGCCATGATCGTCAACGGCTTCTGCCGCGAGGTGTTCGACGAGCTACCGATGGAGTACGCCGTCGAAGCCCAGGCGCTCATGCGCCTCAGCCTCGAGGGAGCGGTGGGCTGATGCTGCACATCGAGAACCTGACCGCCACCGTCGCCGACAAGACCGTCCTCCGCGGCGTCGACCTCGACATCGGTGCGGGTGAGGTCCACGCCATCATGGGCCCCAACGGCGCCGGCAAGAGCACCCTCTCCAACGTGCTCGCCGGTCGCGAGGGGTACACGACCACCGGCGTCGTCACCCTCGACGGGATCGACCTGTTGGCGCTCGCCCCCGAGGAGCGCGCCGGTGCCGGCCTGTTCCTGGCCTTCCAGTACCCGACCGAGATCCCCGGCGTCGGCAACATGTACTTCCTGCGCACCGCCCTCAACTCGGTCCGGCGCGCCCAGGGTCTCGACGAGATCGCCGCCGTCGACTTCCTCGGCCTCGCCAAGGAGCACATGGCACGACTCGACATGGACCCGGCGTTCCTCAGCCGAAGCGTCAACGAGGGCTTCTCCGGCGGGGAGAAGAAGCGAAACGAGGTGCTCCAGATGTCGCTGCTCGAGCCGCGCCTGGCCATCCTCGACGAGATCGACTCCGGCCTCGACATCGACGCCATGCGCATCGTCGCCAGCGGGGTCGAGAACCTGCGCTCCCCGGAGCGCTCCATGCTGATCATCACCCACTACCCCCAGCTCCTGGACTTCGTGCGACCGGACTACGTCCACGTGCTCCGCAACGGGCGGATCGAGCGCACGGGCGGCCACGAGCTCGTCCGCGAGCTCGAGGCAGAGGGGTTCGGGCCGGCAACGGTGCCGGTTCCATGACGGCCGCCGACAGCGTCCTGCTCGACCGGCTCGTGCCGGCGGGCCCGCCCGACGCAGAACGCCTGCGGGCCACCGACTGGCTGCGCACCCACGGCCTTCCCGCCGTGAACGACGAATCGTGGAAGTACTCGCCGGTCAAGGAGATCATCGCCCGACTCGGCGCGGCCGAGCCGTCGCACCAGGCCGACGTGGCCAGCCCCGACATCGACCGGCTGGCCGGTTCGCACGGCGGCGTGCGCCTGGTCCTCGTCAACGGCGTCTACTCGGCGTCGTTGTCCGACATCGACGAGCCACCCGCCGGCGTGGCGATCGGTGGGTCCGGCGAGGTCGTACCCACCCGCAGCCCTGCGGGCACCGGTGACGACGTCGACGGCTTCGACGACGGCTTCCAGGCGCTCAACCGCGCGGCGGCCGGCGACCCGGCGGTCGTGGTGGTCGATGCCTCGCGGCGTGTCCCCGACGGCACCGTGCCGACCCCGATCCACATCGTCCACGTCAGCGTGCCCGGCGCAGGATCGGAGATCAGCCACCCCCGGACCGTGATCGACATCGGCGATGGT
>JBBSTY010000163.1:0-8192 GCA_038235385.1 Acidimicrobiales bacterium | reverse complement strand
CCCGGCGTTCGAGGGGTGGGGCGACGAGATGATCGAGGACCTCGAGGACCTCGTCGCAGGGTTCGACGGCCCCGGCATCCGCTCCTACCTGGCCGCGGGGGCGCCTCGCTCGCTCCGGACCATGGTCCGCACCTGCGAGGAACTGGTCACGCAGTCATCGCTCGGCCCCGATCTCCGGCGGTCCGAGCCCACCCGGCCGGAGGACCTCGAGGCCATCACGTGCCCCACGATCCTGCTCTACGGCGAGAGCTCGGACATCTTGGATCGGGCGTTCGTGCTCGAGGACTCGATCCCGGGAACGGTCCTCGAGATCGTCGACGGGTGCTCGCACGCCCTCCTGATGGAGAACCCGCACGAGGTCGCACGCCTGACCGGTGACTGGCTCGACCGACAGGCCGAACAGGCGTGCCGGGAGCGCCGCCCGACGGAGATCGCGGTCGCGCGATGAGCACCATCCTCATCGTCGTACCGCCCTTGACCGGGCACATCAACCCGACCGTGCCGGTCGGGATGGAGCTGATCCGACGGGGTCATCGGGTCGCGTGGGCGGGCCTGCCGGGCGTGGTGGATCCGCTGCTCCCCGCCGGCGCGACCTTCCACCCCGTGGTCGGCGATCTCGATCACGCCGCGTTCGACCGGATGCAGGCCGAGGCGCAGGGTCTCCGCGGCCCCGAGGCCCTCAAGTTCCTCTGGGAGGGGTTCATCATCCCCTACGCGTTGGCCACGGCACCCGAGCTGCTCGAGGTGGTGCTCGCGCACGCACCGGATCTGATCCTCGTCGATCAACAGGCGGTTGCCGGGTCGGTCGTGGCCCGCCAGGCCGGGATCACGTGGGCCACCTCGGCCACCACCTCGGCGGAGCTCACCGATCCCCTCGCGTCGTTGCCCAAGGTGGATGCCTGGGTGCGTGAGCAGCTGGTCGACCTCCAGCTCGAGCTCGGCGTCGAGCCCGACGTGGTGATGCGCGGCGACCTCCGGTTCTCCGAGCGCCTCGTGCTCGCCTTCACGACCGAAGCGCTCTTCGGCTCGATGGCAACCGACGATCCCTCGATCCGCTTCGTCGGGCCCTCGATCGAGGATCGCCCCGAGTCGGCTCCGTTCCCGTGGGATTGGTTGGAACCCGACCGACCGCACGTGCTCGTGTCGTTGGGCACCGTGAACGCCCAGATGGGCGGCCGGTTCTTCGCCACCGCCGTCGACGCGTTCGCCGGCACCGACATCCAGGCGATCATCGTCGCCCCGCCCGGAGCCGTCGATCTGCGCGTGGATGTCGACAACATCCTGGTGGCCGAGCGCGTGCCCCAACTCGCGCTCCTCGACCACGTGGATGCGGTGATCTCTCACGGCGGGCACAACACCGTGTGCGAAGCCCTGGCCCACGGGCTGCCGCTCGTCGTGGCGCCGATCCGCGACGATCAGCCGATCGTCGCCGAGCAGGTGGTCCGGGCCGGAGCGGGTCGGCGGGTGCGGTTCGGACGGGTCCGACCCGACGAACTGCTCGACGCGACGCGATCGGTCCTCGACGATCCGTCCTACCGCTCGGCTGCGGCCACCATCGCGTCGTCGTTCCGCTCCGCCGGCGGCGCCCTCGCCGCGGCAGATGCTCTCGAGTCACTCATCCCCGTGAAGGAACCGGCATGATCGCGAAGCTCCTCCGGACCCTGGTCCCCCGCCGACGAATCGGTTGGCTGTGGGTCGTGCTCACCCTGGGCACCATCGCCAACGGGCTGCGACTGCGAGCTCGGCTCACGTCGTTGGCCACCGTCGCGCCGGCGCCGAGGAGCGGGCTCGACGGCGACGAGCCCACCGAGCGGACGGTCGCCGACGTCGACCCCGACCACGTCGTCATCACGGCGCCCGGGGTCGTGCTCGACGAGGAGAGCCGACGTGCGGTGAGCCTCTACGCCCGCGCCCACGACCTCGACGTCGTCGATCTGGTGCCGGCGGACCTCGACATCGAGCGAGCGTACGAGACCATCCGGTTCATCGATCCGTCCACCTACGCGAGCAGTCCCCTCACGATCGGCCGCGGACCCCAGCAGGCGACGTTGGCGCACCGGTCGGTGCTCGAACGCGCCGGCCTCGAACACCACCAGGACCTCGATCCGGTCGAGTACCTGCACGTGACCGCCGAGCTCAAGCGCCATGCGGCCCGACGCACCGACCTCGCCGTCGTTCCGGGTCTGCACGCCGTGCCCGAGAAGCTGAGCCGTCGCCGCGCCCACCTCACCGCGCTGTACTCGAAGGCCATGCCTGCCGTCGTGGCCACCCCCGTCGTGCAGTACGCCACCCTCGCTGCCGGCGTGGTCGTCGCCCCTGCGTGGGGGCTCGCCGCGCTGACCGCCCATCTCGTCCAGCCGTACATCGCCTTCGCCGGAGCTCCGGTCCGACCGGCCGACCTCGATGTCGGGGGCGTGCTCGGTCGTCCCGCTCGCGGGTTGCGCCGCGCCGCGCGCACGGTCCGGGGACGGTGGCACCCAGCTCTCGACTCCGAGACCGGCGAGACGGACGCCGACAAGGAGGCGATCTACGACGAACTGCTCGCCGACGGCATCAACCGCTTCTTCGAGCCCCGCCGCGCCACGTGCGCCCTGTGCCAGGACGCTCACCTGGTGCCGCGCGTGCGGGTCGGCGATCTCCTGCAGTTCAAACCGGGCGTGTTCCAGCTCGACGAGTGCCAGGCCTGCGGGCACATCTTCCAGAACCCACGACTGTCGTTGGAGGGGCTCGACTTCTACTACCGGGACTTCTACGACGGCATGGGCGGCGAGCAGCTCGAGTTCGTGTTCAGCTCCGACGACACGTCCTACCGCGGCCGGGTCGACCTGGTCACGGCGCACGCCACCCCCAAACGTTGGCTCGACGTCGGTGGCGGTCACGGCCACTTCTGCCTCGTCGCCGCCGGCTCCCTCCCCGAGGTCACCTTCGACGGACTCGACCTCTCGGAGGGGATCATCGATGCCGAACGCCGGGGCTGGATCGACCGGAGCTACGTCGGGCTCTTCCCGGAGCTCGCACCTGATCTCACGGGCTCGTACGACGTCGTCAGCATGCACCACTACCTCGAACACACCCGCGAGCCCGCCGAGGAGCTCGATGCGGCAGCGATCGTGCTCGAGTCCGGTGGCCACCTGCTCGTCGAGGTTCCCGACCCCGAATGCCGCTACGGCCGCGTGCTCGGCTGGATGTGGGGACCGTGGTTCCAACCCCAGCACCAACACTTCGTGTCGGTCGACAACCTCCGTCGGCTCCTCACCGACCGGGGGTTCACCGTCGTCGCGACCGAGCGCGGCCCGGCCCACCAGCCGGTCGATCTCGCCTTCGGCCTGATGCTGCTCACCAACCGGATCGCCGGTCCTCCGGCCAAGCCGTGGCGGGCGCCCGTCAGGTGGTACGACCGCCTCCGTCGCGCCTCGTGCTTCACCGCCCTCGCGCCCGTCATGGTCGCTGCGCTCTTCCTCGACCGGGCGATCGCCCCGGTCGTCTCACGACGCGCCGGCGGCTCGAACACCTACCGCCTGCTCGCCCGGAAGGACTGACCACGTCATCGACGCGCGACGTCGGGTCCGACCGGGCACGACGCCGTCCACCTCGAGACGTTGCGGTGCCAGACTCCCGCAGTGGCCTCTGATCCCGAGCAGCTCCGAACCCTCCTCCTCGAACTCGGCGAGCACCTGCGCGATGCGGTCATCGCCGCCCGGACGTCGAGCGCTCACCGTTCGCTCACCGAGGTGGTCGACGAGGTCGAGGCCGACGTGATCTACGGCATCGACCGCGTCGGCGACGATGCCGTCCTCGAGTGGTTCGCCGAGCGCTGGTCCGCCGATGAGCCGGTTCGCCTCGTCATGGAGGGGATCGACGACCATCGGATGGTCACGTTCCCGCCGAACACCGGTCTGGCCGACCTGGTGTGGACGTGTGTCATCGACCCCATCGACGGAACCCGCAACCTGATGTTCGACAAGCGACCGGCCTGGGTCCTGACCGCGATCGCTCCGGGTGCGGGCGCCCACCTCGGACTCCAGGACATCGTCGTCGCGGCGATGGTCGAGATCCCGGTCGTGAAGCAGTGGCGAGCCGACCAGTACAGCGCCGTCCGGGGTCGCGGTCTCGTCGCAACGGGCCAGGACGTGCGCTCCGGCGCTCGCGTCGCGCTCCACGACCGGCCGACGTCATCGTCCGAGCTCACCCATGGGTTCGCCTCGTTCGCGCACGCACTGCCCGATGCCAAGGCCCTCCTGGCCAGCATCGACGAGGACCTCTGGGAGCTGCTGATCCCGCCCGGTCCCCGAGGACGCGCCGTCTTCGAGGACCAGTACCTGTGCAGCGCAGGGCAGATCCATGACGTCATGACCGGCCGCGACCGACTCGTCGGCGACCTCCGTCCGCTCGCCCTCGCCCAACTCGGCCTCGATGGTCCACCGGTCGCCCATCCGTACGACGTGTGCACCGGGCTGCTCCTCATCGAGGCGGGCGGCATCCTCGAGGACCCCTGGGGACGTCCGCTCCGATCGCCGCTCGACACGACGAGTGCCGTCACGTGGGTCGCCTACGCCAACCCGGCCCTCGCCGCCGCGGTTCGACCGGCGCTCGACACGGTGCTGCGTCGCCGCCTCGATCCCCACGTGCTCGAATCCTTCGGCGCGCCCGGGCGAACCTGACGGCCGGCGGTCCAGCCCTCGCCACGACCGCACGCATCGCGGCGTACGTGGGGGTCCGACCGGTCCCGGACCCGGAACCACCGGAACTGATCCGGGGAACTGCTCAGGTCGGGGTCGCCGCCAGACGCATGGCCGGCGCGGTGGGGATCCACCCCTCGCCCGGCTCGAAGTGGCGGATGACCCGAGCAGGGACACCCACGGCGACGCTGTTGTCGGGGATGGTGCCGGTGACGACGCTGCCGGCCCCGATCACGCAGTGCCGGCCGATCCGGGCACCCGACAGCACCGACGACCCGTGTCCCAGCCACGAACCCGACCCGATCTCGATGGGACCCGCGGGCTGGTGCTGGCGCCCGATGGGCAGGTCGAGATCGTCGTAGCCGTGGTTCATGTCGGTGATGTGGACGTCCTTGCCCGTCCACACGTCGTCGCCGATGACGATCGAGGCGTGTCCGACGATGCTGCTGCCGCGCCCGATCAGGCACCGATCGCCGATGGTGACCAGCCCCCGTGGCAGATCGGCTTGGCCGGGGCCCCACCCCGCGGACAGGGCGACGTAGGGCGCGATGACGGTGCCCGACCCGATGGCGATGGCGTACTCGTTGACGATGGTCTCGGTCGGGAAGCAGATCACCGACCCGTCACCGAAGCGGCCGAACCCCTGTGCCTTCCTCGAGGTCGGGCCGATGGCCCCCACCTGCTGGGCACGGTCCCAGGCCCACCGGACCGCATCGCCCGTGAGGTTGAGCCGCGCCCGACGCCACCGCGTCCTCATGGTGTCGGGGATCGATTCCCGGTGAAGCATCGACAGAACCTAGAGGGCCATCGGGCAACACGCCAGCGTCGGAACCCGACGCATCCGGGTCCATCGACGCCACCATCGGCACACGACCGCACGGACAGCACGCCCAAACGAGTCTCAGTCGCCGATCTCGGCCCGGAGCACCTCGAGATCGTTGACCTCGCGCTGCTGGCTCAGTTCGATCCGAGCAGCGAGATCGCGCATCGACTGGGTCTCGGCGTGCTCCCGAGCGAACGCCGCCATGTGGATGCCGCCATCGTGGTGGCGGATCATCAGATCCAGGAAGAGCCGGTCGGCGTCGTCGCCCTCGGCCGCGTTGAGCGCCACCAACTCGTCGGCCGACGCCATGCCGGGCATGTCGGCCGCAGGCGTCGGCTCGCCCATCCACGCCATCACGGTTCGCTGCGGGTCGCTGAACTCGATGCCCCGATCGATGAGGAACTGCTGGAACAGGCCGGACTCGCGCCGTTGCCCGACCGCGATGGCGATGGCATGCGCCCGGACGCCGGGGTTGGTGGTCTTGTCCATGACCATCAACGACATCTGCACCGCCTGCTCGTGGTGGTCGTACATGTCGGCGGCGAACCCGACGTCGACCGGTTGGGGACGAAGGGTGTTCACCGTCGACGGCTCCGCGTCGCCGACCGGTTCGGCCGACCCCGATCCGAGGCCGAAGCCGACGGCTCCGGCGACGAGGACCACCGCCACCAGGACCACCGGTGCCGCGAGCACGAGCAGGCGCCGTCGGTCCGACCGCGCCTGCCCGTGCCCGGGTGGACCCCCCCGGTCCACACCGGTCGGTCGCTGGTCGTCGAGGTCCAGAGCAGGTTCGATCTGGCTCTCGCCGGCGGCGACCATGTCCAGAGCTTCCCACCGATCCGGCCCGCACAGCGGTCACCGTCGTTCGACGCGACGGCGCAGCCCGGTGGGGTGGTCCCGGATCGACGGACTCCCGCGCGAGAATCGACCGGCCCCCACCTCTGCAAACGGAACCCATGTCACTGCCTCGCGTACCTGACCCATCGCCCACCACGACCGGTGCACGCGCCACGCGCCCCCGGCGTCGTCTGCGGGCAGTCGTGACGGTGCTGCTCGCGGCCGTCGTGCTCACCGCCATCGTCTCCTGCGGCCAGGGGGAGGATCCGACGGTGGCGGCCGACGATGGTCGCCAGGAGTCGCCCAACGGCGTGGCACCCGATGGCGGTGCCGGCGACGGATCCGGGGACCCGTCGCTCGACACCGGGTCGGGCATCGACACGATCGCCGGGATGCCTCCGGTCGTGGACCCCTCGAACATCTACAGCGAGGCCGGGGCCGACAACATCAACCCCGCCACCGAGGGTTCGCTCTTCCGGGTCTACGTCCCGAACGAGATCAGCGGGAACGTCACCGTGATCGATCCCGCCACGATGGAGGTGATCGACACCTACCCCACCGGGTTCATCCCTCAGCACGTCGTGCCGTCCTACGACATGAAGAAGCTCTACGTCCTCAACAACTCGGGCAACTCGATCGTCCCCATCGATCCCCTCACCGGCAAGCCCGACGCCGCCATCCCGGTCGACGATCCCTACAACCTCTACTTCACCCCCGACGGGAGCGAGGGGATCGTCGTGGCCGAGGCCGAGCAGCGCTTCGACTTCGTCGACCCCAACACCTTCGCCGTCCGCTCGTCGCTCCAGACCGACTGCAACGGGCTCAACCACCTCGACTACACGATCGACGGACGGTTCTTCATCGCCACGTGCGAGTTCGACGGTCGCATGATCAAGGTCGACATCGCCAAGCGCGAGGTGGTCGGCTCGTTGCTGATCGACATCAGCCAGAGCGGCAAGGCCAACCCGATCAAGAAGATCGCCCAGCCGCAGGACGTCCGGCTGTCCAACGACGGCAAGGTCTTCTACATCGCCGACCTGATCACCGACGGGGTGTACCTGGTCGACCCCGACACCCTCGCACAGGTCGGGTTCATCCGAACCGGGGTGGCCGCGCACGGGCTCTACCCGAGCCGCGATGGCAAGAGCCTCTACGTCGTGAACCGCGGCACCAACGCCATCCCTGCGCCCGGCAGCTTCAAGGGCAAGGCCAAGGGAAGCATCGCTGTGCTCGACTTCGCCTCCCGCACCGTGGTCGACGAGTGGGTGGTTCCGGGCAACGGCAGCCCGGACATGGGCAACCTCACCGCGGACGGCAAGCAGCTCTGGCTCGGAGGTCGCTACGACGACGAGGTGTACGTCTTCGACACCGAGAAGGGCGAGCTGATCAACCGCATCAAGGTCGGCCAGAACCCCCACGGCCTCACGGTCTGGCCCCAGCCGGGGCGGTTCTCCTTCGGCCACACCGGCAACATGCGCTGATCGAGGCGTCGGCGGCCACTGGTCGTCACCGCACGACCTCGGCGCGGAACTCGGGATCGCGCCAGCGACGCAGGGCCCGCTCGGGGTCGGCGCTGCGCAGCAGCGACCGCGCCAGTCGACCCTTGGCCGCCTTGGCGACGTGGCCCCCGGCCTGTCCGGCCCGACCGACGAGGCGCACCCTGAGGTGGGTGAGCACCGTCGGGTCCGGTGTCCAGGCCCCGGCATGCTCAGCCGGCAGCAGGTCGATCACGAGCGCGCCGGCCAGGTGGGTGTGGAGCGTCTCGGTGATCGCCGGACGCCAGTACGTCGACACCCGACCGATCGGCTCGAGCGACACCGAGAACTTCAGACGATGGTCCGGTAGCAGGTCGT
>JBBSTY010000162.1:0-8304 GCA_038235385.1 Acidimicrobiales bacterium | reverse complement strand
GACGCGCTCGTGGCCGACGTCTTCACGATGTGCGCGCCGTCGCTCGTCGAACCCGATCCCGATCTGGCGTTCGAACCCGCGCTCCGTCAGCTCGTCGGGAGCGCCCTCGACCTCATGACCGACGAGCGGTGGAAGCGGCTGGTGCCGGCGCTCCTGCTGCTCAAGACCGAGAAGTCGGCCCTCGCCGAGCTCGACGACCAGATGCACGAGGACCAGATGGGGGTGATCGGCAACGTGCTGCGTCGGGGTGTCGACGAAGGCGTGCTGCGGCCCGAGGTCGCCGACGACCTCGAGATGTCGATCACGTTGCTGGTGGGACCGATCCTCATGGCCGGTCTCGTGGAGCGGGTACCGGTCGACGAACGACTCGTCGAGCGGGTGGTCGGCCAGTTCCTCTCGGCCCACCGAACGGCACACGAGCCCGGGTTCCCAGCCGGTTCGTAGAGACCGCGACGCCGGCGGGTCAGGTCATCGGGTCGGGCATGGTGGACAGCTCGCCGGCGAGGTGGCCGGTGTCGTTGAACCGCCGCACGATCCAGAGCGCTCCGGCGACGACCAGGTGGCTGATCGAACCGTTGTCGGCGCCGCTGAACGCGAACGGCCTGGCCCCGCTGGCGTGGGCCAGGATGGCGCCGATCACGCCCCCGTGGACCACCACGACCGCACGCTGACCGGGATGGGCATCGGCGATCGCCTGCAACGCCGGCACCACCCTGGCCACGAGGTCGGCGTTGCTCTCTGCGCCCGGGATGACCCCCCAGTCGTGTTCGGCGAAGAGACGAAGTGCGATGGGATCGCCCTCGACCACCTTCTGGCGCATGATCCCACCCTCCCAGTCGCCCAGGAACACCTCGCGCAGATCCGCGACGACCACCGGCTCGATCCCCAGGCGATCGGCGAGCGGCGCAGCGGTCTCCTGGGTCCGTCGGAGGGTCGTGACGTAGATGGCATCGATCGGCTCGGTGGCCAGACGAACCCCCACCTGCTCGGCCTGCCACCGTCCGTCGGGGGCCAGTTCGGGGTCGCCATGGCCGTCGATCAACGGGAACGGCCTGCCGGGAACCGCAGGAGCCGACTCCCCGTGACGGACCACGAACAGCTCGCACGCGCCCGGTGGCGGGGTGAAGCGGTGCTGGCGGTACTCGGTCGGTTCGGTGCTCATCGTTCCTCGGGATCTCGGCGGTCACGCGAGCGGGTGACGGGGCGCCGTCGCCCGACCGACGCTCGTGTCGCGCAGGCTACCGGCCTCCCCGGTGCGCCGATCAGGACAGGTGGGCGAGGATCTCGGGAAGGGCGGCGTGGTCCTGGAGGAAGAACAGATGTCCTCCCTCGTACACCCGCAGCTCGGCGTTCGACCCGACGAGCTCGACGATCGCCTCGCTGTTCGACACCGGCGCGATGCCGTCGTAGCGACCGGCGGTGACGAGGGTCGGGCACGTGATCGCGCCGAGCCGATCCGACACGTCGTGGCCACGGCGGGCTTCGAGCTGTCCCCGCTCGCCGCGCGTTTGTTCGTCGGTCCTCGGCTCGGCCATCCGACGGGCCTGCATCTCGACCAGGCCACGGTCCGACGGGTGCTCGGCCAGCCACGCCGGGGTGAAGCGGGAGTCGAGGAGGGCGAGGCCACGCGCGGCGCGCTCGTCGGGCGGGAGGGCGTCGAGCTCGTGCAGCGGGTAGGACGACCCCGCCGATCCGCCCGGAGAGGTGCACGCCAGCGCGAGCCGGGTGATCCGCTCGGGCCAGGTGACGGCGAGCTCCTGCGCGACCATGCCGCCGAAGCTCACCCCCACCACGGCGGCGGTGTCCCACCCGAGGTGATCGAGCACGGCGGCACCATCCCGGGCGTACTGCGCCATGGTCCCGGGTTCGTCGGGCACCGAGGTGCGCCCCAGGCCGCGCTGGTCGTGCACGGCGACCTCGAACTGCCGGGCGAACACCTCGATCAGGGGTCGACTGCTCTCTATCGACGACCCCGACCCGTTGCAGAAGAGCAGGCGCGGGCCCGACCCCATCCGCTCGAGGTAGAGGTCGATCCCGTCGACGGCGATGGTCGGCACGTCAGGAGCGTAGCGACCGGCACCCGATCACGGTCCGACGACCTGCTCGAGCGAGCCGTCGGCGAGAGCGATGGTCTGCTGGAAGCGGGGTGGAGGGGATGAGGAGCGGGTGCTCATCGCCCCGAGCCGTCCGACACGATCTGCGGTCCCGGGCTGGCTGGCCGGCGTCGGCTCTCCTAGGGTTTGGCGACGCCGCGTCCACAACCTTCGGAGACGAGAACCATGGCCAGCTCTGGCTACAAGATCGTGCTGCTGCTCCACATCCTCGCCGTGATCGTGGCCTTCGGTCCCGCTTTTGCCGTACCCGTCATCACCATGCGGGCCCGCAAGTTGGGTGGGGACGCGTCGAACGTGCTGGCGTCGCTCGTGCAGGGCAACACCCTCAAGATCTACGGCCCCGCGACCGCCATCGCCGGGATCCTCGGCTGCGGGCTCGTCGGGATGAGCGAGAAGGCCTTCTCCTTCTCCCAGGCGTGGGTGTCCGCCGCGCTGCTGCTGTGGATCCTCACCCTCGCCCTGCAGTTCGGTCTGCTCGCTCCCTCCGAGAAGAAGGCGGCCGCCGGCGATGCCGACGCGGCCCGGCTGCAGTCGATGTTCACCGGCATCCAGCACATCCTGCTGGTCGCCCTGCTCTTCGTGATGATCTGGAAGCCGGGCCTCTGACGAGCGACACCGAACCGCGGCCCGAGGTGTGATCGCGACACCCTGTCGCTATGATGACGACACCCCGTCGGCAAGTTGGCAGGCGTTCGACATAGAGGAGTCGCCATCGTGTTCCTGGCCTGGAGAGATCTACGCGTCGCGAGGGGACGCTTCGTCCTCGTCGGCGTGGTCATCAGCCTCGTCGCCCTGCTCACGACCCTGCTCTCGGGCCTGGCCTCGGGGCTCGTCGACGACGGCATCTCGGGCCTGCGAGGTCTCCCGCTCACCGACCTGGCGCTCCAACCCGGTGCCCAGCACAGCTTCAGCCGGTCGTCGCTGACCCCCACGAACCTCCAGCCGTGGACCGATGCCGCCGGCGCGGACGGATCCTCGCTCGAGGTCGCACCGCTCGGGGTCTCGTTCTTCAACGCCCGCACGTCCGACGGCAACACCGTCGACTTCGCGTTGTTCGGCACCCCGCCCGACAGCTTCCTCGCCCCCGATGACCGGGCGCGTGCCGCGCTCGCCGGTCCGCCCGGACTCGTCCTCAGCGAGGAGCTGCGCAAGGACGGCTTGAAGGAGGGCGACGAGCTGACGGTGGTGGGTCCCGACGTCACGTTGCCGATCCTCGGCTTCACCTACGGCGGGTCCTACGGTCACGTCGACCTGGCGTTCTCCTCGCTCGAGGTGTGGCAGAACCTCGTCTACGGCCCGTCGGCCAACGGCCGGTTCTCGGCCATCGCCATCCGCTCGGACGATCCCACCGTCATCGATTCGTTCGACCAGATCGATGCAGCCGCGGACACGGCGACCGAGACCAAGGACGCCGCGTACGCCGGCTCACCGGGCTACGCGGCGGAGACGGCGACGATGAGCCTCATCACCGGGTTCCTGCTCCTGATCTCCGCCTTGATCGTCGGCGCCTTCTTCACCGTCTGGACCATCCAGCGAACGCGCCAGATCGGCCTGCTGAAGGCGCTCGGGGCGTCGAACATCTACGTCCTGCGCGACGCACTCGGCCAACTCGCGGTGGTCCTCGTGGCCGCAACCGGGGTCGGGGTCGCCGTCGCCGTCGGCCTCGGGCAACTCGTCGGATCCGGCGTGCCGTTCAGTCTCCAGGCCGGCCCGGTGCTCACGTCCGCAGGAACCCTCGTCGTGCTCGGCATGATCGGGAGCCTGGTCGCCATCCGTCGGGTCACCAGCGTCGACCCGATCATCTCCCTGGGAGCAGACTCATGAGCCTCGTCCTGGAATCCATCGTCGTCCGGGTGCCGGACGGCACCGAAACCCTCACGATCCTCGACGGCGCATCGCTCGAGGTCGCGGCCGGTGAGGTCGTCGCCGTCTCCGGTGCCTCGGGATCGGGCAAGTCCACGCTGCTCGCAGTCGCCGGGTTGCTCCGGCCGGCTGATTCGGGCCGGGTCGTCATCGACGGCACCGACACGACCGACCTGAAACGATCGGCTCGCACGCGCCTCCGCGGTACGTCCGTCGGGCTGGTGTTCCAGAGCCCCAACCTCTTCCCGTCGCTCACCGCGCTCGAACAGATCGAGCTCGTCGCGCACATCGAGGGTCATCTCGACCGCGACGCCCGCACCCGAGCGCACGCGCTCCTCGACGTCGTCGGACTCACCGACCGCGCCGGAAGTCGCCCGGCGCAGCTCTCGGGCGGCGAGCGACAGCGCGTCGGGATCGCCCGCGCCCTGATGAACCGTCCGGCCGTGCTGCTCGCCGACGAACCGACCGCCGCGCTCGACGATGACCGCGGCCGCCAAGTGATGGCGATGCTCGTCGCCGGCGCCGAAGCCGACGACGTCGCCACCGTCATCGTCACCCACAACGTCGGCCAGCTCCCGCACGAGGTACCCCGGTACCACCTCGCCGGCGGTCGGATCGACCGCGCACCAGGTGGCGTCGGTGCCGATGCCGAACGCGTCGGCGGTACGGTCTGAGCCGTGCCGAAGATCACGGCGGACACCGTCGCCGAACACATCGAGCAGCAGGAGGCGGCGGTCATCGCCGCCGCGTCGCGCCTGTTCGCCGAACGTGGCGTGAGCCAGGTGAGCCTGGCCACCATCGCCGCCGAGGTGGGCCTGGCCCGCAACTCGCTGTACCGCTACTTCCCCGACAAGGGCCACATCCTCGCCGCGTGGTTCCGCACGGAGCTGGCGCCGCTGCAGGAGGCCAGCGACGAGATCGTCGCCCGCAGCGTGCCTGCGTCCGATCGTCTCGACGCGTGGCTCCGGCTCCACCTCGGGTACCTCACCGCGCCGGAGCACCAGGCGATGGTGACCGCCGCATCGGAGATGTCCTCGCTCACCGACCAGGCCCACGCCGACATCGCCGCCGGCCACCGCCACCTCTACGCCACGCTCGGCACCATCGTCGACGAACTCGTCACGGCGAGCGATCCGACCCGCGACTCCTTCGTCATCACGATGCTGATCACCGGGTTGCTCCGCAGCGCCGCTGATCTCGTCGTCGTGAACGGAGCCGACCGATCGGTCGTCACCGACGAGCTGCTGCACACCGCCCACGCGGCGATCCGCTGAACCAGCCGGCCCGTCCGGCCGCTCAGCGGTCGCCGGCGATCCGGCGCCAGATCGGCGCCGGGAGGTTGCGCAGCACCGCCATCATCGGTCCGAGGCGCGCCGGGACCCAGATGATCCGGTTGGTGGAGCTCGCCATCGCGTCCACCACCGCATCCGCGACCGCTTCGGGCGTGGTCGCCATGGGGGCCGGATCGAGCCCCGTCGTCATCTTCGAGACCACGAACCCGGGGCGCACGACGTGCACGCGCACCTCGGTGTCGATCAGCGCGTCGCCGAGCCCCTGGGCGTAGGCATCGAGACCGGCCTTGGCCGAGCCGTAGACGAAGTTCGACCGTCGGGCACGGGCCCCGGCGACGGACGAGATCACCACGATCGAGCCGTACCCCTGCCGCCCCAGCGCCTGGCCGACGGCCGAGAGCGCCGTGGCCGGCCCGGTGAAGTTGGTGCGCAGGAGGAGATCGGCATCGGTCGGGCTCATCGAGGCGCCCGCGTGGTGGCCGAGGAGACCGACCGCACACACGACGACATCGATCGATCCGAGCAGGTCGGTCGCCCCTTCGATCAGCGTCGCGTGGCCGCCGACGTCGAGCGCGTCCCACGCCACGACATGCACGGCGTCGAGCGCGAGCGGACCTATGGAGGAAGCGGCGGCAGCGCCGCTGATCGCGTCTGCGTCACGACCCGCCAGCACCACCTCTTCCAGCCCCTGCTCGGCGAGGCGGCGAACGATCGCCAGGCCGATGTCGCTCCCGCCGCCCAGCACCAGCGCCGTGCGCACCTGCCGCGTCTCGTCCATCGGCCAACTCTTCCACGCGGCCGCCGACGCGTCGGTCAGCGTCGAGCGATCTCGACGGCGAAGACCGGGTAGCCCGGGGCGATCTCGAGCAGCTCCTGATCGGTGGCCGACACATCGATGCCGTCGAAGAACACCCCGACCTCCATCTTCCACCGCTGCAGGTACGCCCGAAGGACATCGGGCTTGTCGGCATCGGCCACCTCGGTTGCGGTGAACGCATCGACCGATCGGCCGAGGCGCAGACGGCCCTCGCCCCCGGCGGCACGCAGGTTGCGCACCCACTGCGTCGCTCCTCGGGGCGCCACGAGGTAGGTCCGGCCCTCGTGGTGGAGGAGGTTCACCGGGGTGGTGCGCCACTCGCCGCTCCGGCGCCCCTGCACCTGCAGCTCCCGCGATCCCCAGACGCTCAGCCCCATGCGGGTGAGTCGGGTCACGGTCCGGTTGAAGACGCTGGTGGCCTTCTTCGGTTCCACGTACCGCGGCGGGTCATCCCCATCGCCACGGGCACGGAACGGATCGGTGTGGATGGACGATGCGTCGGTGGTCCTGGTCATCAGCTCGCTCCTTCGTGATGGCGAGAGCAGTGCTCTCCGTTGATGGCCATCCTGCACCTGGCCGTCCAAGCTGTCAAGAGCACTGCTCTCGTTTCATACCCCTGCTCTCGTATGTGGTTCACTGGAGCCATGACCACCGAAGAGACGACCAGCCGGGTGCCGACGGCGCGCGCCCGCGCCCGCGCGGAGCTCACGCGCGAGATCAAGGACGCGGCGCGGCGACAGATGGCCGAGCACGGCGCCGCCGCACTCTCGCTCCGCGCCGTCGCTCGAGAGCTGGGCATGGTCTCATCGGCGGTCTACCGGTACGTCGCCAGTCGCGACGAGTTGCTCACCGCACTCATCATCGACGGCTTCGGGGCTGCCGCAGATGCGGCCGAGGCGTCGGAGACGGCGAGCGCCCGCGCCGGCGCCGCGACCCGGTGGATGGCCCTCGCCCACGCGATCCGGGCATGGGCCCTCGCCAACCCGGCCGACTTCGACCTCGTGTTCGGCAGTCCCGTCCCCGGTTACCAGGCGCCGGTCGCCACCATCGAGCCCGTCGAACGACTGAGCCTCACCTTCATCCGCGTGGTCGCGGACGGCGTGGCGAGCGGCGACATCGCGACCGACTCGATCACCTCGATCCCCCGTCCCGTGCACACCGACTTCGCCAGGATCCGCGAGCTCGCCCGGGCCGACATCTCCGACGCGGTGCTGTCACGCGCCTTCCTCGTGTGGACCCAGCTGTTCGGCGCGCTCTCGTTCGAGCTCCACGGGCAGCTCCACGGCGTCATCGACGACCCCGACGCCTTCTTCGACCTCCAGATCCGTCGCTCGGCGCACATCCTCGTGACGGCGGGGTGATGGGCCGGTGACCGTCGACCACGGCCGGACGCCGCTCGAGCGGTTCGCCCTCACCTACCTCTCGGCGCAGACCGTCCTCGGTCTGCTGTGGTGGCTGAGCCTCGCCACCTCCCCGGCCGTCCGGGGGTGGTTCGAGCTGGATCCGGGGAGTCCCGAGGTGATGGATGCCTTCGTGTTCGCCGACGTCATCGTGGTCGTGGTCGGTTCGGGACTCAGTGCGTGGGGGCTGGCGACCGGGCGCCGATGGACCACCGCCCTGCTCTGGTTCACCGCCGGAGGGATCGTCTACCCGACGCTGTACCTGTTCGGCTGGGTGGCGTTCACCGGGAACGGGGGACCGCTCCTCGGCGCCATGCTGGTCGTCTCGTTCTTCACCTGCTGGATCGCATGGCAGATCTGGCGGGCTCGGCGCTGAGGCGCTCACGGCGACGGCGGGATCTCCACGATCACGTTGGTGGACTTCACGACCGCCGTCGCCAGGTCACCCGGCTCGAGGCCCAACTCGTCGACCGCCTCGCTCGTCATCATCGACACGATGCGGTGCGGTCCGGCGTGGATCTCGACGATGGCCACCAGGGAGTCGCGCTGGACCCGGGTGACGATCCCGGTGAGCCGGTTTCGGGCCGACTGGCCGATGACCGAGTCGGGCTCGTAGGCCCGTTCCTGCTCACGGAGGTAGCGGGCCAGATCCGCTCCCTCGATCAAACGGTGACCCCCCGCCGTCTTGGCGGTGCGCAGCCGTCCGTCGTCGCACCACCGCCGGATGGTGTCGGGGCTCACCCCGAGCAACTCGGCCACCTGGGCCGGTCGGAAGGGCGTCATCGCCGCCGCGTGGGGGGGGCGCTGACGCCCGGGTC
>JBBSTY010000161.1:0-8358 GCA_038235385.1 Acidimicrobiales bacterium | reverse complement strand
TCGCCAGGGTTCGTTGTCGCAGGCCCTCGATAGGATCCGAAGGTGCCTGATTTCCGTGTCGTGTCCGAGTTCGAGCCCGCCGGGGATCAGCCGGCGGCCATCCGTGATCTGGCCGCGGGGATCGAGCGGGGCGACCGCTTCCAGACCCTCCTGGGCATCACCGGGTCCGGCAAGAGCGCCACCATGGCCTGGACCATCCAGGAAGCCCAGCGCCCGACGCTGGTGATCGCGCCCAACAAGGCCCTGGCCGCGCAGCTGGCCAACGAGTTCCGCGAGTTCTTCCCCGAGAACCGGGTCGAGTACTTCGTCTCGTACTACGACTACTACCAGCCCGAGGCCTACATGGTGTCGAGCGACACCTACATCGAGAAGGACTCGTCGGTGAACGACGAGATCGATCGCCTCCGCCACTCGGCCACCTCGGCGCTCCTCACCCGGCGCGATGTCATCGTGGTGGCGTCGGTGTCGTGCATCTACGGCCTCGGTTCGCCCGAGGAGTACAAGGACCAGCTGCTCGTCGTGCGGGTGGGCGAGGAGCACTCCCAGCGGTCCATCCTGCGTCAGCTCGTCGACATCCAGTACGAGCGCAACGACATGAACCTCGTGCGGGGCAAGTTCCGCGTCCGGGGCGACACCATCGAGGTCCATCCGGCGTACGACGAGCACGCCGTGCGCATCGAGCTCTTCGGCGACGAGGTCGAGGCCATCACCGTCGTCGATCCGCTCACGGGCGAGCGGGTCACGTCGCTCGACGAGCTCATCGTGTTCCCCGCCACCCACTACGTCACCGGCGCCGAGCGGATGCAGAAGGCCATCGTGCGCATCGAGGCCGAGCTCCAGGAGCGTCTCGCCCAGTTCGAGGCCGAGGGCAAGCTGCTCGAGGCCCAGCGCCTCCGCATGCGAACCCAGTACGACCTCGAGATGATGCAGGAGCTGGGCTACTGCAACGGGATCGAGAACTACTCGGCGCCCATCGACGGTCGCAGCCCGGGGGAGGCGCCGTCCACCCTGCTCGACTTCTTCCCGGACGACTTCCTCTGCATCCTCGACGAGTCCCACGTCACCGTCCCCCAGCTGCACGGCCAGTACGAGGGCGACCGCAGCCGCAAGGCGAACCTGGTCGAGCACGGGTTCCGGTTGCCGTCGGCGGCCGACAACCGGCCGCTGCGCTTCGAGGAGTTCATGCAGCGGGTCGGCCAGACCGTCTTCCTGTCGGCCACGCCGGGCGCCTTCGAGCTCGAGCACTCCGATCAGATCGTCGAGCAGATCGTGCGTCCCACCGGGCTCGTCGACCCCGAGATCGTCGTCAAGCCCACCAAGGGCCAGATCGACGACCTCATGGACCAGATCAACGAGCGGGTCAGCCGCGGCAACCGGGTGCTCGTCACCACCCTCACCAAGAAGATGGCCGAGGATCTGTCCGACTACCTGCTCGAGCTCGGGGTCAAGGTCCGGTACCTGCACAGCGAGATCGACACGATCGAGCGCATCGAGATCCTGCGCGACCTCCGCCTCGGCGAGTTCGACGTGCTGGTGGGCATCAACCTGCTGCGTGAGGGTCTCGACCTGCCCGAGGTGTCGCTGGTCGCCATCCTCGACGCCGACAAGGAGGGGTTCCTGCGCAGCGAGACCTCGCTCATCCAGACCATCGGCCGCGCCGCCCGCAACGTCGAGGGCCAGGTGGTCATGTACGCCGACACGATCACCGCCTCCATGGAGCGGGCGATCTCGGAGACCAATCGGCGGCGTGGGCTCCAGCAGCAGTACAACATCGACCACGGCATCGACCCGCAGACCATCCGCAAGGCCGTCACCGACATCCTGTCCTACCTGCGTCCGAGCCAGACCGCCCCGGTGCCCGGCAAGGATCAGCGCACCCGGACCCACGACAAGCAACGCATCGCCCGCGACCTCGTCGGGTTGCCGGAGGAGGAGCTCGCCCGGCTCATCCACACCCTCGACGAGGAGATGCGCGAGGCAGCCACCGACCTCCGCTTCGAGTACGCGGCACGGCTGCGCGACGAGATCAAGGATCTCAAGCGCGAGCTGCGCGAGGTCGGTGTCCACTGATCGCCGCCGGCCCCGAGCGATCGTCGACGACCGCCGCGAACCGATCGTCGGAGCCTCCTTCCCGCGCGCTCGAACTGGTGTTCGACGTGGTTCGATCCCGGTACAGTGGTCACGATGGCTGATCAGATCGTGATCCGGGGTGCCCGCGAGCACAACCTGCGCGACATCTCGCTCACCCTTCCTCGCGACAAGCTCATCGTGTTCACCGGGCTGTCCGGATCGGGCAAGTCGTCCCTCGCGTTCGACACCATCTACGCAGAGGGTCAGCGACGCTACGTGGAGTCGCTCTCGGCCTACGCCCGGCAGTTCCTCGGCCAGATGGACAAGCCCGACGTCGACTTCATCGAGGGTCTGTCGCCGGCCATCTCGATCGACCAGAAGTCGGCCTCGCGCAACCCCCGTTCGACGGTGGGCACCGTCACCGAGGTGTACGATTACCTCCGCCTCCTGTGGGCCCGCATCGGCGTTCCGCACTGTCCCGTCGACGGATCGGTCATCACCCGCCAGACCCCTCAGCAGATCGTCGACCGCATCCTCGAGCTGCCCGAGGGCACCCGGTTCCAGGTGCTGGCACCGGTCGTGCGCGGGCGCAAGGGAACCTACGACACGCTGCTCGCCGACCTCGCCACGCAGGGCTTCGCCCGGGCGCTCGTCGACGGCGAGCTGCACGACCTCACCGACACCGTCGACCTCGCTCGCTACGAGCAGCACACGATCGAGGTGGTCGTCGACCGGCTCGTGCGCCGCGACGACATCGAGCGTCGTCTCACCGACTCGCTCGAGACCGCCCTCGGCCTCGCCGACGGCGTCGCCGAGGTCCAGATCCTCCCGGCCAAGGACGCCGACGACGGTGAGGTCGAGACCCTCACCTTCAGCCAGCACCTCGCCTGTCCCACCTGCGGCCTGTCGTTCGGCGAGCTGGCGCCGCGCAACTTCTCGTTCAACTCGCCCTACGGGGCGTGCGAGGCGTGCGACGGCCTCGGGACGAGGTTCGAGGTCGACCCGGATCTGATCGTCCCCGATCCGGATCTCACCCTCGAGCAGGGCGCCATCGCGCCCTGGGCCGGGGGGCGGTCCCAGTACTTCGGCCGGCTGGTCGACGCCATGGCCAAGGAGGGCGGCATCGACACCGCCACCCCGTGGCGCAAGCTCCCCAAGGCGAAGCAGAAGCTGCTGCTCCACGGTCCCGCCAGCGGCACGAAGCGGGTCACCGTGCAGTACAAGAACCGCTACGGCCGGAGCCGGACCTACCAGGCCAAGTACGAGGGCGTGGTGCCCTACCTCCAACGCCGCCACGCCGACGCCGAGTCCGACAGCCAGCGCGAGCAGGTCGAGGGATACATGCGCGAGGTGCCGTGCGCCGCCTGCGGCGGGGCCCGACTCAAGCCGTTCACGCTCGGCGTCACCGTCGACGGCTTCTCCATCTTCGACATCTGCGCCCTGCCCATCGGTGAGGCGGCCAAGACGCTGGCCGGCCTCACCCTCTCCGAGCGCGACCGCATGATCGCCGAGCGCGTCGTCAAGGAGATCAACGCCCGGATGGGGTTCCTCCTCGACGTCGGCCTGGACTACCTGAGCCTCAGCCGGGGCGCAGCCACGCTCGCCGGCGGCGAGGCGCAACGCATCCGGTTGGCGTCGCAGATCGGCAGCGGGCTCGTCGGTGTGCTGTACGTCCTCGACGAGCCGTCGATCGGGCTGCACCAGCGCGACAACAAACGACTCATCGAGACCCTGCTCCGCCTCCGTGATCTGGGGAACACCGTCCTGGTGGTCGAACACGACGAGGACACCATCAAGGTGTCCGACCACGTCGTCGACATCGGCCCCGGCGCCGGCGAGCACGGCGGCGACGTCGTCTACGCCGGCAACGTCAAGGGACTGCTGCGCTCCAAGGCCTCGATCACCGGCCAGTACCTGTCCGGCAAGCGGAGCATCGGGGTGCCCGCGCACCGACGCCCGCCGGGCGAGGCCGCCCTGGTCGTGCGCGGTGCCCGCGAGCACAACCTCAAGGACATCGACGTCGAGGTGCCGCTGGGTCTGTTCGTCGCCGTCACCGGGGTGTCCGGATCCGGCAAGTCCACCCTCGTGAACGACATCCTCTACCACTCGTTGATGCAGAAGATCTACGGATCGCGCACGCCCCCCGGCCTGCACACGAGGGTGGAGGGCATCGAGGGGCTCGACAAGGTCATCAACATCGACCAGTCACCCATCGGCCGCACGCCCCGATCCAACCCGGCCACCTACACCGGCGTCTTCGACCACGTCCGCAAGCTCTTCGCCCAGACCCAGGAAGCCAAGGTCCGCGGCTACCTCCCCGGCCGGTTCTCGTTCAACGTCAGCGGCGGACGGTGCGACGCCTGCGCCGGCGACGGCACCATCAAGATCGAGATGCACTTCCTCCCGGATGTGTACGTGCCGTGTGAGGTGTGCAAGGGAGCCCGGTACAACCGCGACACCCTCGACATCACCTTCAAGGACAAGAACATCGCCGACGTGCTGGCCCTGTCCTGCGAGGAGGCCCTCGAGTTCTTCGCCAACATCCCGGCCATCGCCCGCCACATGCAGACGCTCGTCGACGTCGGCCTCGGCTACGTGCGCCTCGGCCAGCCGGCGCCGACCCTGTCCGGTGGCGAGGCGCAGCGCGTGAAGCTCGCCAGCGAGTTGGCCAAGCGCTCCACCGGGCACACGATCTACATCCTCGACGAGCCCACCACCGGGTTGCACTTCGAGGACATCCGCAAGCTGCTGACCGTGCTGAGCCGGCTCGTCGACCAGGGCAACTCGGTGCTGGTGATCGAGCACAACCTCGACGTCATCAAGACCGCCGACTGGGTGATCGACCTCGGGCCCGAAGGTGGCCACGGCGGTGGCACCCTCGTCGTCGAAGGGACACCGGAACTGGTGGCCGAGCACGGCGAGAGCTACACCGGCCGCTTCCTGGCGCCGCTGCTCGACGGGTCCGGCTGATCCACCCACCGGCCCGGTCGTCAGCTCGGGCAGGCGCGGCCGTGAAGCGTCGTGTCGAGGATCGGGGATCGGGGATCGGGGATCGGGATCATCCGGCGATCGTCGCCCGAGCGGTTCGGACGCAGGTTCAGGTGATGGCGAGCATGCGGTCGAGGGCGACCTTGGCCGACGACGCCGTGGTCGGGTCGACGGTGATGATGTTGCGCACCTGACCCTCGACCAGACCCTCGAGGACCCACGCCAGGTGAGGTCCGTCGATGCGCGACATGGTGGAGCACGGGCACACGAGCGGGTCGAGCGACACGACGGTCTTGTCCGGGGTCTCGTCGTTGAGCCGGTTCACCAGGTGGATCTCGGTGCCGACGGCGATGACCGACCCGGCCGGCGCCGCGGCGACGGTGCGGATGATGAAGTCCGTCGATCCCACGTGGTCGGCGAGCTCGCAGGCCTCGTGCGAGCACTCCGGATGGGTGATGACGATGCCGTCGGGGTGCTCGGCGCGGAACGACGCGATGTGCTCCGGCTTGAACCGTTGGTGCACCGAGCAGTGGCCCTTCCACAACAGGAACGTGCGCTCCTTCACCGCGGTCTCGTCCAGGCCGCCACGATCGAGGCGCGGGTTCCAGAGCGCCATCGAGTCGGCGTCGTAGCCGAGCTGGAAGGCGGTGTTGCGACCGAGGTGCTGGTCGGGGAAGAAGAGCACCTGTCGGCCACCGGCTCCGTCGTGGGCGTGGTCGCCGAGGCTGAGCGCCCACTGGAGCACCGCACGGGCGTTGGTCGAGGTGCACACGGCCCCGCCGTGGTCGCCGACGAACGCCTTGATGTCGGCCGACGAGTTCATGTAGGTGATCGGGATCACCCGTTCGATGTCGGTGGTGCGGGCCAGTTCGTCCCAGGCCTCCTCCACCTCGTCGATGTCGGCCATGTCGGCCATCGAGCAGCCGGCGTTCAGGTCGGGGAGGATGACGGTCTGGTCGTCGTTGGTCAAGATGTCGGCAGATTCGGCCATGAAGTGGACGCCGCAGAAGACGATGAACTCCGCCTGCGGGCGTTCCTGGGCCAGGACCGACAGCCGGAACGAGTCGCCTCGGGCGTCGGCCCAGCGCATGACCTCGTCGCGCTGGTAGTGGTGCCCGAGGATGAAGAGGCGATCGCCGAGCTCGGTCTTGGCCGCTCCGATCCAGTCGGTGAGGTCGTCGGGCGTGGCGTTGACGTACCGCTCGGGGAGCGGAGCTTGGAGCCGCAGCATGTTGGGTGGAACCTCCGGGTGAGGAAGGAACTCCGATTGGTAGCCGGTGGGGACAGCCTGGTCGCCGCGCCACGGGGTTGTCGGCCTCGGAGTTGATATGTCGCCGGATACCAGGCCGGCGTTGTTCGTGAGTGTACGCGCTTCGCGACGCAACGCATCCCGATCCGGTCGAGGACCGGGATCGGCGCGCCCGTCGGCGGCTCACGCGACGTAGTAGCCCCTCGCGTACACCGAGGTCAGCAGGGCGAGGAGCGTCCCGCTCACCACGAGCGCGGGACGGCGCAGCGCGGGCCGGTCGCACATCCAGATGGCGTACACGGCGAAGACGGGGAACGCGGCGGTGGCGTACCGGCCCAGGCCCTGGAAGTCCTTGCTCGACAGCGCCGAGAACCCGACCACCATGGCGACGAAGACGCCGTAGCCCCAGCCGAAGCGTCGGATCACGGCGGGGACGGCGGCGACGCAGGCGACGGCGATGGCACCCTGGAAGATGACGCCCGGCAGGTACCCGGGCGGTTCCACGACGGCGCCGGTGATCAGGTCCCAGATGCGCACCTTGAACCACGTGTGCGGTCCCGGTGTGTGATCCCAGCCGGGTGCCGCCTCCGCCGCGGCGAAGGCCATCGGGTCTCCGAAGCGACTCCACTGGTAGGCCATGTACGCCACCAGTCCGCCGCCGGTCAGCAGCACGCCGGCATCGGCCGGTCGCAGGCGCCGCAGGCGCGTGCGCAACGGCTCGAGGCGGTCGACGGTCCGCCCGACCACGGCGCGCTTCTCCAGCACCAGCACGACGAGACCGAAGAACACCGCCATGCCGGTGGGTCGGGTGGCGGTGGCGAGGAACCCGAACGACCCGGCGACGATCGGGTGGCCCCGCTCGAGTGCGAGGAAGGCGGCGAGCACCAGCGCCAGGAACAGCGCGTCGGCGTACATGGCACCGAACAGGTACCAGGCGTACGGATACAGCACGAAGCACAGGAGGGCGGTCCAGGCCTGAGGCCCGCTGAGGCGATCCCGGCACCAGCGGCTGAAGAGGAGGACGGACGCCATGCCGCTGGCGAGGGTGACGCCGAACGCGGCGGTGAAGAGGTGCACCCCCAGTGCCGACACCGCCCGGATCAGCATCGGGTAGAGCGGGAAGTAGGCCACGGTGCTCTGCCGGCCGACCTCGTACGAGTACCCGTCGGTGGCGATCCGCTCGTACCAGCCGGCGTCCCACCGGATCCAGCCCCGGAGGAACCAACCACCCGGGTAGCGCCCACCCTGGTTCCAGTCGTCTCGGTAGTACGACGCGGGTTCGAACAGGTGCTGCGAGAGCACCACCACCGCCGAGATCGACACGGCGGCGATCAACCAGACGGCCCAGGCGGGCAGTGGACCGGGCGGGGCCGGCGTTGCGTCGGTCGGTTCGAGCTCCGGAGCCGAGGCGTCCCGACCCGCGCTCGGCCGAGCACGATCGGGCGAGGTCGTCACGGTCGATCGACCGTCAGCCGCCCGCCGTCGTCCGTGCCTCGCTCGTTCCGCATCGGTAGCCATCGGCGGCATCGCTCGGAGTGTGAGGTGCGTCCCGGCCGAAGGTGTGGTCGGCGGCGAGTTCGGGCAGGCTGGGAGCGTGGTGCAACGACCGCCCGCCGGGACCATCCCCGACATGCCGGGCTCCTACCAGTTCAAGGACGCCCAGGGACGGGTGATCTACGTCGGCAAGGCCAAGAGCCTGCGCCAGCGGCTCTCGAACTACTTCCAGAACCCGGCATCGATGGCCCAGCGCACCGCGCAGATGGTGGCCACCGCCGAGACGGTCGAGTGGATCCAGGTCCGCAACGACGTCGAGGCGCTCATGCTCGAGTACAGCCTCATCAAGCAGCACCGGCCCCGGTTCAACATCCGCCTGGTCGACGACAAGAGCTATCCGTACCTGGCGATCACCGTCGGCGACGAGTGGCCGCGGCCCATGGTCATGCGTGGTGCCCGCCGCAAGGGCGTGCGCTACTTCGGTCCGTACGGCCACGCCTACGCCATCCGCGAGACGCTCGACCTGCTGCTGCGCACGTTCCCCCTGCGCACCTGCT
>JBBSTY010000160.1:0-8366 GCA_038235385.1 Acidimicrobiales bacterium | reverse complement strand
TCAGCGCGGCGGCGCGGGCCACGGGCGTGACCCGACCAGGTACACCGAAGCCGGTGGTGATGGTCACCATCCCGACCGCCATCGACGCGGCGGCGGATCTCGACCGCTCGGCCCTCGTCGTCAACCGGTCGGACAAGCACTCCGGCTTTCCCGAGGCCGACGCCCAGACGATCGAGGACCTGGAGCGACGCTGCCTGCAGACGGCTGATCTGGTCGTGTACACCTCGAAGGTCCTCGAGGACGACGAGCGCGACCTCGCTCCCGGTGTGTCGCGGCTGCTCGACCACGGGGTCGACTCGGAGCTCTTCCGGTGCGTGTCCCCCGATGCGGTGCCGGCAGATCTCCGCGCCATCCCGCACCCACGTGTGGGCTTCTTCGGAGCGCTCGACGACTACCTCGTGGACTTCGACCTGCTCGAGGAGCTCGCCGTGGCGCTTCCGGAGGCGAACCTCGTGCTGATCGGGGACGCGACCGGCTCGATGCGGCGCTTCGATCCACTCGCCAACGTCCATCACCTCGGCTTCCGTCCGTACGAGAGCATCCCGTCGTACGGATCGGGGTTCGACGTCGCCCTGATGCCGTGGCTCGACAACGAGTGGATCCGCTCAGCGAACCCCATCAAGCTGAAGGAGTACCTGGCGCTCGGGCTCCCCGTGGTGAGCACCGACTTCCCCGAGGTCCACCGCTACGCGGATCTCGTGCGCATCGCCTCGGATGCCGGGACCTTCGTCGACGCCGTCGCTCGGACGCTCGTCGACGGCGGGGTCGGCACCCCGCACGGACGCCGGTCCGCCGTGGCCCACCTGACCTGGGACCGCGCTGCGTCGGCGCTGCGCACCGACGCCGAGCGCGTCGCCGGGTTCGAACCCGATGAGAGGCGGTTCTGAGATGGTCGTGGACATGCCCGTGGTGGCGGATCGACTCCCCCTGTGGGACCGGATCTATGACGGTTTCGTCGACACCGGTTCCCCGCGGTCACTCAGCACCTCGTTCCGGTCGCGACGATGGACGATGCTCGCCGAGTGGATCGGCGACCTGTCCACGATGCGGGTGCTCGACCTCGGGGGGACGATCGAGAGCTGGTCGGTCGCGCCGGTGCAACCCCGTCACCTCACCATCGTCAACCGGGACGAGCCCGTCAGCCACCTCGACAGCTCCGTGGACTTCGTCCACGGCGACGTCTGCGACCTCGACCCGGTCCTCACGCGGAGCACGTGGGACCTGGTGTACTCCAACTCGGTGATCGAGCACCTCGGCGGTCACGAGCGTCGGCAGGCCTTCGCCGACGGCGTACGCGGTCTCGGCACGCGCTCGTGGATCCAGACCCCGAACCGCTACTTCCCGATCGAACCGCACTTCCTCTTCCCGGGCCTCCAGTTCCTCCCCGTTCCCGCCAGGGCAGCGGTCATCCGCCGGTGGCCCCTGAACAAGTGGCGCCCGGCCGATGCGCGCAGCGCCATGGAGTCGGCGCTCGACCTCGAGCTGATCGGTCGGGCCGAACTGGCGTACTACCTCCCCGACTCGGACATCGTGGCCGAGCGGGTCGGCGGACTCACCAAGTCGATCGTCGCGGTGCGCTGATGGAGCTGTGGTCATCGCTCCAGGTCCTGTGGCGACGCTGGTACATCTGCATCCCGATCCTCCTGGTCTTCGCCGGGTTGGGCTTGTTCCTCGCCCGTTCCATCGCACCCACCTATCGAGCCGACGGGCGCATCGTGTTCCTGCGCCAGGCCGACGGCGCCGGGACGACGGCGTCATCGGTCAATCCCTGGCAGAGCGCGGACTACTCGATGAACCAGTTCGCGCTGCTGATGGGACAGGCAACCGAGAGCCCCGCGTTCGCCGACCAGTTCGCCTCGGCCGGCGGCAGCGGATCCTTCACGGTCGAGACCTCGGCGCGCGAGGCACAAGGATCGCCCGCCAACCAGACCCCCACCCTCAGCCTGACGACGAACGCGGCGACGCCCGATGCTGCGCTCGGCTCGTACCGGATCCTGGTCGATGAGGTCGCCAACGAGGTCCGGGCCCGCCAGGAGGCAGTCGGCGCTCCGCAATCGACCTGGATCTCCGTCGTCGATCTGGTCGTGCCGCAGGGAGCGGTCGAGCAATCGGGATCTCGCGTCGGCGTGCTCATCGTCACGGGAGCGCTCGGACTGGTGCTCGCCTTGGGATGCTCCTTCGCCTTCGATTCCTGGACGGCCGTTCGTCGCCGCGGCGACCGGCACCATCGGAGCGAGGACGAGGAGGCACCCGGCGAGCCATCGGACCGAGCGGATCGCACGAACGCTGATCGGGACGAGCGTCTGACGAGCACCGACGGGGACGACGACCGGGACGACCGGGATGACCGGGACGACGACCGGGACGACACCGACGGCCGGGTCGTCGATCTCCCACGACCGCTCGAGGCCACGCGTCGCGACGGTGAGGACGGCACGATCGACGAGGACGACCTCGACGAGGACGACCTCGACGAGGACCTGATCGAGCAGGAGCGCAGCGTCCAGACCACCTCGGGAGATCGACGCGTGCGCAAGGGAACGGGCGCCGCGTTCGAACGACGCCAGATCGAACTGCGCCGCCGAGCGGTGAACGTGCTCCTGAAGCATCGACCGGAGGCGTTCCCGGGCCTGGGCGAGGCCATCGGACGGTGACCCTGGAGCGGCACGGTGGCACGTCCCTGATGACTGCCGAGCGGCCGGTGCCCTGGATGGCGCGACGCCGACCTCGTGACGCCACCGCCGCGCTCACCGTGGCGATGTTCGCGGCCCTGCTCATCCCCTCGCCGCTCATCTTCGCTCCGCTCGGGGCGGCCGGGACCCCGGCCAACGTGATCGCACTGGGGCTTCTCCTGTGGTGGGGCCTGGCGACCATCGGAACCCGACTGCGTCCCGCGCGACGTACCCAGCCCCTGCACGTCGCCTTCGTGCTGATCCTGGCTGTGGTCATGGCGAGCGTGATCACGCTGGTCGGCCGACCCCTGGGACCGCAGGAGCTGACGGGAGCCATCCGCGGCGTGCTCTTCCTCGGGTCGCTCGGCGGCGTGGCCCTCGTCGCGGCGGACGGTGTGGACTCCGTTGCACGGATCCATGCACTCATCCGCCGTCTCGTCCACGGCGTCGCCATCGTGAGCATCCTCGGCGTCATCGAGTTCGCGACCGGGTTCAACCCGGCCCAGGCGCTGTCGATCCCGGGCCTGAGCCGGAACCTCGTCCTCCCCGATCAGCAACGCCTCCTCTTCCTCCGCGTCCAATCCACCGCGCTCCATCCCATCGAGCTCGGGTCGGTTCTCGGGATCACCCTCCCGTTGGCCGTCCACCTGGCGATGACCGGTGGAACACGACGACGGCGGGTCATCGCCGGCATCGAAGTGGCGCTCATCGGGATCGTCCTCCCCATGACCCTCTCGCGCACCGGGATCATCGCTGCGGCGATCGGGATGACGGTCCTCGCGCTCGACTGGAGCTGGCGGCGTCGGATCGGTGTGGTGGTCGGCGCCATGGCCCTGGTGGGCGCCATCCGTGCCGTCATCCCGGGACTGGTCGCCGGCTTGATCGACCTCTTCGTCAACGTCGGCAACGACGAGAGCACCACGGGTCGCACGAGCCGCTACGACACGGCCGGCGCCTACATCCTCGAGCATCCCTGGTTCGGCCGTGGCTACAACACGTTGCAGCCCGCGACGGGACAGATCTTCGACAACCAGTACCTCTACGTCGCCACCGAGATCGGGGTGGTCGGCCTCGTCGTGGTGCTCGGGTTCTTCCTCCTGCTGATCTCGCTGTCGGTCACGGTCCGACGCCGCGCGCCCGATGTCGAGACGCGCAGCCTGGCCCGGGCACTCACCGGCATCTTCATCGCGGTGATGGTCATCTTCGCCACGGCGGACATGATGAGCTTCTCCATGGCGATGCTCATCGTCCTGCTGCTCGCCGGCTGCACGGGCGCGTTGTGGAGGCTGACCGGTGCCGACGTCGCCTCAGCCACCCCGAACGGCGAGCCCGGACCGATCCCTCAGGCGCGGGTCCGCTCCCAGAGCGCCAAGCCGCGGCGGATCCCCGACTCGAGCTGATCGCCGGCACGCTCCCAGCCGAGGTCGCCGACGCTGGCGGCGGCATGCCGGCGCCGCACGTCCGCATTGGGTTCCTCGACGACCGCACAGAGCGCCTCGGCCAGCGAGACGGGATCCGTCGCCGCGAACTGCGCATGGCGGTTGTCGAAGGAATCGCGCGTGTTGTCGGCGTCGTTCAGCACCGGGATGCAACCGGTGGCCATGAGCTCGGCCGGGAGGAGCGAGATGTTCGTGAGCGAGAGCACCAGACCCGCCGCGCACTGGTTGTAGACCTCGGCAAGACCCTCGGGTGGGAGGTGGCCGTGGTTGACGTAGCGGAACGCCGCACGGCGCGGGGCCACGTCCTGGCCGATGAGGTGGACCGTCATCTCGGGATGCCGTCGAGCGAACAGCTCCAGCGCCAGGACGCCCAACTCGTAGCCGCGGCGGGGCGTGTCGGGCCGAGCGTAGAAGACGACGCCCTCTCGTCTGCCGGTCTCGCGGAACTCGTAGCACGACAGGTCCACACCGAGGTCGAACGAGTCACAGGTCATCCGGTAGTCGTGCCACAACTTGTGGGCCAACCAGCGGCCAGCCGTGATCCCGTGGAAGCCGAACCGATAGGTGTCCTCCGCGAGGACCGAGTTGGTGCTGACCGCGTAGAAGGACGGCTCGAAGTCCTGCACCAGGTAGAAGGGCACGGCGGGACTCGACGAAGCGCGCAGGGCGAAGGCGGTGGGCCACGCCGTTGCGAACGCGGCGTCGGCCGGACGCATCTCGACCGACAGGTCGTCGATGGGTGCCCGGACGTTCGGGAACCGCTGCGCGGCGATCTGCCGGTCACGCTCGAGGTCCCGCCGGATGCCCTTGTACAGGACGTAGATGTGGCAGTCGTGACCGCGATCCTCCAACAGGGCGATGGTCCGCATCAGCGTGCTCATGCCGCCGGAGCTCTCGCCGATCGGGTTCGTCACCCAGTTGATACGCAGGGGCCCCGAATGTGCCGGCGACCAGTCGTACGGGATGACCGTCGTCGGCGCCACGATGTCGTCGTGCCGCGCCGCCAGATCGAAGGGATCGGTGCCGGCGAGCAGTTGCTCCGCACCACGCGCCAGCACCCGACCGGCGATGCGGCGGACGCCGTCCCGCTGAACCACGTCGACGACCTCTCGCGAGCGACGTCCGACCGTTCCGATGCGCCCTGCGAACGAATCCCGGCCACCGGGGCGTGGAGGGCCGGCGGGATCAGCGATAGCAGTCATCAGGGTTCTCCAATTGTGACGAGTTGGCCGGGTTGGTCCGAGGTCGCCGGCGCGACGACCGTCGCGTCCGTCGGATCCACGGGGTGGCCCCGGCGGGCGGCCATCAGGTACCGGGCGCCGGACGCGATCGACCGGTGGTTCACAACGGCGATCACGGCCACGCCGGCAGCGCCGCCAGCCGCGCATGCGACGAACGGATCCGAGACCTGGCGGGAGACAACGACGGCGGCACCGGCGGCGGACAGGGACCAGACCACCTCCGGGGCGAAGGCCCGGACGAACCCCAGGGCCGGGACGCCGCTGCGAGCGAGTGCGACGAGGTAGATGGGCAGCACGAAGCCTCCTGCGACGACCGCCTGCGCGGCCCCGGCCCCGGCGATCCCGCTGCGGTTCACGCCGATGACGAGTCCGACCGTCAACGCGAGGAGCCACGGCACCTGCAGCACGAGCACCAAGCGGGTTCGTCCGAGCGCGATGAGGTAGTCGCTCGAGAGCTCGGTGAGGATCCGAACCGCACCCATGATGGAGAGACCTACCAGGGCGGGTGACGCGTCGCTCCAGCGGTCGCCGTACACGGCCTCCACGAGGGGCACGGCGAGCGCCCCGAGGAGCAGGCACACGGGGAAGGTGATCCGCGCGACGAGACGGACTGCCCTCAGGAACTGCTCGGGCATCACGCGACCGTCCAGCCGGAGCTGGGCGAAGCCGGGCAGCGACACGCTCCTGATCACCGTTCCGAACACGGTGACCGGCCATCCCGAGATGTTGAACGCCAGGACGTACAGACCGAGCGCCGTCGCCCCGGCCACGCGGCCGACGACGACGAAGTCGACGTTGAGGACGAGGAACGAGATCACGCTCGCCCCCGCGAGCGGCAGGCCGAAGCGAAGGACGCGCCTGGCCTGCGTCCGACGCCACCCTGGCAGGACCCGCCCGGGCCCATAGGTGAGCAGCAGCAGGGTCGCAGCCAGTTGCCCGGCGACCCACGACCACGCGAGCGCCAGCGGACCGAAGCCGGCTCGAGCGAGGGCGATGACGACGACCGCCGTCACCAGTGTGTTGGCGACGTTCGCGACGAAGAGCCGGTCCATGCGAAACGACCGTCTCAACAGCGCCGAGGGCACGGCGGTGAGGCCCGCGAGGGGGAGGCTGATGGCCATCACCCGGATGACGTCGGTGGCCTCGCTCGACCCGAGCAGCTCGGCGAGCACGGGCGCGGCGACGACCATGAGGAGTCCGAGCGCCCCGCTCGACGCGAGCGAGATCGTGACGACCGTCGACACGCTGTCCGCGATGGTTGCCTCGTCGTCACGGATCAGCGCCACGCTCGCGCCCAGCTCGCTGACGTTGATCAGCACGGCATGAACGACGAGTGCAACGGCGAACACGCCGAAGTCATCGGGCGCCAGCAGTCGGGCAACGACGACACCGAGCACGAACTGTCCGACTCGGGTGATCCCGACGTCCAAGGTCGACCACGCCGCGCCGCGGCCGATCCTGGAGCGGAGCGACCCTCCCCTGGCCGTGGCCGTCACAGCCCGCTCCAGCGCCAGCGGCGCCACCGCAGGTGGTTGGCCACATCCCACCTCGCGCGAGCGAGCGGCGTGAGGAGGCGGCCCCGGCCGGGGTCACCCGCCCGTTGTCGTCGCGCCTCGACGGCTCGCCAGCTGGACGAGGCCGGCGCCCCCGGCCACGTGGAGCGAGCGAAGTCGAGGTACTGCTCGACGGGTTCACTCGCCTGCGTGCCGCGGTCGTACACCTCGCAGATGTGGTCGAGTGCGGCGATGGCCAGGGCGCGACGCACCGTCGCGAGGTGCTCGTCGATGCCGGCGATCGGGCCGGGTGAGGTGGCAGCGACCGAGGTGAAGGCGGCCAGGCGCTCTCGGATGTCCTGCAGGCAGCTGGCGTACACCGTGTGCTGCATGCTCTGGTCGTGCACGCGGTAGAAGCCCTGCGTCGAACCGTTGACCCGCCCGACATCCGCGACCGACGCGGCCCGCAGCCAGAGCTGCAGGTCGCCCGCGTGGGGGTGGTCGGCGTCGAACCCACCGATCCGTTGCTGCACCGACCGTCGCATCACCACCTCGGGGCACAGGATGCAGTTCCGGCCGCTGCGGTAGCGACGGGCGATCCACTCCTGCCCGGACCAGACCGTCCAGCTGCGGACCTCGAGATCGGGCTCGGGCACCTCATCCACGAACAGCAGCGGGTGGCCGAAGACGAAACCCACCTCCGGGTGCCGATCCAGCAACGCGCAGGACCGCTCGAGCGACCCGGGAGCCAAGGCATCATCCGCTGACAGCAGCACGAGGTAGTCCCCGTCGACCATCCCGAGACCCTCGTTGTAGGTGGCGATGTGACCCCGGTTGCGCTCGTGGGCGACGAAGCGGATCCGATGGTCTGATGCGGCGAGCGAGGCTCCGACAGCGGCGCTCCCATCCGGCGAGGCGTCATCGATCACCACGACGTCGACGTCGACACCGGGTTGATCGAGGGCGCTCTGCACCGCCAACGGGAGGTAGTGGCCGTAGTTGTAGCAGGGCACGATCACCGAGACGGTGGGGCGGCGGCGCAGCGGCTCGGCGGCACGTCGACGACTCACGCAGGCACCTCGCGCACGATGGCGTTGCCGGCACTCGAACCGGCCGCAGGTGCGAAGAACACGTCGTGCCACGTCTCGAGTGAGAGGAGGGTCCAGATGCGGATCGACTCGTCGCGCCGGCCGGACTCGTGCGCATCGACCAAATCGGCGACGGCGACCCGATCGAGGGTCTGACCGACGAACGAATCGGGCGAGAGCAACCGATCCCGGGTGAGGTCACGCAGGTGGCCACGGAACCACCGGTCCAACGGCACCCGGAAGCCAACCTTGCGCCGGTCGACCAGATGATCGGGCAGGTGCCGCCGGGCGACCTCCTTGAGGACCCACTTGGTCTGCCGCCCCCGAACCAGCATGTCGGTCGGGAGAGAGAACGCGAGCTCGACCAGGTGGTGGTCCAGGAACGGAGGCCGGAGCTCGACCGACGCCGCCATCGCCATGCGGTCGCCGCGCT
>JBBSTY010000159.1:0-8421 GCA_038235385.1 Acidimicrobiales bacterium | reverse complement strand
CTGCTGTTCAAGGCGTTCGGGATCAACTCCTACCTGCCGTACATGGTCACCGTCGTCCTGGCCCACCTGGGGTTGGCCGGCCTGCTCCGAGCGGTGATGCGCAGGTGCGGGGCAGGACCCTGGATCTCGACCGTCGTGGCCGGCGCGTTCGTTTTGTACGGCACGGGCCAGCAGAACATCCTCTTCGCCATCCAGATCAGCATGGTGACCTCGATGATCTGCGGGATCGGGCACCTGCTCCTCGCTGATCATGACGGCACGTTCGATCGTCGTGATCTCGCCGGCATCCTGGTGGGCGCGATCGGCGTCATGGCTTCGGGTGTGGGTCCGCCGCTGGTCGCGATGGTCGGTCTGGCGGTGCTCATCCGGCGAGGATGGCGCCTCGCCTTCGTGCACACCGCACCGTTGGCGGCGCTGTACCTGGTGTGGTTCACGTGGCAGCGTCCGCTCGATCAGGAGAGCACGGAGCTGGCGCACAACCTGGGCGCGTTGGCGTCGTTCGTGCGGTCCGGCGCGGTGGGGGTGTTCGAGGGTCTCGGCCAGTCGACGCCGGCCGCCGTCGCGCTGGTGGTCGTGGTGGTGTCCGGCTTGGTTCTGGCGTGGGCCGGCCTCGACCGGGCCGAGCTCCGGCGTCGGGCCTCGGCGCCGGTCGCGCTCATCTGCGGCGCCGTGCTCGTGGTGGGCGTCGCCGGGTCGCAGCGTTACCTGCTCGGCGATGAGTTCGCCCGATCGAGTCGGTACGTGTCGATGGCCACGGCACTGGTCCTGCCGGCTGTCGCGGTGGCGATCACCGCCATCGTGCGCCGCTGGTGGTGGGTTGCGCCGATCGTCGTGCTCCCGCTGGTGGTCGGCGTGCCCGGGAACATCGCGGCCTTCTCGAACGAGCTGCCGGGCGCGACGGACCGGTACCGGGCGCAGCAGGAGTTCCTGCTCGGATCGCTCGAGTCGCCGTTCATCGACGAGGTCGGTCGCGACGTGCTCCCGTACCCGGGCGAAGGGGTCCACCAGGTGACCGTCGGGTTCCTCATCGACGCACGGGCGACGGGCAAGATCCCCGATCCTCCCGACCTGAGCGACAAGACCCGTCAGAAGATCGATACCCGTCTGACCCTGAGCCAAGGAGCGTTCGGCGACGAGCTCGACGGAGCCGTGTGCACGTCGCGTTCGGAGCCGTTGGTGATCGAACCCCGGGCAGGTGAGCAGTTCGCCATCGGCGGACCCGTGGCGGTCGCCCGTGACCTGGGCTCGGGTGCGTTCTCCCCGGCGACGTCCTACAACCCGACCTGGTCGGGGAGCGTGCTCACGGCCCAGATCGACGGTCAGCGGTACCAGATCACCCCGGTGGGATCGGCGCCGTCGTTCGTCTGGTGCGTGCAGCCCTGATCGGCGGGTCTCGGCGTTCCGGCGTGGCCGGACAAGACCCAACATGCGTGCCAGCGCGGCGGTCTGCGCCGCGCTGGCACGCACGTTCGGAGGGGGTGGTGTCCGTCGATGCGCTGCGGCGCGGCGGTCGGCGCTCGGCGCTGCTCGTGGACCCGGCCGCGACGGGGATCAGACGGGATCGCACCAGGTGAACGTCGTCTGTCCGACGACGGGCGCGATGCGCAACGTCATGTCGGGGAACTGCGTGGTCAGCACCGTGCCCGAGCTGGAGGGGTCGTACGGGGTCGGGATGGTGAACGTCGCGTCGTCCTGCTCACGTGCGATCGACAACGGAGCCACCAACGAGAAGCGTTCGCCCGAGTCGGGTTCGATGATGAGCGGCTCCGAGTGGGTCGTGCAGCCATGGGGATCGACGATGACCTCGCCCGGCCCGCTCTGGGTCATGCGCAGACGCATGTCGACCTTGTCGCGCAGCGGCGGGGCGACATCGGTCGCGACCGAGATGCGTCCGGCCTTCTTGGCGTCCTGCACCATGCCGACGGTGAGCTGGTCGGTGCCGAACTCCCAGGGGTCGGGGTACACCTCACGCGGCACCTTCTTGAGCAGGGGCGAGGCGGCGATCGCCTCCACGAACCGGCGCTGGCCCTGTTGGAACGCCGGGTGGGCGAGGACCCCCGGCTGGGAGAACGCATCGATGTTGGCGGGGACGCCGACCAGGACCAACACGAGGAGTGCCGGCGCCGTCCATCTCCAGCGCTCGATGAACGCGTTCGCCGCGACCGCGAGCGCCGGCAGCAGCAGCGCCGTGGCCATCGACACGTACCGGCTGGACTGGGGGGCCGCCTCGCCCTTGAACACGAGGAAGCCCCCGCGCTGCGTCGCGATGAGCAGCGTGAGCGCGACGCTGCCGATCAGCAGGGCCGCCGGCTCGCTGGCCAGGCGGCGCAGGGCGGCACGATCGAGCGGGACCCACGCCAGGACGAGCCCCAGGACGAGGACGCCCGCCATGGCCACGCCGACGACGGGGTAGTGCCCGAGTCCCCGGAACACCCCGACGAAGGTCAGTCGCACCCAGTCCCAGAGGAGGCCGGGTTCCGTGACGGCCGCCGTGACGTTGCCCATGGCGGACCGCTGCGAGGACCACCAGAGCCCGTAGAGCGCGGCCAGGGGGACGGTCTGGATCAGCGCCGCCCGCCAGCCGCGTCGGGCCAGGACCGCGAGCCCGACGGCGACGACCATGGGCACGCCGATGCTCGAGCTCATGATGGCCAGGGCACCTGCGCCGAGGGCGACGGCGTCTCGCCAGTCGGTGCGTCCGTCGTGATTGGCGACCAGCAGCTGGATCAGACCGAACACCAACGAGCCGACCATGCTGATCTGGACACCGAGCAGGATGTTGTCCTGGCCGGTGCCGTAGAGCACGAAGGCGCCGGCCGTGACCGTGGCCACCCACGGCGTCACTCCCGCCCGTCGCATCACGATGCGGAGCAATCCGGCGAGCAGGAGGTGGAGGGCGATCGTGACGGCCATGTAGGGCTGATAGGTGTTCAGGCCGAAGATCTTGAACAGCACCTGGTAGGCCACGATCGGCACGGTCGACCAGTGCTGGTTCTGCGGGGCGAACAGCCCGGGCACGTCCGACAGCGATCGGTTCGAGAGGAAGCCCCATTCGTCGCCGGCGAACCAACGACCGTCGCCGAAGTGGAACAGCAGCACGAAGAACGCGACCACCAGGTAGGCCACGAACACGATCAGCGCGGCCCGGGTGTTCCAGTCGGTTGTGGTCTCCGCCGGCTCCGTCGGCTCCGTCGGGTCAGCGGGGGCGGAACGGGTGGCCTCATCCTCGGACTGGCTCGCTCCTGACCCCACCATGGTCGACCATCCTCGCGCGGATCGGTGCCGACATGAGACGGTCCGGCCCGACGGCGCTCCGGATGTGGCCGTGGCCGTCCGGGCGCTGGCCCGTCTCGATGCGGATGCGTACCCTCGGCGCCGAGGGGGAGGCCGGCGATCGGCCGTTCAGCCCACCGTGGTCCGGAGCCGAGGGAGAAGGCGTGACACCTGCACCGCACGACGACCGTGCACCGACTGATGGGCCACGAGCCCTGAGCGTCAGCATCGTCGTCGTCGTCCATGACATGGCGCGCGAGCTCCCGCGGACGTTGGAGACGCTGTCCGCAGGGCACCAGCGCGACATCGATGCGGGCGACTTCGAGGTGATCGTCGTCGACAACGGTTCGCCGGAACCTGTCGACCCCGAGCTCCTCGCCCGTTTCGATGCCCGGATTCGTTCGGTCCGGTTGGACCCGGCACCGCCCTCGCCCGCTCGCGCCGCGAACCTCGGACTGGCCATGGCCGAGGGATCTCTGGTCGGCCTCATCATCGACGGCGCGCGCATGGCGTCGCCGGGTCTGTTGGCCACCGCTCGCCTGGGGGCACGGATGGGTGACCGGTCGGTGATCTCGACGCTCGGGTGGCACCTGGGACCGGTGCGCCACATGCAGGCGGCGGAGGCCGGGTACGACCAGGAGGCCGAGGATCACCTGCTCGAGCGGGTGGACTGGAGGGGCGACGGGTACCTGCTCTTCGGTGTGAGCGTCCTCAACGGGTCCTCGGCCTGGGGGTACCTGGCTCCGATCGCCGAGAGCAGCGCCCTGTTCATGCACCGGTCGATGTGGGATGAGCTCGGCGGGCTCGATGAGGCCTTCGCGCTCCCGGGTGGGGGCCTGGTCAACCACGACCTCTACCGGCGTGCCTGTTCGCTCCCGGGCGCGCAGCTGGTGACCCTCCTGGGCGAAGGGACCTTCCACCAGATCCACGGCGGTGCTGCGACCGGCTCGACGTTTCGGTGGGAGGAGATGAGCGACGACTACATCGCCCGGAAGGGCGAGCCGTACGCGGCTCCGACAACGGAGCCGATCTTCGTCGGGTCCGCCCCGGAGCCGGTGTGGGAGCACCTCGCCGATTCGGTCCGGCTCGGCCGGGAGTACCGGCTCCGAAACCCCTGACCGACCGACGAGGTGGTCAGCGGGATCGCTTGAGGAAGCCGTCCGGGTTGAACGAGACGCCGTAGCGTTCCCGGGCGGTGTCGGACACGAACTCGGGATGGATGGCGAGGAGCTCCTTGACCGCCTCGAACGGCCCGGGCCCGAAGCTGGGCCACACCGGGTGCCCGTTGACGAGGGTGTCCTCGAAGACCACGTAGGACCCGACCGGGACGAGATCGACCACCAGGTCGAACTCGGCCATCATCCGGCGCTTGGCCGTCGCCGATCCGAGGACGGCGAGCACGCGTGGGTCGTCGGTGCCGGTGATGGCCTCGATGCGCGCCTTGGTCTCGGGACCGGCGAGCGGCGCGTGCAGGTACGTGATGCGGTCGTGCTGAGGCAGGTCCTGTTGGTCGCGATCGTCGATGGACAGGACCTGGCCGTGTCCCACCAGGTCGCACATCGACGCGAAGAACATGGCGCGACCACCGTCGCCCGTCCGCGTGTTGATGATCCAGTTCGGGCGGATCTCGTTGACCAGATCGTGGTAGGTGAGCAGGTCGGCCGGGGGGCGGGCGACGCGACGGCCGAGCCACGAGGTCTTGCGCCACCCGAGGTTGTCCCAGTAGGCCTCGGTGTAGGAGCGAACCACATCCTCGGGCATCGGGACGGCCTCGACCGGCCGGGCATCGGGATCGTTGGGCATGCCCTTGGTGAAGAAGGCCGGTGCGGTCCGGCGGCGCGACCGGCTGCGCACGGCATCGTTGGACATCGATCCGACGTAGTGGATCCGCTTGTTCGGGCCACGGAACCCCTTGCCACGGATGTCGGCGTAGTGCTCGGCGTAGGACCCGATGCGATCGCGCCGCTCGGTGGCGTCGGGGAGGTTCGTGGTGGTACCGCCGTGCACCTGGTGGAACGATCCCTCGCCGAGGATGGTGACCTCGGTGACCTCGGGCGCGCCGGCCAGGCGCTCGTACAGCTCGAGGTTGGCGAAGCCCCCGCCGGGCATGGCGAAGCTCTCGTCGAAGGCACCCACCTGCTCGAGCAGGGGTCGAGGGACGAAGAGGCAGTTGCTCTCCCAGACGCCGTCGAACCAGTCGCGCCCACCGATGAAGTGGCCGATGTCGAAGAGCCGGTAGCCCTGGGCAGGCCAGTCGGCCCGGAGGAACAGACGGTCCTCGGCCTCCTGGTTGTAGCCGTCGAGCATGGTGTCGGGTTGCTGGCCGGGCCCGACGTACCACTGCTGGGTCGAGACCACCGCTGGGGCGTAGAGGTTGACGCCGTTGACGCCGTTGCGCAGGACGCCCGGCGTGAGGATGTGGGCGCCGTCGATCATGAGTGCGACGATCTCGCCACCGGCGCGGGCCACGCCCTCGTTGAGGGCGAACACGGGGGACGGGTGCGCATGGTCGCCGAGGTCGACGTAGCGGAACTGCGGACCGAACGAGGTGACGAACTCCTCACCGAGGTGCTGGTCGGGTGCCGATCCGTTCTCGACGACGACGACCTCGTAGTCGAGGTCCTCGATGTCGTGCTGGTACGCACGGGTCATCGAGTGCAGCGTCCGCGCCGCTTCGCGCTTCATGTTGTAGAAGACGACGACGATCGAGAGGTCCCGGGACTCGCCCCGCACCGGTGGGGCGAGCGGCGAACCTGCGGCGATCGGAACCGCGCGTTCGACGACCGGCTCGTCGCGTGTGCGCCGGAGACGCCGCAGCAGGCTCTCGGTCAGCGTGGTGGTGCCGGTCGACTCGGGCACGGGGGTGTCGCGTGCGACGGCCGGCTCGGGCTCTGGCGCCGATGCGACCGCACCGGTGGGCTCGCCCTGCTTCTGCCACCAGACGCCCGCCCAGTCGATGCGCTCCACCGGCTCGGTGACGCCGCGATCGGTGCGGAACCCGTCGACGGCGGCCGCCACCTCGGGATCGACGTGATCGTCGATGATCACGAAGCCACCCACAGCGACGTGGCGATAGAGCTCGTCGAGCACGGTTGCGGCGTCGTTGCCGAGCCCGCTGCCGATCCGGAGGAGGGCGATCGTGCCGATCCCCGATTCGGGGAGGGTGCGATCGAGGTCGCCCTGGACGAACTTCACGCGGTCGTCGAAGAGGTCGAACCGGGCGAAGCCGTCGCGGACGATGTTGAGATCCGGCAGCAGGTCGGGAAGGCCGGTGACGGTGCCGGGCGTGGCACCGGTGCTGGAGGGGTCCTCGGATCCGGGTTCGGGGGCGGCCCGGAACCGGTCGGCGACCCACACCGTCCGGTCGGCCACCTCGTGGGCGTCGAGGTAGCCCCGCAGGAAGATCGCGCCGCCGCCACGTCCGGTGCCACATTCGACCAGATCACCGGGGGTGCGGTTCTCCCGAACCTGATCGAGGAGCCCCTCGAGGTGGTCGAGGCGCACCCGTCCCATGTCGGTGTACGGGAAGTACTGCGTGATCTCCTCGATGTCGCGCTCGGTGCCACCCTCCTCGACGCCCAGCTCACCGATGGCGGCGCCGCCGACGCGTCCGGCGCGCTTGGCCGCGTGCAGGTGCTCGGCCGTGATCCGGATCAGGCGGGTGGGATCCCGGAGCGCCAACTTGGAGGGCTCGGCCCCTTGTTCGATGCAGGTGAGCAGGTGCGCGATGCGCAGTTCGTTCTCGAGGTAGTGCTCATCGAGGAGCGCGCCCTTCAAGAGCTTGAGGTAGCGCTGCACGCCGGCGTCGATCTTGCGCTCGTGCATGGCGAACATGTTCTGCTGGAACACGGCGCCTTCGATGCGGATCGACTCGGAGAGCTTCAGCAGCTCCAGCCGACCCTCTGCGCTCTCGAGGTGATCGAGGTGATCGGCGAGCTTGGGGTTCTCGTCGAGGAAGCTCTGCTCGGCGACGATCGCCAGACCGAAGTAGATGGGCAGGACGACCAGCCGCACCGGGCGGTCGTACTCGGCGATGAAGTCCTCGAGGCCGGTCATCACCCCGTTGCGGGGGCCGCCCTCCTCGATGGCGTTCGCCAGCGACTGGTTGAGGCCGCCGCCCTGGAGGAGCTTCTTCTTGTGCGGGGACATGCCCCGTCGGTCCCATGGCTGGCGGAACTCGGCCGGGATGCCCTCGGGTCCGTAGTAGAGGTCGCGTCGGCCGTAGGGCCACAGCACGTCGTGGAGGATCATGACGGGCATCGGGCGGTCGTTCGCCCGGGCCACCTCGGCGAGCTGGCGGCACTCGTTGTAGACCGTGTACCAGTTGTGGTCCCCATCGATGAGCGCGGCGTCCATCGGTGGGAGGGCCGACAGCACGTTGAGGCTGAGGTCGCGGTGGAACACGTAGCGGCCCGGGAACTGTCGTTCGTGCTCGGCGGGATCGAAGTCCGGCACCGGGTCGACGACGTGCAGCTCGACGCCCGGGCCGAGCCGCTCGAGCATCAGGACCGTGTTCTCGCCGCGCAACGCGCCGATCTCGATCACCCTGGTGGTCGTGATGGCATCGAGCACAGGCGCGACGGCCAACTCCCAAAAAGGAAACATGCGCGAGAAGATCTCCCCGGTGGTCCGTTGCGACAGGTGCACGGTAGCAGCCGTCGATTCGCGCCGGGAATGCCCGATCGCACCGACCTGCACCGAAGCGGGAGCGGCGCCACGGTGTCGCAAGGGCTCCTCCGGCGCGTGGCACAATGACCGCATGCGCCGAACCATGATGCTGTCCCTTCTCGTTGCCGGAACGATCCTCGCGGGGTGCTCGAGCACCTCCGAGGGCAAGGATGCCCAGTCGTCGAGCACCACGACCAGCACTGTGCTGGTCGCGGCGACGAACAAGGAGGTGTGCGCCGACCTCACGGCGATGAGCCAGCTCATGACCGACGCGACGGCATCCAGGTCGGAGCAGCCGGACGAGTTCAAGGCCCAGGCCGTCGCGCTCTTCACCGGCATCGACGGCGCGCTCGCCGAGGCGCAGAAGTCGGCTCCGTCGGACCTCCTGCAGGCACTCGCCGACTACCGGGCCGGGATCGCGTCGGTGGTGGGTGCGGATCCGAACGATCCTGAGGTGTCGGACCGCATGGTCGTGCTGGT
>JBBSTY010000158.1:0-8473 GCA_038235385.1 Acidimicrobiales bacterium | reverse complement strand
TCTCTCTTTTGTCTGGCCCCGGTTCGGCCGTCGCTCGGCGCCCGCATCTCTGGTGGGGCCGCCTCGGCCGGGGGCGGCCCGCCCCCCCCACGGCGCCCGCCCCGGTCAGGTACCGAAGTAGCTGACGTCGCCCACCTTGCACTCCACCTCGGCGGGATCGCTCGTCGCGTACGAGGTCACGCTCCAGGCCTCGGACTGTCCCTCGTTGAGCCCGCTGGTCCAGTCGGAGCTGCCTCCGAGCTTGAGGTTCGACTTGTTCGGATCGAAGAAGTCGACGTCGATGGTGTAGGCGTGACGGTCCTTCGCCTTGTTGGTGATCGAGCCGTCGGCCTCCATGGTTCCCGTGCTGCTCACCGTGCACGAGTCGATGGTGATCTCGTAGTCACCCGCATCGGCGGTGCCGAAGTTCTTGGACACCTCGTTGACCGCGGACCCGACCAGGAAGATCGACGCGACCACGATGATGACGGCGATCACCGCGCCGATGCCGCCGATGATGAGGAACGCCTTCAGGCAGCCGTTGCCGCTGTTCGACGCCGGCGGACCGGCCGGCTGGAACTGACCGGGCTGCTGGTAGGCCGGCTGCTGGTAGCCGGGCTGCGCCGGCGGGGCCTGGTACGGAGGCGTCGCGGCCGGCGGCTGGTAGCCCGGTGCGGGCGGGGGTTGCGGTGGGGGGAAGCCGCCGGCGGGCGGTTGCGGTTCCTGGGGGTAGCCGCCGGGAGGGGGAACATCCGACACGGGTGGACCTCTTCGCTCTTGTTGGGTCCACGAACTGTAGTGCCTGACGCTTCGCGGGGGTTCAGGGTCCCGGTCGGCGCGGTGCCGGTGGAGGGGTGCCCGGCGCGGACAACCCGCGCGGCGCGGGTACCGGCCGGCCGACGCGGGGGGCGGGCTCGGGACGCGTCTGGGCGAGGCGTGCGAGCAGTTCGTCCGGGTCGGCGAGCCCGTTCTGGCGTTCGATGGCCACGAGCTCGTCGTGGGCTTCCTCGAGTTGATCGAGCCGCTGGCTCACCTGTTCGAGGACCGCCGCCGGCGCAGCGGCGACCGGGTGCGACCCGCCGATGTCGACGGGGCGGGCGGCCAGGCGCTGCTGGTGGAGCAGGCGCAACGACAGGCGCTCGACCTCCACGACCTGGGGCGTGATGGCTCGCAGGTGGTGGCGGCGGTGCTGGCGCGACAGTCGCGAGGCGTGGACCACCTGCTGGTCCACGGCGACCGCCTGGGCGGCCACCGTGCGCATCAGCTCCACGTGCGGCGGCTGCTCGGCTCGGGCGCGGGACCGTCCGGTGGGGGGAGCGATCGGCCGCACGGCACCGCGGAGGCGACGGTGGAGCCTGGCCTGCTGCGACGGCGACCACAACCACACGATGGGGGCGAGGGTGGCGGTGTCGGGGCTCACTCGGTTGCTGCGGCCCAGCTGGTAGGAGAACACGCCGATCAGCGCAGCGAAGGCCACGGTGACGACCACCACCGAGATCAACAGGGCGAGAACGACGGCTTCCAACATCTCCCCAACGGTACCAATGACGACCCTGCTTCGGGTCGTCGCGATGGGCGTAACGATCTGCCCGGAGTCCGGGCGCGTGCATCGCCGACGGGGGCTCGGGTGGGCGACGGCGACCGGTGGCGGTCAGCGCCGCCGGATGAACGCCCCGGGCGCCGGCTCGAACGATTCGATCAGCGGGAGAGCCGAGGTGAGGCCGTCGTCGCTGTGCACGATCTCGAGGTCGTGGGCGTGTTGGTCGAGCCACGAGGCGATGCAGCTCAGTTCGTCGGCGAGGTCCCGCGGGATGGGATCGAGCAGCGACGTCGGGCGGGCCTCGACCGTGTCGGGCAACGGGACCGCCACGGCGAGACCCGTTCGGCCGTGTCGAGGATCACTCGCAGAAGCCGGAACCGGAACCGGGGCGAGCGCGAGAGCGGTCTGGATCGTGGCTCCCTCCCGACCCGCAGGGTCGGGGAGCGGCGCCCGGGCGGCGACGAGGCGGCCGTGCTCGAGCTCCACCTCGCCTCGATCCGGGAGGCGCAGCACGACCCGGCCGGATCGTCGGATGGTGTCGAATCGCCGCTGGCGGCGGAGCGCCCGGGCGAGCGCGGCGGCGCGGTTGCGCACGTCGGCCGCCTCCTCGTAGCGCTCGTCGGCGGCGAGCAGGTGCATGCGGTCGCGGAGCGGATCGAGAAGGACCCCGGGGTCGGTCGTGAGCCCTCGGATGGTGTGGTCGACGATCGTGGCGTAGGCCGCCGGCGAGACCGCTCCGGCGCACGGACAGGTGGCGACGCCCAACTGGGCGGCCGTGCACGGTGACTCCCGCCCGCCGCCCGCGCGGCTGAGGCGCGTGGTGCACCGACGGAGCGCAACGGTGGACTCGATCGCTTCGGCGACCTGCCGGGCGAAGCCCGCCGAGGTGAGCGGGCCGAGGTACAGGGCGCCGTCGGCCTTCGCGGTGCGAACGACCGACAGCCGGGGAAACGGTTCGTTGAGCGTGAGCTTCAGGTAGGCGTACCTGTTCCAGGTCTTCGCCTGGCGGTTGAACCTCGGCTGCAGCTCGTGGATCAGGCGCACCTCGCGCACCGCGGCCTCGAGCGGGCTCGTGCACACCTCGTGGTCGATGGCGGTCGTCTCGCGCAGGAGCTGGCCGATCTTGCGACGGGAGTCGCTCGAGAAGTACGAGCGGACCCGGGCCCGGAGGTCCGTTGCCTTGCCGACGTACAGGACTCGTCCGGATCGGTCGCGGAACCGGTACACGCCCGGTGAGCGGGGCAGCCCGACGGTGAGCTTGAGCTTGGAAGCCTGGGCGTGGCCCGACATCGTGGGCAGCGCCAGGAGGTCGTCGAGGCCGGTGACGCCGAGCGATCCTGCACGCTCGAGCAGGAGGTGGAGCAGGTCGCCGGTGGCCAGGGCGTCGTCGAGCGCCCGGTGTGACGGCTGGTTCGGTAGGCGGAACCGGGCGGCGAGGGTGCCGAGCTTGCAGTCGGGGACCTCGTCGCGCACGAGGCGACGCGCCAGCGCGCACGTGTCGATCGACCGGTTGGCCAGGCGTGGGTAGCCGGCCCGTTCGAACGCAGCGTTCAAGAAGCCGAGGTCGTAGCGCACGTTGTGACCGACCACGACGGCATCGCCGAGGAACTCGGCGAACGCCGCGAGCACGGGCTCGATCCGCGGCGCCGGCGCGATCATCGACTCGGTGATGCCGGTGAGCACGGTGATGCCGGTCGGGATGGACCGGCCGGGGTTCACGAGGGTCTGGAAGGTGCCCAGGTTCTCCCCGCCACGGAGGCGCACCGCCCCCACCTCGGTGATGCCGCCGTCGGCGGCGGCGCCGCCGGTGGTCTCGATGTCGACGACGCAGAACGTGACCTCGTGCAGCGGAGTGCCGAGATCGTCGAAGGAGCGCTGCACGGCGACGGCCATGCACCAGTAGTGGTCGAACAGGTGTTCGCTGTCAAGCGGGGTGGTCGGATCCCGGCGGCGGCTCCGAGGCGCGGCGATCGCTCCGGTCGGTGTCGGGACCGGCCTCGGCCGTGGTGGCATCGGCCAGATCAGCCTCGCTGATGGTGGCGACCGAAGTGCCCGTGCCGCACCACCGACAGCTCACCTCCTCGACCTGCTCGGCGAGGACCTCGACGTCCTCGATCGACAGGGTCCCGCCGACGGTGAAGTGGTGGAACGCCCGGGTGCGCCTCGAGGTGGTGACGTCGAAGCGGGTGAGGTTGCCGCAGGCGGTGCAGCGGTAGCGGGTGGTCACGACGGCGACGATAGTGCGCCGGTTGCCGGTTGCCGGGTACCGACCGACCGGGGGCTCGGGCCGCCACCGCCACCGGAGCGTCCGGTGTCTCACCACCGTCGGCACGCACCGTGCCCGCCGCCGGTGTCACACCCCATCCCTAGGGTGGTTCCCAGGCGGCTGATCGCCCCGACCGGGGCCTGACACCAGGAGCAACGCGATGCATGACGACGTGGACCAGGCGCGGGATCGGTGGGTGGCCGCGCCGGTCGAACGAGCCGACGGCAACCTCTCGATCGACTGCGCGTCGTGCGCGATGCAGCACACCGCCGCCTGCGACGACTGCGTGGTCACGTTCATCTGCTCGCGGGCGCCCGACGACGCGGTCGTGGTGCAGGTCGACGAGTGGCGCGCCGTCACCCTGCTCCAGGAGGCGGGGCTCGTTCCTCGGCTCCGGCATCGCCGTCGCACCGGGTGAGGCGACACCCCGACGTGGACCACGCCGATCTGTCGGACCCGTGCCGCCACCCGTAGCATCGTGTCGATGCCCGGGACCTCGTCTGTCGACGCGTTGCGTGAGATCGGGCTCGCGCACGGGCTCGACCGAGTGGGGGTCACCTCGGCCGAGCCGTTCGCGTCCACCCTGGGAGACCTGGAGGACCGCCGAGAGCGGGGTCTGAGCGCAGACATGCAGTTCACGTACCGGAACCCGGGCCGATCCACGGACCCGGCGAGGACCCTCGAGGGGGTGCGCAGCCTCGTCGTCGGTGCTCGCGCCTACCCGCCTCCACCCGGGGCAGGGCGCAACGACGGTGGTCGACCTCGCGCCCGGGTGGCGGCCTACGCCGTCGACGATCACTACGCCGCGCTCCGCATCGGTCTCGACGCCATCGCCCGCCAGTTGGTCGCCGCCGGCCACCGGGCCCGCGTCCTGCTCGACGACAACGCGCTCGTGGACCGCGCCGCCGCGCACCGGGCCGGCCTGGGCTGGTTCGGCAAGAACGCCAACCTGCTCATCGACGGGCTCGGGAGCTGGGTGGTGCTCGGCTCGGTGCTCACCGACGCGTCGTTGGCACCGGCCGACGCGCCGATGCCCGACGGGTGCGGTGGATGCACCCGTTGCCTCGACGGCTGCCCCACGGGTGCCATCGTCGCTCCCGGCGTGGTCGATGCCCGACGATGTCTGGCGTGGCTCCTCCAGGCGCGCGGGACCTTTCCCGCCGAGCACCGCATCGCGCTCGGCGATCGCATCTACGGGTGCGACGAGTGCCAAGAGGTGTGCCCACCGAGCCGGCGTGCTGTTCGCACCGGCGGGCTGGATCCGTCACCTGCGTCGCCCGCCTCGACGGGGCCCACACTCGACGTGGTGGATCTGCTGACCCTCGATGACGATCGGCTCCTCGCCGAGGTCGGCAGGTGGTACATCGCCGATCGCGATCCCGACGTCGTCCGTCGCAACGCCCTGATCGTGCTGGCCAACACCGCGAGCCTGCCGCTCGCCGCCCCGCTCGAGTCGGTGCTCATCACCTACCTCGGCCACCCCTCACCCCTGCTCCGGAGCCACGCCGTGTGGGCGGCCCGCCGGCTCGGTCGCGACGACCTGCTCGGTCGCGTCCGGGCCGACACCGACCACCAGGTGCGCCTCGAGCTGGCACGACCCGTCGCGGCGCGACAAGGCTCGTCGACGCCCGCCTCCTCGCCGGTCGGAGCTCCACCGAGATGACCCACCTGCTCGTCACCAACGACTTCCCGCCCAAGATCGGCGGGATCCAGTCCTACCTCCACGAGCTCTGGCGTCGGCTGCCGGCCGACGAGACGGTGGTCCTCACCACTGCCCACCCCGATGCGGGTCCCTTCGACGCCGCCCAGGGGTTCCGCATCATCCGCCAGGACGAGTCGATCCTGCTCCCCACCCCGGCGCTGGTGTCACGCATCGACCAGGTGGCCGCCGAGGTCGATGCCGATCTCGTCCTGCTCGACCCGGTGTGGCCGTTGGGGTTCTGCGGACCGCAGCTCGAACGCCCGTACGGCATCGTCCTGCACGGCGCCGAGCTCACCGCCCCCGGTCGCATGCCGTTCGTCCAGCTCCTCCTGCGTCGAACGCTCCGAGGTGCTCGACTCGTCGTCGCCGCTGGTGGCTACCCGGCGTCGGAGGGCCATCGCGTCGCCGGCCGGGCGATCCCCACCGCCATCGTCGCCCCCGGGGTCGACACCGGCCGCTTCGTTCCCCTCGACGCGGATGCGCGGGTCGCGGCGCGCCTCGATCTCGGCCTCGATCCCGCAGCCACGATCGTGCTCGGGCTCAGTCGGCTCGTTCCTCGCAAGGGCTTCGACGTGTTGGTCCAAGCGGTCCACCGAGCGTCGGACATGCACCCTGATCTGCACCTGGTGATCGCAGGCGACGGCCGTGACCGGTCGAGGCTCGGTCAGCTCGCCGACGCGCTGTCGGTGTCGGCCACCTTCCTCGGCCAGGTCGACGATCGGGTGCTCCCGGCGCTCTACGCGAGCGCCGACATCTTCGCCATGCTGTGCCGGAACCGCTGGTTCGATCTCGAACAGGAGGGCTTCGGGATCGTCTTCCTGGAGGCGGCGGCGGCGGGGGTGCCCTCGATCGCGGGGCGGAGCGGGGGTTCGGCAGAGGCGGTGATCGATCACGAGACGGGACGGGTGATCGACGATCCCCGCTCGGTCGACGACGTCGCCGACGCGCTGATCGACCTGCTCGACGATCCGAGCGGACGCGCCCGGATGGGTCGTGCCGCCCGCTCGAGAGCCGAACGCAGCTTCGACTACGACCAGCTCGCCGAGTCGCTGCGTCGGGCGATCGCCGAGGCGGTCGAGGTCGAGCACCGCGAGGGCATCGCCCACCGGCAGGAGACCGATCCGACCGCAGGCGGGCTCCTCGGCATGATGCCGGCCTTCCCCGAATCCGACGACATCTCGGCGGTCGCCCCTCGCGATGACGCGTCGTCGCCGCTCCCGTGAGCAGCCGATCGAGCCGGACCGGCCGGGACGACCGCCGCCGCGAACCTCCGGTGGAGCCCGACCGCCTCCGTCCGCCGGTCGAGCGGCCGCCCGATCAGCGACAGGGAACCTCGATCATCCGGGCGTCGTGGCTCGGCACCGCCGCCTTCGCGCTCGTGTCGATCCCCGCGTCGCTCGCCCCCGACACGTTCGCGCCGGTGCTCATCGTCGTGTCGTTGGCGTTGTTCACCGCCGGTCTCGTCGTGTTCGTCGCCGCGTTCCTGATCGCCGTCGCCCGCAGCCGAGAGGTGCTGATCGGCATGGGTGGTCTGTTCTTCCTCGCCGGCGGCACGGCGCCGCTCCGCGTGGTGCGCCACCTCATGGGCTCGTTCGCGGTCGAGTGCGTGCTCGCCGTCGCCACCACGGTCGTCGGCCTGTTCACGGTTCCGGCCGACGTCACCAACCCGGTCGCGTTCGGGGTCCTCGTACCGATCTACGGACTGGCGCTGGCCGGCCTCTGGGCAGCCCGGTACGGCACGTTCGCCGACCGGCCTCCCGAACCTGCTGGGCGCGGTCGTCGCACCACCTCCTGAGCAGGCGACGGTGACGCGGTGCTCCGGTCGGGTCCGATGCCGACCACACGGACGGCTGGCGTGGCCGCACTAGGGTGAGACGTTCGCGACGGCCGCTCGCGGCCACCGGCCGTGATCCCGACTCCGGAGCATCAGATGCCCGACAAGGCCCATGAACAGGCCACCATCAACGCCCCCATCGACGCCGTGTTCGACGCGCTGGTCGACTTCGAGCGCTATCCCGAGTGGGCGGGCGATCTGAAGCAGGCCGCGATCGTCGAGCGAGACGACGCCGGTCGGGCGCTCGTGGTCGAGTTCCGGGCCGCCGCCATGGGTCGGAGCACGACGTACCGCCTGCGCTACGACTACACAGGGGCGCCGGCGAAGCTGGCGTGGGTCCTCGAATCGGGCGACCTCGAGCGTGAGCTGGATGGCGCCTACCACCTGCGCGAGGCCGACGAGCCGGGCACCACCGAGGTGGTCTACGAGCTGTCGGTCGATCTGGTGCTTCCGATCCCCGGATTCGTCAAGCGTCGGGCCGAGGCTCGGATCATCAAGACCGCACTGGCCGACCTCAAGGCGTTGATCGAGTCCGGCGCCCCCGCCTGACGGTGCGTACGCTCCTGTTCACCGGCAAGGGCGGTGTCGGCAAGACCACCGTCGCCGCGGCCACCGCCGTGCGGTGCGCCGCCGATGGGCGGCGGACGATGGTGATCTCGACCGACCCCGCGCACTCGCTCGCCGATGCCTTCGGCGTGGAGCTCGACGACCGTCCGCGCCAGATCGCCGACCGCCTCTACGGCCAGCAGCTCGATGCGCAGGAGCGCATGGAGGAATCGTGGGGCGAGATCAAGGGCTTCCTCACCGAGGTCTTCGACTGGGCCGGGCTCGATGCGGTCGAAGCCGAGGAGCTGTCGGTGCTGCCCGGCCTCGACGAGGTCTTCGCGTTGGCCGACATCAAGACGTTCGCCGAATCGGGCGAGTGGGACGTCCTCGTCGTCGACTGCGCGCCGACCGCCGAGACCCTCCGTCTCCTGTCCCTGCCCGACATCTTGTCCTGGTACATGGATCGGGTGTTCCCCGTCGGCCGCCGGGTCAGCCGCCTCGTCGGACCGATCCTGTCGAGGCTCAGCAGCATGCCGGTCGCGACCGACGACGTCTTCGCATCGACGAGCCGCTTCTACGAGCGCCTCGACGGGGTCAAGGCGTTGC
>JBBSTY010000157.1:0-8552 GCA_038235385.1 Acidimicrobiales bacterium | reverse complement strand
TGGCGGCGCCCGAACCGATCCGACCCATCGACCGTGCAACCACCATGTTCGATCCTCTCGCCGGCCGTCGTCGTGACGGCGACCCCTCGTGACAGGCCCCACCCCGGGGCCGACCGACCCTACCCGCGGCTCGCCGCCCGGACTCGGGGTGTCGGTGGGGCGGCGTACGGTTGCGCCGTGACCGGTGAGGCGAGCGATGTGCTGCGGGGACTGCGAGGATGACCCCCGTGCACCTGTACGCCGACGGCGACGAGTGGGTGGTGCACGCCGCGGGCGCCGAGCGACGGTTCGGCTCGCGAGCCGAGGCGTTCGGGGCGGCCAGGGACGCAGCTCGTCGCCATTCGCCCAGCCGGATCGTGAACGAGGCGCCGCCACGCATCGATCGGCTCGGCGCCGGCGGCGACGACGACGATCAGCGCTCGACGGGCTCGCCGTCGGGCGCGTCGAACGGCGACGACCCCGCCCTGGCCCACCTCGGCCCCCGGGCTCGGGCGGCGCTCGCTCGGGCGCGCTCGTCCGATGCCGACGATCCCGACCAGCTCGGGTGGGGACCGGGCGGACCCACGTGGGACGGCGATCCGGGGGAGGGCGACGAGCCCGACCCCGTCGCACCCGATGCCGCACCACGGCAACGCCGTCAGCCGAGCCCGCGGCCGCCGGCGAGGGTCTCCGGAACGGGAAACCGGTCCGACCGACCCTCGGCTCCGCGTCCTCCGGCGCCGCCACCCGCGCCGGTGGCCAAGGGTGCCGGCTGGACCCCGTGGGACGACGGCGACCAGGGGTGGTCCTGGGAGCGGCTCGCCGGTCCGCGCTCGTTGGGCCGGTCGGTCGTGCTCGTGGCCGACGCCGAGGTGCCCCCACCGTGGGTGGACTGCCACGAGGTGCTGCTCGGTGCCGACGACCTCGACGATCCCGACGTCCTCGCGGAGGTGCGCGAGGCGTTCCTGGCGCGCACGCCGATGATCTACCGCGTCGACGACATCGACCTCGCGCCCGATCCCGCCTCCGTCACCGCCCCGGTGTGGCGGCTCCCGGTCGACCTCGAGATCACCGGCGAGGTCCTGTGGCACCTCGCGCTGGCCAACGCCGTCGACGCCCGCGACCTGGATGCGCCCGTGTGGTCGCTCGCCCGGCGCGCACGCGATGCGGGGGCGTCGCGCTCGGCGGTGGGCGACGTCTCGCTCGCCGACGGCCGGATCGCGCTGTGCGACGGCGGACCGCTGCGCTTCTGGCCCGGTGGCGCCGTGCCGCTCGACGATGGTACCGAGGCCGTGGTGATCCCTCGGGTCACCATCGACGCCGGCCGCCTGGATCCGGTCGGGGGCGACGATCCCGACGCCGACCTCGCCCCTGATCAGCTCGAGTCGGTGGGCGACCCGGCCGCCCGGTCGCGCATCGTCGCCCCCGCTGGGTCGGGCAAGACCCGGGTGCTCACCGAACGGGCCCGGTACCTGATCCGCTCGAAGCAGGTGCCGGCGGGCTCGGTGTGCCTGGTGGCCTTCAACAAGCGCGCCCAGGAGGAGATGGGTGCTCGCACCCGCGACCTGCCGGGGCTCCAGATCCAGACCCTCAACGCCCTCGCGCTGTCGATCGTCAACGGCCGAGGCACGTTCGCCCGCCGAGACGAGCGGGTCACCACCCTCGACGAGCTCCAGGTGCGGCGGCTGCTCGCCGAGCTCGTCTCGTTCCCGCGGCGGGCGAACACCGACCCCGCAGCCGCGTGGCTCGATGCGCTTTCGATGGTGCGGCTGGGCCTGCGCGATCCGGCCGAGGTCGAGGCCGAGTTCAACGGCGACGTCGACGGGTTCGCGGCGTTCTTCGACGGCTACCGGCGCGAGCTGCAAGCGCGCGGTGCGGTGGACTTCGACGATCAGATCTACCGGGCCATCGAGGTGCTCGTCGCCGAACCCGCCACCCGGGCGGCCGCCCAGGCGTCGTGTCGCGTGCTGCTCGTCGACGAGTTCCAGGACCTCACACCCGCGCACCTGCTCCTCATCCGCCTGCTCGCCGGCGCCGAGGCCGACGTGTTCGGCGTGGGCGACGACGACCAGACGATCTACGGGTACTCCGGCGCGTCGCCGGACTGGCTCATCGAGTTCGATCGCTACTTCCCCGGTGCCACCCACCACGCGCTCGAGGTCAACTACCGCTGCCCGGCCGCGGTCGTCGCCGCCGCCGCCAACCTGCTCTCGCGCAACCGGCACCGGGTGCCCAAGCAGATCCGCCCAGGACCACGTGCTGCCACCGGCGACACGTTGCGCGTCGTGCGCCACGCCCAACCCGTCGAAGCGACCGCCGCACGCGTGGTCGAGCTCGTCGACGCCGGTGTCGCCCCCACCGACATCGTGGTGCTCTCCCGGGTCAACACGCTGTTGGCGCCCGTGCAGGTGGCGCTCGGCGAGGCCGGGCTGGCGGTGCTCAACCGCGAGGGTGGCCGGTTCCTGGAGCGCACCGGTGTGGCCGCCGCGCTCTCGTGGGTTCGGCTCGCCACCCGAGCCCAGGGGCTCGGTGGTGCCGACATCGAGCGAGCGGCGCGTCGCCCCGGCCGAAGCATCTCGCCCCGCATGATCGAGTGGATGAGCGAGCAGCGCGACCTCTCGGGTCTGCGGCGTCTGGCAGGCCGGGTGCAGGAGAAGGACCGTCCCAAGGTCGAGGGGTTCGCCGACGATGTCGAACGCATCCAGGCGCTCGCCTCGACCGGCGCGCCCACCGATCGCCTCGTCCGGTTCGTGCGCAACGAGATCGGTCTCGACCGTGCCATGCAGACCCTCGACTCGGCCCACCGTGGTCGCAACTCGGCTGCCCACTCCGACGACCTGCGGGCGCTGATCGCGCTGGGGTCCCTGCATCCCGATCCCCACGACTTCGAGGCCTGGTTGCGCACGGCGCTCGATGGTGGGCGCGACCCCGACGGCGTGCAGCTCTCCACGGTCCACCGGGTCAAGGGGCTCGAGTGGCCCCACGTCATCGTGCACGACGCATCGGAGGGGACCTTCCCGCACCGTCTGAGCACCGACGTCGAAGAGGAGCGCCGGGTCTTCCACGTCGCGATCACCCGGTGCCAGGCCGACGTCACCATCGTGGCCGATGCGGCGGAGCCGTCGCTGTTCCTCGACGAGCTCGCCGAACCGGGCGCTCCGGCGCCCGAACCCGAACCGGCAGCGGCCGTCGGCCGATCGGCGGCCCCGGCACGGGGCGCCCGACCCTCCGACGTGGCCGCCGCGGTCGGTCTCGAGGTGCAGTGGGGAGGCTACGAGTGCACCGTGGCCGAGATCGACGCGTCGGGCGCGGTGCTCCTGGCGGGGCGCGCCCGCTTCCGGGTGGCGTTCGGATCGACGGTCACCGTCGACGGCAAGGAACGTCGCCTGGTGGCGACGAGCGCGTCACCCGGGAGCGCAAGGTCGCGGCCGGCCGTCGATGCGTCGGCGGAGCCGGTCCTCGCCGCCCTCCGGGAGTGGCGGGCCGACCGGGCGAAGGCCGACGCCGTTCCGGCCTACGTGATCGCCAAGGACGCCACCCTCGAGGAGATCGCGTCCGCCCGACCCGGGACCCCCCAGGAGCTCCTGGCCGTGCACGGCATCGGCCCGGCCAAGCTCGAGCGCTACGGCGATGAGATCCTCGCCCTGCTCGACGATGCCCCGTCACCGGAACCGGAACCGGCACCGTGACCGTGACCACCCAGCAGGCAACGGCGTCGGGCACCCGACCGCGCCGACTTGACCCATATCTCACATATGAGTTACTTCTCGACCATGTCTGATGATGCCGCACTGCGGTCCGAGGCCTACCTCCGCCAGATCGGCACGCTGATCCGCGACGCCCGCAAGCACCGCGGGCTCACCCAGGCGGGCCTGGCCGAGGCGCTCGGGACGAGCCAGAGCGCGATCAACCGCATCGAACAGGGCGGCCAGAACCTGAGCGTCGAGATGCTCACGCGCATCAGCGAGGCCCTCGACCACGAGCTCGTCACGCTCGGCCGCCAGGCGCCCATGAACCTGCGGGTGGTGGGCGGCACCGTGCTGTCCGGTTCGATCGACGTGAAGTCGTCGAAGAACGCCGGCGTCGCCCTGCTGTGCGCGTCGTTGCTCAACCGGGGCCGCACGACGCTGCGCAAGGTGGCGCGCATCGACGAGGTGAACCGCATCCTCGAGGTGCTCGACAGCATCGGGGTGAAGACCCGTTGGCTGAACGACGACAACGACCTCGAGATCATCCCGCCGGCCGTGCTCGACCTGGCCAACATGGACGTCGACGCCGCCCGCCGCACGCGCAGCGTGATCATGTTCCTCGGACCGCTGCTGCACCGCGAGGACCGCTTCTCGCTGCCCTACACCGGCGGTTGCGACCTCGGCGAGCGCACCATCGAGCCACACCTCATCGCCCTGCGCCCGTTCGGCGTGGTGGTGCAAACCGAGCACGGCCGCTACGAGATCACCGTCGACCGGTCGGTGCATCCCCAGCGCCCCATCGTGCTGACCGAACGGGGCGACACCGTCACCGAGAACGTGCTCATGGCCGCCGCCCGCGAGCCTCGCGTCACCGTGATCCGCAACGCCAGTCCGAACTACATGGTGCAGGACCTCTGCTTCTACCTCACCGAGCTCGGGGTGCGCATCGACGGCATCGGCACCACCACCCTCGAGGTCCACGGCGTGGCCGAGATCGATCGTGACGTCGATTACGCCCCCTCCGAGGATCCGGTCGAGGCGATGAGCCTGCTGGCTGCAGGGATCGTCACACGGTCGGAGATCACCATCCGCCGGGCCCCGATCGAGTTCCTCGAGGTCGAACTGGCGATCCTCGAGGAGATGGGTCTCGACTACGACCGCAGCGACGAGTACGTCGCCGCCAACGGCCGGACCCGGCTGGTCGACCTCACCGTGCGTCCATCGGAGCTCCGGGCGGCCATCGACAAGATCCACCCGATGCCGTTCCCGGGCCTGAACATCGACAACCTGCCGTTCTTCGCCATCATCGCCGCCACCGCCACCGGGTCGACCCTCGTGCACGACTGGGTGTACGAGAACCGGGCCATCTACCTCGTGGAGCTGGTGAAGCTCGGCGCCGACGTCAAGCTGCTCGATCCCCACCGCGTGCTCATCGAGGGTCCGACCCACTGGTCGGGAACCGAGGTCATCTGCCCACCCGCGCTGCGGCCCGGCGTCGTCATCCTCCTCGCCATGCTGGCCGCCAAGGGCACGTCGGTCCTGCGCAACGTGAACGTGATCAACCGCGGCTACGAATCGCTCGCCGAGCGGCTCAACCTCCTGGGCGCGCAGATCGAGACCTTCCACGACCTGTAGCCGACGAGCACCCCGTCGCCCTCGACCGCAGCGGGCCACGGACTGCCTACGATGCCAACGCCCCGCCGAACGCCCATCGGAGTATGTGTCGTGTCCGAACCGTCAAACCTGCCGCTCGATCTGATCCTCAACCGTCGCAGCGACCTCGCCCTGCTCGAACCGGGGCCCGATGCCGATCAGCTCGACCTGTTGCTCCGCGCCGCGACGACGGTCCCCGACCACAAGCTGCTGCGGCCGTACCGGTTCGTCGTCGTTCCCGAGGATGCCCAGGAGCGGTTCGGCGATGCGCTGGCCTCGGCGCTGGCGGCGGACTCGCCCGGCGCCGATCAGGCGAGCCTGGACAAGGCGCGATCCAAGGCGTTCGCCGCCCCCACCCGGATCGTCCTCATCGCCTCGCCCCAACGAGCCCGGGTGCCCGAGTGGGAGCAGAAGGCCACCGCCGCCTGCTGCGGGTACGCGATCGTGCTCGCCGCGTCGGCCCTCGGCCTCGCGGCGATCTGGAAGAGCGCCGGGGTCATGGCCGGCGGTGACCTCGACGAGCTCCTCGGACTCGAACCCTCCGAGCAGGTGCTCGGCTGGGTGAACGTCGGAACCCGGGCGAGCGACGCCGCCGACCTCGAACCGCGCACGGTCGAGCTCCGCTACGTGGTGAGTGTCGTCGACGCCGACGGTCGCCACGCCTACGGGCGCTGATCCCGCTCCCGTCCGGCGATCGCGGCGGTGGTCACGACGGCATCGGGTGGGCCTCGAAGAAGGCCCACATGAGCTCGTTGGCGTCGATCGACATGGTGGTGGCGCCGGTCACCGACCCGATCGAGGCGGAGAACTCGCTCCCGGGCCAGGCGTGTCCGCCACCGTCGACGCGGTACAGCGACACCTCGGCACCGGCGGGGCACCCGAAGGAGATCTGGGTGACGTCGTCGGTCACCGGTGTCTCGGTGGGAACCGCATCGCAGCCGTTGCGGGCAGCCCAGGCGGCGGTGATGTCGGGGACACTCGGGCCGGTGAGCGACGGGTCGCCCTCGCCCAGGTCGCCGATCGTGGCGCCGGACCCGTCCGGCGAGGGCAGGTCGGCCACCGAGGATCCGAGGGACCCGTCGTAGCTGACGAACGTGTCGGCCGTGCCGTGGAACGCGATCACCGGCACCGGACGCGACGGCGTGCAGCCGTCGGGGTCCTGGATCCCGGCGACGGGAGCGGCGGCGGCGAAGCGGTCGGCCATGGAGCACACGAGCGCCGAGGTCAGGAACGCGCCGTTCGAGAAGCCGGTGACGTACACCCGGTCGAGGTCGACGCACAGGTTCGACTCGACGTCGTCGAGCACGTTGCCGATGAACGCGACGTCGTCGGAGCCGACCTCGGCGACCCAGTGCGGGACCGGACCCTCGCCCTGCGGGGTGATGGTGATGTAGCCCAAGGTGTCGCCGTCGGGACCGAGGTTGCTCATGGCCGTGTGGATCCGGGCGCCCTCGGTGTAGCCGTGGAGGTCGACGATCACCGGCAGCGCCGTGGCGCCGTCGTGGATGGCGGGGACGTGCTGCAGGTAGGTGCGGGTGGCGGTTCCCGACGGGATGGTGATCTCCTCGTCGGTACCGGTGGTCGGTGTTGCGCCGGTGTCGCAGCCGTTCGACCGGGTGAGGCGAACCGCCGGTGCGCCGGTGCTCCCGGAGACGTCGAGGTCCGCCGTCGGGTCCGATCCCGGTGCACCGCGTCCCTGATCGGCCCCGTCGCCGGAACCCGTTCCGGAGCACGACGCGGCCAGCAGGGTGGCGAGGGCCACCGCTGTGACGATGGCGGTCCGGCGGATGTGGGTGGTGCGCATGGGCTCCCCTGGTCGGAGGTCGGTGGTCAGCGGTCAGCGGTCAGCGGCCAGTGGGCCGGTGGTCGGTGGTCGGTCGCGTCGACGGTTCAGCGGAGCTCGATCACCGTGGCCGACCCCATGCCGCCACCGGCGCACATGGCGACGACCCCGAGGGTCTTGTCCTGGCGGCGCAGCTCGTTGATCATCGTGGTCACCATCCGGGCGCCGGTGGCGGCGATGGGATGGCCCAGGCTGCAGCCGCTGCCGTTGACGTTGACGATCGTGGGGTCGATGCCGAGCGCCCGGATCGTGGCGACGGTGACCGAGTTGAACGCCTCGTTGATCTCGAACAGGTCGATGTCGTCGAGGGTGAGCCCGGCGCGCTGGAGCGCCTTGGGGATCGCCGCGATGGGCGCCATGCCCGTGCGGGCAGGGGCCACGCCCACCGAGGCCCACGAGCGGATGGCGGCCAGGGGGCTCAGGCCGTGGGCGGCTGCGTAGGCATCGCTCGTGAGCACGACCGCCGCGGCGGCGTCGTTGAGGCCGGCGGAGTTGGCCGCGGTGATCGTGGGCTGCTCGAGCTCGGGGTGCAGCGGGGTGAGCTGGGCGAGCTTCTCGAGGGTGGTGCCCGGCCGGGGGTGCTCGTCGGTGGTGAACAGGGACGTCCCGCCGTCGCCGTCAGGGACCTCGACCGGAACGATCTCGTTCTCGAAGTAGCCCTTCTCGATCGACAGGCAGGCCTGCTGCTGGGAGTAGACGGCCCATTCGTCGAGGTCCTGGCGGGTGAGTCCCGCCTCGCGGGAGGTGTTCTCACCCACGGTGATCGACATGTCCCAGGCCGGCGCGTCGGGGGTCTCGCGGTGGCTGGCCGACATCCACTGCTGGAAGTCGAGGGCGGACGCCGGGATCGACTTGAAGGTCTGGGGCATCGAGCTCAGGCTCTCGGTGCCGCCGGCCACGACGACCGAATCCATCCCGGCCATGATCGAGCCGGCGCCGATCTGGATGGCGCTCATGCCGCCGGCGCAGTGCCGGTTGTTCGCCATGCCGGGGACGTCGTCGAGCCCGAGGTCGACGGCGACGTACCGGCCGAGGACCCCGCCGCCCTGCAGGTTCTCGGCGAGGACCAGATCGTCGATGTCGGCCCGGTCGACGCCGGACCGCTCGATCGCCGCGCCGAGCGCGACCTGGGCGAGGGTGGCGGCGTCGACATCGCGCAACGTGCCCTTGTTGGCCCGACCGATCGGGGTGCGGGCGGCGGACACGATCACGGCTTCGGTCATGGGTGTGGGCTCCGGTTCCGGGTTCGGCGGGGACGAACGACCGGACACGGTCGTGGGGCCACCACCGTGGTTGCGGGCAGCCTACGAGGCGCCTGAACCACCGTTCAATTGCGAGCGCGGGTCGGAGCGCCGCCCGTCACCCCCGGCGCGGGGGGGGGCGGGGGG
>JBBSTY010000156.1:0-8684 GCA_038235385.1 Acidimicrobiales bacterium | reverse complement strand
CGCGGCGGCCGCCCCACGCCTGGTCCGCCCACTGGTGGACACCGGCGGTGCGGTCGGGCAGGGCGTCCTGGGCGAACCAGCCGACGTCGGTGCACTCGAGCGGGTGCGGCTCCAGCTCCCCGCCGACGGCCCGGCAGTGGAACACCAGCGAGTACAGCGGGATCGGCGTGAACCCGAGGCGCATGCCGTCGAGGACGGCGATGAGCTGCACCACCTCGCACTCGATGCCGGTCTCCTCCTGCACCTCCTTCTCGGCGACCTCCGCCGCCGAGTACCCGATGTCGGCCCACCCGGTGGGATAGAGCCAGATGCCCGAATCCGCCCGCTCGATGAGCAGGATCTCGTGGGCGTCGTTGCCGACGACGGCGCCGACCGCCACCTTGGGGGTCTGGTAGCCGGCGACGCCGTCGCCGACCGAGCCCATCCACCCCTCGATCAGCTCGGCGATCTCGTACTCGCTGCCGGCGGCGTTGCGCATGTCGGCGGCGACGGCGAGCACCTCCTCGAAGCGCTCCCGCTCGTACTGGCTCTCGGTGAAGCCGAGGCCGGTGCGGGCGATGCCCGAGAGCGCCTCGCTCCAGCGCACCAGGTCCTGTTGGGTGGGAGGAGAGCGATCAGCCACGTCGCGACCCTACCGAACCGGCCCCGAACCCGACCGGCAACGAACGCGACAGGCACCGCCGCAGGGAGGCGGCCGTGACGAGCGGACCCATCACTCCACCAGGGCGTGCAGGAGCGCCCGCTCGATCTCGCCGAGGGCTTCGGGATCGGTGATCTTCTCGCCGTCGCGGTCGCGCAGGTAGAACGAGTCGACCAGCTCGAGCGCCATGGTCTGCGCCTTCGCCGAGCGGATGTCGAGCTGGAGCTCGGCGATGGCGCGGGTCAACCGGTACAGCGCGCCGATGGCGTCGGCGGCGTGCACCTCGACGACCGTCGCCGTGTCGGAGATCTCGTTGTCGACCTTCACGGCCGGCGCCACCGGTCCGCGTGGCGCCACCGTCGGGCGGTGGTACTCCCGAGCCCGTTCGGCCAGCCTGGCGGCCACGGCGAGGCGACCGGAGAGGGCCCGTTCGAGGTCGCGGCGCACCCGATCCCACGGGATCGGTGTCCCGGCGCCGGACTCGACCCGGAACACCTCCAGTGCCGTGCCGGCGTCGTTGGTGACCGCGGCGGCATCGAGCACGTCGAGACCGTTGAGCGCGAGCACGCCGGCGACGCGGCTGAAGAGCCCGGGCCGGTCGGCGCTCACCACGGTGAGCGTGTCGCCCGCGGCGTCGACGACGTCGCCGCCGTCAGCCATCAGGGCGCGCTGGGCATCGCTCGGGAACGAGTCGACGGTGGCGTCGGCCAGGCTTCCGCCCCCGAGCACGATGGCGGTGCGTTCCACGAGCTCGTCGACGAGCTGCGCCTTCCACCGGTTCCACGCGGCCGGACCGGTCGCGAGGGAGTCGGCCTCGGTGAGGGCGGCGAGGAGCCGCAAGGTGCGCTCGTTCCCGATGGCGCCCGCCACCATCCGGAGCGTCCCGTCGTCGGTGAGGTCGCGCCGGGTGGCGACGTCGGGCAGCAGCAGGTGGTGGCGCACGAGGTCCTGCAGCACCGCGATGTCGGTGGGCGGGTACCCCATGCGCTCGCCGATGCGGCCGACCAGGTCGATCCCGACGACGGTGTGGTCGCCGGGGTACCCCTTGCCGATGTCGTGCAGCAGCGCCCCCACCACGAGCAGGTCGGGGCGGTCGACCCGATGGGCCAGCGCGGCGGCGTTGGCAGCGGTCTCGGCGAGGTGCCGATCGACGGTGTAGGTGTGATAGGCGTTGCGCTGCGGTCGGAACCGCACCATCTCCCACTCGGGCAGCAACGGCACCCACAGACCCATCTGGTCGAGCGCCTCCACCACCCCGACGGCGGGCGGTCCGGCGAGCAGGAGGGCGGCGAACAGGGCACGCCCGTCGTCGTCCCATCGAACGGGCCCCGGCGCGGCGGCATCGGCCAGGCGCTCGAGGCTCTGCCGGTCGATCCGCGCGTCGTTCCGGGCCGCCGCCTCGGCGGTGCGCAGCACCAGGTGGGGATCCGACGCCGGGTCGTCGGCGGTGAGCACGATCACGTCCCCGCGGAGCACCAGTCCGGGTGCCACCTCCCGATCCCGACGGCGCCGGATGCCCGACCGGCCACCCGCCGAGGACTCGATGCCGTTCCACACCTCGTCGCCACGCCACGCGATGGTGCGCGCCGCGGTGGAGACCGCTCGCATCAGCTCGTCGGCATCGGCGTAGCCGAGGGCCGCCGCCACGCTGTCCTGCTCCTGGAGCACCAGACGATCACCGGATCGACCGGTGCGGCGGTGGAGCTCGACGCGAGCCGACACCAACACGTCGTAGGCCGCGGACAGCACCTCGTCGTCGCCGGCCGACATCACCGGGCGGGCCATCTCGGCCCACCGGATGCAGTGCACGTCGCGGAGGCCGCCCCGCCCCTCCTTGAGGTCCGGCTCGAGCAGGAACGCGACCTCTCCCGACGCCGCGTGGCGGGCGTGGACCCGCCGGCTCGCCTCGCCGAGCCAGTGCTGGGCACGCGAGCGCCACAGCGCCGCCGCCCGGTCGGCGAGGTCGCGAGCGAGATCGGCGTCGCCGGCGACGGCGCGCATCGAGAGCAGCGATGTGGCGGTGTCGAGATCCTCCGATGCCAGGGCGAGCGCGTCCTTGGGGGTGCGGACGCTGTGGCCGAGCTTGAGCCCCGCATCCCAGATCGGGTACCAGATCCGGTCGGCGAGGGCGCCGACGTCGGTCCCGGATCGGTGCAGCAGCACCAGGTCGAGGTCGCTCTGGGGCGAGAGCTCGGCGCGTCCGTACCCGCCCACGGCGACGAGCGCCACCCCATCGGGGGGATCCGCATCGGCGAAGAGGTCGGCGAGCCACCGGTCGACGTGGTCGCTGTAGACCCGGCAGAGGTCGAGGCCCGCGAGCGCCGGATCAGCGACGAGCTGATCGCGCTCCAGCGGCCGAACCATGCCGCAGTGTACGTGCGCCACGAACGGGACCCGATGGTCGGCCGCCCGGCGACCGGGCAACGGGCGAGGGATCGCCGATCAGGCGAGGAGCGTGTCGAGCTGCGAGAAGAAGGCCGAGCGGGTGAGCACCTGGCTGCACCCCGCGGCACGCGCCTCGTCGAGCACGTCGCGGTCGACGTGGGGTCCGAAGCCGATCACGCGCACCCCGAGGGCAGCCACGTCGGCGAGCACGCCCAGGAGCTCGGTGACGTCGTCGCGGCCGAGGTCGACCACGACCAGGTCGGCGGCCGCCGCACCATCGGCGAGCTCGTCGGGGCGGCGCACGAACCGCACCGCGCCGACGGCCGCCGCGGTGATCTTCGATCGATCCATCAGGTCGGGCACCCAGGCCACCACGCTCTGCACGGACCGAACCTATCGGCCGACCGTGTCGGAGCGGTACCGAGCGGCCGAGGACGACCGCGGCCGTGCATCATCCCCGGTCGCCACGAGGCGGCGGGCGGTCACCGACGGCCCTCGCGTCGGCGACGTTGGAGGTGGACGTGCGCCTTCGCCGCTCCCCACCGCAGACCGGCGTCGTGCAGCGACGGATCGAGGTCGGCGAAGCGGGTGGGGACGAGGTCGTAGTCGTCGTCGGGGAAGTGCGCCTCGGCGTCCCGGTCGCGCTCCACCGGTGGGACGCCGACGGCCCGGAGCACCACCGTTGGGTACGCGGCCGCGGTCCGCAGGATCGACATCGGGTTGGTGCGCTGATCGTCGATGTCGAGCCGCAGCAGGGCGCGCACCTCGGGGCCGAGCTCGTCCCGGGCCGCCCGTCCGGCCCGCCGGGCCTCCTCCCGCACCTCGTCGGGCACCTCGCCCGACCACGCCACCATGATCGTGGCGACCTGGGCCTCGACCCACCCGGCGAGCGCCGCATCGACGCCGTCGGCGAGGCTCTCGGCGTAGGCGGCCAGCCGGACGGCGTCGTCGGCGTCGTCGGCGCGGTCGCCGGCGGCCGATCCCCCCGCACCCGGGTCGTCGCTCGTCGCCATGGAACCATCGTCGCCCACCGTCGCCCGTGCTGTCACGACGGCGGACCCGCGCGCAGCGGGCGACAGCCGCAGGGCGTACGACCCGAGGTCGGCTGGCCGTCGGGGCCATGCTTGGAGGATGGACGACCGACCCACGCGCATCGAACCGGGACCAGGTCAGGAGTCGGTGTGGGACTACCCCCGCCCGCCCGCGCTCGAACGTGTGACCGACCGCATCCGGGTGATCGTCGATGGTCTGACCATCGTCGACACCACCGACGGCTACCGGGTGCTCGAGACCAGTCAACCTCCCGCCTTCTACCTGCCGCCTGGCGACGTCGACCGTGCCCGGCTGCGGCCGTCGCTCAGCCGCACGTTCTGCGAGTGGAAGGGCCAGGCCTCCTACTGGGACATCGTCACCGATCAGCGCACCGTCGAGGATGCGGCGTGGAGCTACCCGTCGCCGACGCCGCGCTTCGCGGCCATCACCGACCACCTGGCGTTCTACGCGCAGAAGGCCGACGAGTGCTGGGTGGGCGACGATCTCGTCCGCCCCAACGAGGGCGCCTTCTACGGCGGCTGGATCACCGACCGCGTGGTCGGCCCGTTCAAGGGGGGTCCGGGCACCGCCGGGTGGTGAGCCCGGACCGCCTCACGCGAGAGACTGCCGCCATGCGCATCCGGGCCCTGTCGGTCTTCGAGGGCATCGTCTACCACTGCTGGCCCGTCGACCGCTCGCACCCGTGCCGCCCCACCCTCGAGGTGGAGGCCGTGCTCCGGTCGGGCGACGCCGACGCGGACGCCGGCCCGCTGCTCGTCGCCGTCCCCGACTACATCGCCATGGTGGGCGACCTGGCGACGGCTCGACCGTGCCTCGCCCAACTCGACGCCAGCGGGCGCATCGTCGATCACCTGGGGGTGGCGCACATCGCCTTCCCGATCTGGTCGCGCGTGCCGACCGATGACGACGACGTCGACGAAGCCGACGGGCACCAGCACGACGACCGCCGGGACGACTGAGACCCATCACAGCTCGACTCGGTCGTGGCCGGAGTCACCGGCGTCACCGATGGGGCGAGCGCCGTCGATCAGCGGCAGTCGATGCAGAGGTCGGACCCCTCGACGAACTGGTCCGGGTGCTTCTGCTGGAAGCAGGACATGCAGGTTCGTGTCGCGGCGACCACCTTCTTCGGAGCCGGCGGCGCCTTGGGTCGCGGGGCACGGGGCGCCCGTGGAGCCGACGAGCCCGAGGTCGAGGACCGCTTCGTCGCGGGTTCGGACCTCGGGGGCGGTGGCGGGGGTTGGGGGACCGGGAAGGGGGGTTCGTCGAGCAGGATGCCGACAGCGAAGAACGCCTCGGCCACCTCGTCGGGCACCTCGCCGTACCAGCTGCCCTTGGCCAGGTGGCTCGGGATGCCCGTGTCGTCGCGGACGTAGGTGTCGGGGCGGGTTCGGTTCGGGAAGCGGTACTTCGACACCCAGCGGGTCGGGCCCGTCCACCGGCAGATGTACAGCTCGGGACCGATCCACACGGCCGCCGCCACCCCGCCCGGTCCGTGGGCCACCGCGCCGACCGGCGCGGCCGCGGCGGCGTAGCCGAGCGCCTGGAGGGCGGCGAGGTGCAGCGTGCCGCTGACGACATCGTTGAGCAGGATCGTCCGCCCCTCGATGCGCGGCGTGTGGCCGTGCTCGATGATCAGCTCGGCCACCGCGGTGGCGAGCACCTCGTCGAGCTCCGCGTCGGCTCGCTCCGGTGACGACGCGTTCGGCTGCGCCGCCGGTTGCGCATCGGCGGGGGCGGCCGGCTGCGTGTCGGATCGCCCATCGGATGGCGGGGTGGGTTGCTCGTCGGTGTGCACGTCGGTCTCCGGGTCCGGTGTCGCGGGGAGCTCCGACGCGTCGCTCACCGTCGTGGTTCCGACTGGGCGAGCGCGTCGTTGAGGTTCCCCGATCGGAGTCCCTCGAGGTCGAGGGTGACGTAGCGGTACCCCGCTCCCTTGACCGCGGCGACGACGTCGTCGCGCCGCAGGATCACCCGTTCGAGGTCGGGCAGCGGGACCTCGATCCGAGCGGTGTCGTCGTAGTGGCGCACCCGCAGCGCGAGGAGGCCGAGCCGGTGCAGCGCGGCCTCGGCCCGCTCGACGCGGCTCAACACGGAAACGGTCACGAGCGAACCGTACGGCACGCGAGACGCCAGGCACGCCGCCGCCGGCTTGTCCCACGTGGCCAGACCCAGCTCACGTGAGCACCGCCGGACGTCGGCCTTGGTGAAGCCGGCGTCGACCAGAGGGAACACGGCGCCCCGCTGGACGGCCGCGACCTGGCCGGGCCGGTGGTCGCCGAGGTCGTCGACGTTCACGCCCAGCAGCACCGTGGCACCGTCGTGGGTGCCACCGGCCGCCACCAGCGGTCCGACCGAGTCCATGAGCGCGTCCTTGCACCAGAAGCACCGGTCGGCGTCGTTGCGCTGGTAGGCGGCGTTGCGCATCTCCTCGGTGTGGATCTCGATCCAGGTCATGCCCCACCGGCTGGTGAACGAGGCGCAGTCGGCGTGCTCGTCGCCGGCGAGTGACGGCGACACCGCGGTCACCGCCGCCGCCCGCTCGGGTCCGAGCGTGTCGTGCGCGACCCACGCCAGGAACGCGGAGTCGGCGCCGCCGCTGAACGCGACCAGCACACGATCGAACGTTCGCAGGTGCGCTCGCAGCCGGGGGAGGTCGCCCATGGGGTCGTGGATGCCGCGCCGGACGTCAGCCGGCGAGCCCGACGCGATCGAGGACGTCGGCGGGGGACGCGATGAGCCCGGCGTAGAACGGTCCGAACTCGGCGTAGGACGCGGAGGCCCGGTCGAAGCGCATGGTGTACACGACCTCCTTGAGGTCGTCGGGACGGACGGCGAACAGGGTGACCCCCCACTCGTAGTCGTCGATGCCGGTGGACCCGGTGATGACCTGCACCACGCGACCGGCGAAGTTCCGGCCCGAGGCCCCGTGCTCGTACATCAGCTCCTTGCGATCGTCGAACGGCAGCGTGAACCAGTTCTGCTCGGGGTCGCGGCGCTTCGACATCGGGTAGAAGCAGAACGCATCCTTGCCCTCCGGCGGCAGGTTCGGGTAGAGCCGGGCGTTCTTCATCTGCTCCGGCGCGCCCGTGGCGTACTCGCTGATCTCGGTGAGCGAGACGTAGGAGTCGACGATGTCGACGCCGGCGAGGGCGATCTGGGTCTGGAGGTGGCGCAGCCGCCACAGGTCCTCGCTGAGCGCCATGAAGCCGATGTCGGCCTTGTGGCCGAGCACGGCCACCGTCACCACCTGATCGCCATCGGCCTCGGCCTGTTCGATCGCCGCCAGGATCAGGTCCCGATCGGCGAGAGGCGTGGCTTTGCAGAACAGGTGGAGCACGCCCCACCCGATCGACGGCTGCGCTGGTTCGACCATGAAGCCCACCCTAGGGGCGACCCCGTCCGGTGAGGAACTCGACACGGCACCACCGTGTCGGCCGCAGGGACCCGGCGCTCGATCAGTCGAGCCGTTCGGGGGCGTACACGTTGAGCCGCCCGTCGCGGACGAAGCCGGTGAGCACCATGCCGGCGCGCCGAGCGGTCTCGACGGCGAGCGAGGTCGGGGCGCTGACCGCGACCACGGCGGCGAACCCGGCCGCCCACGCCTTCTGCACGATCTCCAACGAGGAGCGACCACTCACGAAGAGACCCAGATCGGTCGCCGGGAGCAGGCCGTCGAGCAGGAGCCGGCCGACCACCTTGTCGACGGCGTTGTGGCGGCCGACGTCCTCGCGCAGCACGACCGTCGCGCCGTCCCGATCGAACGCGGCGGCGGCGTGGACCCCGCCGGTGACGCCGAACAGCGCCTGCTCGGCCTGCACGCGTCCGGGGATCGACGCCAGGAGATCGAGCGGGAAGACGGGCGGGTCCTGAAGCGGTTGCAGGCGCTCGGCCAGCGCGTCGATGGACACCGAACCGCACAGCCCGCACGACGAGGTCGTGGTGCCGAGGCGCGGGGTGGGCACAGGGGCGAGGCCGCCGGTCTCGACCGACACGACGTTGACGTCGGTGTCCGCCGCGCCCGTGTCTGCGGAGCGACAGCTCGTGACCGCTGCCCCATCCAGCAGCCCGTCGGTGAAGCAGAACCCGGCAGCCAGCTCGACATCGTGGCCGGGGGTGCGCATGGTGGTCGTCACCAGGTGGTCGTCGAGGCGGATCGACAACGGCTCCTCGACGATCACGTCGTCGAGGACCGACCCGCCATCGCTCCCGTACCGGGTCGTGAGCACCTTGGCGGTGCGTCCTCGTTCCACTGGGCCACCGTACCGGCGTGCCCCCGCGATCAGGTCCGGGCCGACCGGCGCCCGACCGGCTGCAGGATGCGCCGCTGCCGACCCGGGCCGAGAACGGCAGCGACCGGGCACCCCGTGGGGTGCCCGGTCGCTTGCCGAACCTTCGACCGATGACCGATCAACCGATCGGTCGGACGATCAGAAGTCCATGTCGCCGCCGCCCATGGGCATGGCGGCGGACTTCTCCGGCTTGTCGACGATGACGACTTCGGTGGTGAGGAACAGCGCGGCGATCGATGCGGCGTTCTGCAGCGCAGAACGGGTCACCTTCGCCGCGTCGATGACACCGATCTTCACGAGGTCCTCGTACTTGT
>JBBSTY010000155.1:0-8906 GCA_038235385.1 Acidimicrobiales bacterium | reverse complement strand
TCCAGCGAATCTGTCGATGCTTGGTCGCTCGACAGGCTGGAGGGGCCACACGCTCAACGGTGGGATCTCAGAAGGAACACCCACTACCGCCACCGCGAGATTCAGTGATCGCCGACCGCGAGAATCACTGATCGCTCACACAGGGCTTCGCCTCCGGTTGGCACGGGGCCAAGGACCCGGACGTAGCCGGCGGGCGGGTCGATGGTCCGCTGTTCGACGAGCCGCTTGGGCGAGGCTCAGCAGCCAACCACCGGTCTTGGCGCACGGGTCCAAGGCTCGGGAACCGTGACTCCTCGACAGACGGCTCCGGGTACTCCAGCCGCAAGTCAGCGAGACCTTCATCGAGGGAGTTGGACCCTTCTATCGTGACCCGCCAAGGCCGCATCGATTCGAAGAAGGTTGGTCGGGGCACTGGCTCGTCGTCGTTCATCCTCACGGATCGACCGGCCATCCGAGCCTGCCAAGAGCGGGGATGATGACCTCGGCGCGACCCAGGAAACGCCGCTCCTGTGAGCCGTTCCGCAGGACCAAAACGATCCGAGACAGCCCAAACTCGAAGGGGTTCGGACGCCCGACCCGAACGGCGACGACCTCAGACCTCTCGATCGCTGATCCGTTGGTGAGACCTCGGCGACCGACGACCACCACCCTGCGGTCAGCTACCAGCTCGCCATAGGGGTAGCCGGCACCGATGGAAGACGGAACGCGCCGCGAAAGCGGATCGCTTCCGGCGCCTCGAAACCAAGATCGGCACAGCGATCATCGAGAGCACGCGCCCTCACCGCGCTCCGGCCGATGACGAGGTTGATGGCGACCAGGACCAGCAAGGATGCCGTCAGCACGATGATCAAACCCACGTCCACGAGCGTAGGCGCCCGTGCCCTTCCTTCAGCCGTTGTTCAGCGGGCGCAGCGCCTCGCCCAAACTCGTCGCCAACTCCACGTCGCGCTGGCTCCGAGCGTGGGCGTACACGCGCAGCGTTGTCGACGGGTCGGAGTGGCCGAGGCGGCCGGCGACGACGGCGAGGTCGTAGCCCTCGCTGAGGGCGAAGGTGGCCGACCAGTGGCGGAGGTCGTGGAGGCGCCATGCCTTGTCGATGCCGGCGAGGTCTCGGCCGCGCCGCCACCAGTAGCCGATGCGATCCGGGCGGGGCGGCTCGTCGTCGTCGCTGAACAGCCAGGGCGCATAGGGCTCGCGCTTCGCTCGGAGCGGTTCGAGGAGCGCGACCGTGTCTGGGTCGAGGGCGACTCGGCGGCGGTCGCCGGTCTTGGTCGGGTCGTCGCGCACGACGGTCTCGCGTTCGTCGCCCTGGCCCTCGAGCACGACGCTGATGGCGCTGTCGATCGTCAGCACCGCGCCGTCGAGGTCGGTCCACCGCAGCGCTGCCAGCTCGGCCCGGCGGGCACCGGTGATCGCTGCGAGGCGGAAGGCGATCGGTGCCATCTCGTTCACCACCCCGGCGGCGGCGAGCATGGCGTGGACCTCCTCGGCGGTCATCACGTCGCGAGCGGTGCGCTTCGCCTGATCGTGGTTGGCGAGGGCGGCGGGGTTCTGGCTGATCCAACCCCAGCGCACGGCCTGAGCCAGTGCGGACCGGAGGGTCTGGAGCTGGTTGCGGATCGACGCCTCGCCGACGCCGGCCTTGCGCAGGCGCACGATCCACTGGTCGACATCGGTGACCTGGAGGCGGGCGACCGGGACCTTGCCGATGCGATCGGCCACGATCAACCGGGCGCGCCCTTCATGGTCGCGCTTCGTATACGGAGCCCAGCTCGCCGCCTTGAGCTCCCGCCACTCCCCCAGCAGGTCGGCGACCGTTCGCCGGCCGCCCTGGCGGCCAGGCTGGCGGGCGAGCGCGGCAGCAACCTTCTCGGCGTCCTTCTTGCCGCCCCGGACGGTGCGAGAGATCTGGACCGGCTTGCCGTCGCCATCACGGCCGGCGAAGACCCGGACCTCCCACACCCCCCGCTTGCGCTGACGGATCGTGGCCATGACGCGAGCGTAGCGAGAAAAGTAGGGATAGGAGTAGGGATGGCGCCCCCACCCGAGGTCGGGAACGGCGAAGGCCCGCCGTCGCCGGCGGGCCTCCGAAACCAAGAAAGTGCAGGTCAGACTACTCAATCCGCAGGCCGGAGATCGCCCGGCTGATGACCAGCTCCTGGATCTGCTCGGTGCCTTCGAAGATGTCGAAGATCTTGGCGTCGCGGTGCCACCGCTCGACGGGGTACTCACGCGTGTACCCGTAGCCGCCGAGGATCTGGATGGCGCGCTCGGTGACCCAGACGGCGGTGCGGCCGGCGTAGAGCTTCGACATCGATCCTTCGGCGTTCACGTACGTGCCGTTGCTCGCCAACCACGCCGCACGCCACACGAGGAGGCGGGCAGCGTCGATCTCCATGCACATGTTGGCGAGCATGAAGGCGATCGCCTGGTTCATGATGATCGGCCTGCCGAACGCCTCTCGCTCCTGCGCGTACTCCAGGGAGTACTCGTACGCCGCCCGGGCGACGCCGATCGCCTGCGCGCCCACCGCGGGCCGGGTGGCCTCGAAGGTGGCCATCGCCGGTTGCTTGCCGGACGTTCCATGGGTGGGCTTTCCCGCCGCCTCGCGAGCACGGGCCAACTTCGCGTCGAGCTTGTCCTTGCCTCCGAGCAGGCACGACCCGGGGATCACCACGTTGTCGAGCACCACTTCGGCCGTGTGCGATGCACGGATGCCGTGCTTCTTGTACTTCTGTCCCTGCGACAGCCCCGGCGTGTTGGGCGGGACGACGAAGCTCGCCTGGCCGCGCCCTTTGAGCTCTGGATCGACCGCGGCCACCACGACGTGGATGTCGGCGATGCCGCCGTTGGTGATCCACGCCTTGGTGCCGTTGAGGGTCCACTAGTCCTTGGCCTCGTCGTAGGTGGCGCGTGTGCGGAGCGAGCTGACGTCCGAACCGGCGTCGGGTTCGGAGACGCAGAACGCGCCGAGCTTCACGTCGTCAGCCGTGCCGTAGCACTGCGGCACCCACTCGAGGGTCTGCTCCGGCGTGCCGTTCCCCGAGATGCCGGCGGCGGCGAGACCCGAGCCCATGATCGACAACCCGATGCCGGCGTCGCCCCAGAACATCTCCTCGACCGCGATCGGAAGCGTGAGACCTGTCGGGTCGCCCAGCATCGCGTTGGCGATGAAGTCGAAGCCGTACAGGCCGATCTTGGCCGCCTCCTCGATGATCGGCCAGGGGAACTCCTCGCGCTCGTCCCACTCCGACGCCGCCGGGCGCATGACATCGACGGCGAAGGTGTGGATCCAGTCCTTGAGCTGCTGCTGATCCTCGTTGAGTGCGAGTGAGAAGTCGGCCATCGTCCGTCCTTGATCGAGTCCGCCCATCGCTACCCCAGCGACGGCGGCGCGGTACCGGTCCGAAGCGGACGGTAGCAGCGACCTGGCGCCGGCGACCGATCATCGGCAGCGCCGCGACCCGGCGTTGCCCGGATCGCAGAGATCGGTCAGGGCGTCAGTCGCCGTCGGGGGCGTCGTCCGCGCGGAGCAGCGCGTTGGCCGCGGTCACCGGTGTGGCGTGACCGCAGTAGCAGCGGGCGTGCAGGTCCACGCCCGCTCGGAGCAGGTCTTCGAGCTCGGCACGCGAGGTGACGGTCCGGGTGATGGTGACGATGCTCTCGCCGCCTTCGACCTCGTCGTGGAAGAGGTTGGCGCAGCGAACCGCGACACGCAGCATGACGACAACGTAGCGGGACCCACCTCAGGTGCCCGACCGGCTCGTGGTCCCGCCGAACGCGGGGCTGCCGGATCGGCTCCGCAACGCGCCGGGTCAGTCGCACACCCCGAGGGGCACGGGCTCACGCACGAGGATCTGCACCACCTTGCCGTCGGGCAACCTCACCGAGCGGCACGAGGCGAACCCGTTGCCGATGAGCTGGCCGGCGAGCTCATCGGGGTCGTACATGTCCATCGTGAGCAGCACGGGTTCGACGTCGGGCGCGACGATCACGATGTCGGCATCTCCGCGCACCCCGTCGAGTTGCGCCTGCTTCGACTGGTCGAGGGGGAAGAAGCGGTAGGCATCGAACTCCCAGCGGTGGCGGAGCTCGGCGGCGAGCTGGAAGGTGGACGGCAAGATGATGTGATCCCGGGCGGCCACGGCGATGTCGGCCTCTCGACCCTCGGTCTTCAAGGCGTTCGAGATCGCGAAGGTTTCATCGACGATCGTGTCGATGTCGGCCCGCCACGGCGCCGCCTCGGCGTCGTCGGCGATGCGGCACGCGCTGGTGATCTGAAACGGCTCCATGCACCAGGTGAAGCGGTTGCCGGGCTCGATCCACACGGTGCTCGTCGCGATCGCGACCGCTGCGGTGGTGCCCACGACGAGGATCGACCACACGCGCCACGATCGGCCGTCGAACCGACGACGCACACCCGCCACGACGGCGACCACGATCCACGGCACCACCGGCAGCATCAACCACCCGATGGTGTTGGACGCCAACGACACCAGTAGGTCGACGCCGATCGCCGCCCAGATCGGTCCGATGGACAGCGGTGCGGCGTGCCGATCGACCACGACGGTGGACGAGGTGGCCGAGGTCTCGTCCAACCGATCCGGTCGCGAGCTCGACGACGCGTCGCCGTCGATCCGGTGGCGCTCGACGATCGAGCGTCCGTCCGAATCCCCGATCACGGCCCCGGCCCCGGCCTCGGTCCCGGTCCCGGTCCCGGCGGAACGCATGTCACGGCGGCGTCGACGCGCGAGCACGGGGTACGAGATGCCGGCCACCAGCACGGTCGGCAGGCCGAGGTAGAGGAGCAACTCGCTGACGCGGCTCGCGAGCACCCCGAGGACGTTCGACGTGGCGACGTTCGCGGACCCGACGGTGATGTAGTCGAAGACGGACCCGTAGCTGATCGCCCACCACCACAGCGATGTCGCGACGGCGGCGCCGGCGGCGAGGGCCGCGTTGCGCACCATCACCAGGCGCGGCGTGCCTGCGGTGACCGACCACGCGACCGCGGGAACGACCAGCCCGGGGATGAACGCGATGGACATGGTGCGGCTGAGCGACATGCATCCGATCGCCACCCCACCCGCGACCGACCACTGCCAGCGCGTCAGCCCCTTCCCGGCGACGAGCGCGGCCAGGGCGAGCGCTGCGAACGTGGTGGCCGGGACCATGGTGAGCGCACCGCGTGCGTTCTCGATCATCCCCGGCACCAGGAGGACGAGCGACCCGGCGACGAGGCCGGCGACGGGGTCCGCCAGCCGGCGCACCATCCAGAAGACCACCAGCGCCGTGAGCGCGGTGAGCGCGATGTTCTCCCAGATCACCGTGGCCTGCTCGCTGCCGAACAGCCATTGCGACGGCGCTCCGAGGATCGCCTGCATCGGACCCGTGTAACCGTCGTGCAAGGCCGACCACATGCTCGACCCCCGGCGCAGGCGGCCGAAGTACACGACGCCGCGCACGTAGCCGACCTCCTCGTGGTCCCACAGCCGCGACCCGCGGTTGGCTTGGAACCACGCGACGTTGGCCACGATCCACACCGAGGCGAGTGCGACCATCGCCGCCCACCCCCGCCACGGGCCCCCGCCGCGTCGGCGATCGTCGGTCATGGCACCGTCTCCCGCGGCATCACCACCGTCGGCGCCAAACCCGCGGACAGCATCAGACCCGTCGACGGCATCGACGGAATCGATCATCGTGTCGGCACCGACTGAAGTGCCGCGACGGCTCGCCCCCGCAGGCCGGCGAGGTCACGGGCGCCGGAGTCGACGCTGGAGCAGCACGTCGTGCACCCGAGAGCACGAGGCTTCGCTCTCGAGCGCCCGGCGCTCGCGCCGTTCATCGCTTCGTGTCGCCCGAACCTGACGTGGTGGACTCGGTGGCGGGTTGGTGCACCGGGTGTCCCTCGTCGTAGTGGCCGCGGGAGATCACCGGCGCATCACGGCCGGTCCCTCGGGCGGCGAGCACCGGGCTCGAGTCGTCGGAGGAGGACTCCTCGTGGTACTCCTCCTCGACGTTGACCGCCCAGACGTCGTGCTTGGAACCGGTGGCGATGTTCTGAGCCGTCAGCATGGCCGTGAACATCGAATGGTCCTGGTTGTTGTAGCGATGCATCCCGTTGCGACCGACCGGGTGCACGTTCGGTGCGCAGTCGTCGAGCCACTCGACGATCCGGGCGACGTTCGCCTTGTAGCGCTCGTCGTAGAACGGGTACGCCTTCGGCATGCGCACGACGTAACCCGCCTCGACCCGGGACGCCTCGACCAAGCCGAGGGTCTCGAGCTCGCGCTTGCCCTGCTCGATGAGGTCGTCGTCGGATCGGTTCCAGGTCTCGTCGTTCTCGAAGACGAAGAACTCGAGGCCCAGGCAGGTGCGACCTTCCTTGACCAGGTAGGGCGACCACGAACCGAAGTTCTGGATGCGTCCGACCTGCACGTCCTTGGAGTGCACGTAGATCCAGTTGTCCGGGAAGCTGTACTCCTCCGGGACGACGAGCGCCACGGTGATGAAGTCGCGGTAGCGGAGGTCGTCGGCCGCCTCGAACGCCGACTCGGCGGGCCGGGGATCCATCGCCTTGAGGAGCTGCGAGATCGGCATGGTGGAGATGACGTGATCGCACGGGTACTCGCTGCGAGTGCCGTCGGCGCCCTCGGCGACGACCGCAACCGCCTTGCCGTCCTCGTGGCGGATCCCCACCACACGGGTGTTCATCACCACGGTGCAGCCCAACGCCTCGACCTTGTCGCGGCATCGTTCCCACATCATCCCCGGGCCGTACTTCGGGTACTGGAACTCCTCGATGAGCGAGGTGATCTCCTTCTGGTTGCGCTTGGGCATCAACATGTTCACGACGGCGCTGAAGAACGAGAGGTTCTTGATGCGCTGCGCCGCGAAGTCGGCCGGGAGCTTGCTGACCGGCACCCCCCAGAGCTTCTCGTTGTACGACTTGAAGAAGTGGTTGTAGAGCCGCCAACCGAACCGGGCGGCGACCCAGCCCTCGAGGGTGGTCTGATCCTTCGGCGGCCGGATGCGCACCCAGAGGTAGGACATGACGCAGAGGAACGACTCCCAGACGCCGAGGTTCCCGAGCACGTTGGAGAACTTCAACGGGTAGTCGAAGTACTTGCCCTCGTAGAAGATGCGGCTCATGCGCGGGCGCAGCATGAAGTCCTCATCGGGCAGGATCTCGTGCCAGAACGCCTCGACCTCGGGCACCTTGGTGAAGAACCGGTGGCCGCCGATGTCGAACCGCCAGCCGTCGCGCTCCACCGTTCGGCTGATGCCTCCGACGATGTCGTCGGCCTCGAGGATCGTGGACGTGATGCCGTACCCCGCCAACTCGTACGCCGCAGTGAGCCCGGCGGGGCCCGCTCCGATGATCACGACATCGGGGTGCGGGTCGGGTACGTCAGTGGATTCGTTCATGGGTGTGGCAGCACTTTCAGCGGCGAAACGGCGAGTGGCGGATGTCGATCCGGCCAGTGCGAGGGTAGTTGGCCGGCTCCGGCCGCCGCGAACCCTCGCACGGTCAGGTCGGTCACCAGGACAGCGCGTAGAACCCGGGCGGGAATTCGGCGAGAGGTGCCGCATCCGAACCGTCGCCACCGCTCGGCCACCAGAAGTACTGGTACCCGACGCCGCCGTCCTCGGTGGTCGCGCCGTGGCGACCGAGCACCCACGCAGAGGTGGCGTCGGTGTCGACCGCTCGGGCCGGCCCGGCGGGTTCACGGAGCTCGCCGTCGGCGCCCCACCACAAGCCGGTACCTTCGCGTGGGTCGCCGACGGTCAGCGTGCTGGGTCGGGCCGGATCTGCGAACCGCCCGACGCTGCTCGTCGGCGTCATCGTGCGTTCGAAGTGGTTGCCCCAGGAGAGGCTCGTGCCATCGGGCGACCACGCCAGGCTGGGTGCGCCGTAGGGTGTGAAGATGTCGGTCGTGGTCACTTGACCGCTGTCCAGGGACCAGATCGACAGGGTCGCGCCGACCGTCGCCAACTTCGAGCCGTCGTGGCTGAACGTCGGCGTTCCACCCGACACCGGACTCGCTTCGACCGCCATCGGCGGCGACAGGACCTGCCCTGGCGATCCGCCGATCGCGTCCACCATCACGAGGGTGGCGAGTGTTCGGCCCTGGGTGGTCCACACCACGGTGACCGCGATCCGTTCACCGTCCGGCGAGAGGTCCGCACCGGTGATGAGCGGCTCGCCATCGCTCACCCCGGCCATGGTGGTCTCGGTCGCCCCCAGCGGCCCGACCGGCGCCAGCGCCGCGAGGTCCGACGCGGTGACAAGTTCGACCTGTTCACCCGTTGCCCGGTCGTACCGAACCAGCGCGGTGCCGCTGGGAGCACGGTTCGCCGCCGTACCCGAGATCCCGATGATCACCTGTGGCAGGTCTGCGGGCTCCGGTTCGGGAGCGACCGACGTGGACGTCGTCGGCGACGTGCCCGCTGGTCGAGCGGTGGCCGCCGGTGTCGTCGTGGTGATGGTCCCAACACCCGCGCCGACCGTTGCGTCGTCGATCTGGGTGGTACACGCGGTGACGACGAGCGTCGCGGCCGCGACGAGCACCACCGCCCCTCGCGGTCCCCCACCAGACCGCCGACCCCATCTCGACATGCGCTCGATCCCCCCAGAACGACGTTGAACGAGATGCTAGGTCGTGGTCGGTAGCGTCGCGGCTGACCGCCTCGTCGCCCGTTCCCACGTTGGACCCGCCCCGCTCCGTTACGACGATCGGCTTTGGACCGGCTGATGATCGTCGTCTTCCGGCTTCGACCGCCCCGACCGGACGCCCGTTGCGCCCCGATCGATCCGGCTTGCGAGTCGAGCGCCCGTCAGCGTGACCGAGGCGACTCGAACCCCGGTGTCGGGGTAGCCACCCGAAATCCGGGGTAGGGGTCCG
>JBBSTY010000154.1:0-8982 GCA_038235385.1 Acidimicrobiales bacterium | reverse complement strand
GTCACCGTCGACGACGGCCAGGAGATCAACTTCGTCGCCGCGCCCCTCCAGACCGCGCCCGTCGATCCGCCGATCGCTCCGGCGGTGGCGCCCACGCCGGGGTACGTCGCACCCATCACCGCCGAGCCCTACCCCGCGTCGGCGTACGCACCCACCTACACGTCGGTCCCACCGGCTCCCGCCGTGGGGGCCTACGCACCGGTGCCGCCGCCGCAGGAGCCGAGGTCCAAGGGCCTGCTCGTCGGGGTCGGCGTGTTCGCCGTCCTGGTGCTCGTCGCCATCGGGGTCGCGGCGTTCGCGCTGACCAGGCCGGCGGACCTGGCGGTCGGTCCGCCCGCCACCGAGACCACCTCGACCACCACCACGACCGAGTCCCCGACATCCACCACCACCCAGCTCGCCACGCCGAGCGGCTACACGGCCGAGATGCGCAACAACTTCACCAACGCGTGTGTGAAGGGCGGCCCGGATGGCACGAAGAACAGCCAGTTGCTGTGCTGGTGCGTGTTCGACGCCATCGAGGAACAGGTCGCCTTCGATCGGTTCGTCGAGATCGAACGGATCGTGGGCGACGGGGGCGACATCGCCGACACCGAGATCCAACCGATCATCGAGGTTTGCGCCATCAAGCACCCGCCGAGCGCGGAGGGTGCGGCGCCGAGCTGACCTCAGGGCCAGGTGGCGGTGACGAGCCGGGCGGGTGGGGCGAACGCCCACCGGGGCGACGACCGAACGACGCCGGTGAAGCCGGCGCCGACGAGGTCCTGGGCAAGTTCGGCGGTGCGCCGGTCGTCGAGCACGATCACCTGCCCACCCGGTCGGATCACGCGGGCGATCTGCGCGATCGCCTCGGCGCGCTCGTCGGCGCGGGGAAGGCTCCGGAGCGTGAAGCTGGCGGTGACGAGGTCGAACGAGGCGTCGCCGAACGGGAGCCGGGTGATGTCCGCGTCGTGGATGGCGACGCGATCCTCGACCCCTTCGATCCGGACGTTGAGCTCGGTCATGACCCGCTGGTTGCCGGACTGGTCGCGGTTGCGCCAGATGTCGACGCCCTCGGCGCGACCGTCCGGGAGCCGCTTGGCGGTCTCGATCAGCACCAGACCACGACCGCAGCCGAGGTCGAGCGCCCGCTCGTTCCCGGCGAGGCCCAGTGCATCGAGTCGCGAGCGCCACAGCCGCGGCTTGGCGTACCGCGTCCCCACCGCGACCCAGACCGCCGCGCACGCCAACGTGGCGGCGATGCCCCACGGGACGAGCCCCATGAGCGGGCCGCTGCCGGCGGCCAGGAACAACCCGATGAGCAACGCCAGGATCGAGGCGACCGACAGGCCGATGAGCTGGTTCGGCGCATCGATGCCGTAGGTGGCGGTGGACGGCGGCGAGATGACGTTGGTCATCGGGCCCAGCCGTCGTGATGGGTGATGTCGTGGGGCTCGTCGGGGAGCCGGCCATCGACGAGGTCGGGAAGGAACTCGCGCAGGCGGTGGGGGAGGACCCGCTCGGCGCTCGACAGGAGGTCGTCGAGCGCCCACCAACGTGGCGTGCCGAACGCCAGCACCTCGAGGGCCTCGAGCCCCGCGGGCTGCAGGTGGCTCACGTCGACCCGTTCGCACCAGGCGACGTGGATGTGCTCGTGCTGATCGAAGTGGTACCCCCCGAACGAGAACACCGCGTGCTGGGTCCAGACGCACGGACCCATCTCGACCGAGGCGATGCCGGTCTCCTCGTGGAGCTCACGGCGTGCCGCGTCCGCGCTGGTCTCGTTCCGGTCGATGCCGCCGCCGGGGATCTCCCACCACGGCCCCTTGGCGGCATCGGCGGGATCTCGCGCCGGGAGGAGCAGCACCTGACCCGACGAGTCGAGCAGGACGACGCGTGCCGCCCGGCGGCGCAGGGTGAACGGGCTCACGGCACGACCCTACGTTGCGGTGACCGAGGTTCCACGGTTGACCGCTGATCGACCGTGTCGTGCGATCGAGATCAGCCGAGCTATCCCCGGCGCTCCTCGGTGGTGGTCTCCTCGGACCCGAGCGTCGGGCACAGGCCCTGGTAGCCGGGGGTGGGGCCACTCAGCCAGGTCGGCGAGTAGGCACACAGGAGCCGGTTCGGCGCCTGATCGTGTGCGGGTCGGGTAGCGGTCGCAGTTGCGTCCATGGTGATTCCGTCTCCTCGTTGAGTCGGTACCAGCCGGTGAAGCTGACGGTGGGTTGTCACAGAACTGTAAAGGAAGCGGAGGGCGGATGTCCACCCACCCTCTGCGACACCCCTCACTCTACGACGTCGTGAGACGCATGTCACTGATCGTCACCGGGTTTCGCCGGTGCTGGGGTCGAACCACTCGATCCACTGTCCGTGTGCGTGGCACCACGCCACGGGGCCGCCGGTGCGTCGTCCGTCGGACCACCGCTGCAGACCCACGAGGCTCGCGCCGAGGCGGCCGTCGCCGGAGGCATCACGGCTGGGTCGATCGACGCCGGGGGCGATGCCCGGGTACTCGCTCGTCACCAGGGCGAGGGGACGCTCGGCGCCCAGTTCGTCGAGGAGCTCGCCCAGGCGTACCCGCTCGTCTCGGGAGAAGTACGCCAGCACCCACGTGGCGTAGACGCAGACCACCGTGTCGGGGTCGCTGCCGCGGACGAGATCGGCGAGGCCCTCGAGCGCGTTGCCCGTTCGGAGATCGGGTGGATCCGATCGGGCCAGTTCGATCGCGGCGCGCAGACGGTGCGATCGGTCGGTGAGCCGCGGCCAGATGCACGCCTCGAGCCAGCGACAGGCGTCGGGGTCGGTGATGTCCACCGGCGCCAGATCGATCCCCACCCGGGACCGGACCGGCGGCGGCGCCGAACCACGAGGCGGACGGACCGGTCCCCGCACCTCGCATCGGAGCTGGACCGTCGCCCCGGCATCGCCGATGCCCACGCCGTCGTCGTAGGTGTACCCGAACCGATCGAAGGCGAGGTTCAGCCCGGCGCTGGGCCCGAGCTCGATCAGGCTCAACGGCAGGCCGAACGAGCGGTGCACGCTCGTGAAGGCGGGCAGCAGCACCGAGGAGCGCCCGACCTCGTTGGTCTGGATGGAGCGTCGGGCCACAAGGTCGGACACCTCAGCTGCCCTCGTCACGACGAAGTCCCGGAACAGCGGCCACGGGTCCGACGGCGCTCCCCGGTCGCCTCGATAGGCGGCGGCGAGCGCTGCGTCCGGATCGGCGAGCAGTAGGTCGTGCACGGCGGCGAAGGCGAGGATCGGTAGCATCTTGGCCGTCGATGCCATCGCGGCGATGCGTTCGAGCACCGGCTCGTCGTCGGCGATGGATCGGGCCAGACCGGCGTAGAGGTCGCAGTACCCGTCGAACTCCGCCTCGGCGAGGTAGCGGTAGAAGTCGGCCAGCTCGGCGACGTCTGCGTCGGTGCTCTCGGGCCATCCGTCGTCGGTGCTGTTGGGGTCCTCCACGGTCATCGGGTCGAGACTACCGAGCGCGCCCGATCCCGTGGAGGCGACGGGGCGGCGGATCTCTGACGGGTCGTCAGGTTGTCGCGTAGGGTTTGGCCATGAGCAGCGAGCGCGATGTTCCGGCCGCCTCCGAAGGCCTGCGAGGTGATCTCGAGTGGGGGACCACGCCCCGTCTCGTGCTCGCGGCCGCCGCCCGCTGGGGCGATCACCCGGCTGTCGTCGACGGCGAGACCACGATCTCCTACGTCGAGCTGTCCCGACAGGTCGAGCGCGCCTCGAGGGCGTTCCTGGCAGCCGGGATCGAACCGGGCGATCGCGTGGCGATCTGGGCGCCGAACATCGTCGAGTGGATCGTCGCCGCGCTCGGGCTCCAGGGCGCCGGCGGTGTGCTGGTGCCGCTCAACACCCGGTTCAAGGGAACCGAGGCCGCCTACGTCCTCGCCAAGAGCCGGGCCCGGGTGCTCCTCACCGTCACGGACTTCCTCGACACCGACTACGTCGACCTGCTGCGCTCCTCGGGAGCCGAGACCCCCGACCTCGAGCACATCGTCGTCCTGCGGGGCGACGCCCCCGAGGGCACCACCTCGTTCGCCGACTTCCTCGAGGCCGGGGCGCAGGTCCCGCCGGAGTCGGCCCTCGAAGCCATGATGGCGGTCACCCCCGACGACCTCTCCGACATCATCTTCACCTCGGGCACGACGGGGAGTCCGAAGGGGGTCATGACCGCACATGGCCAGAACCTCCGTGGCTACCGCGACTGGGCCGACGTCGTCGGTCTCCGCCACGGCGACCGCTACCTGATCGTCAACCCGTTCTTCCACGCGTTCGGCTACAAGGCGGGGATGCTCGCGTCGCTCATGACCGGTGCCACGATCCACCCGCAGCTGGTGTTCGACGTCCCGCAGGTCATGGAACGGGTGGTGGCCGAGCAGATCACCATGCTCCCCGGCCCGCCCACCCTCTACCAGTCGATCCTCAACCACCCTGATCTCGACCGGTTCGACATGACCTCGTTGCGGCTCGCGGTCACCGGCGCCGCGGCCATCCCGGTCGAGCTCATCGTGCGCATGCGCGCTGAGCTCTCGTTCGAGACGATCATCACCGGGTACGGGCTCACCGAGGCGTGCGGCATCGCCACCATGTGCCGCTACGACGACGACCCCGAGACCATCGCCACCCGGTCGGGCCGGGCCATCCCCGGCATCGAGGTGCGCTGCGTCGACCGGGCCGATGGGGAGGTGCCACGCGGCGAGCCCGGCGAGGTGGTCATCCGGGGCTACAACGTGATGCAGGGCTACTTCGACGACGCCGAGGAGACCGCGGCCGCCATCGACACCGACGGCTGGCTGCACACCGGCGACATCGGCGAGATGGACGAGCGTGGCTACCTCTGGATCACCGACCGGATGAAGGACATGTTCATCACGGGCGGCTTCAACGCCTACCCGGCCGAGATCGAGAACCTGCTGCTCGCCCACGAGGGCATCGCCCAGGTGGCGGTGATCGGGATCCCCGACGAGCGGATGGGCGAGGTCGGGATGGCCTTCGTGGTGCCGCGTCCCGGCACCGTGCTGAGCCCGGACGAGGTCGTGGCGTGGAGCCGCGAGCACATGGCCAACTACAAGGCGCCGCGCCGCGTCGCGATCGTGGACTCGTTGCCGCTCAACGCCTCGGGCAAGGTCACCAAGTTCGAGTTGCGCGAGCAGGCTCGCACCGCCTGATCGTTGCCGCCGACGCCGCGACCGGTTCCGACGTGGAACCCCCGCGCCTCACCTAGCCTGGATCGATGGCGTTCGTGGGTCCGGTCCGTCCCGCTCGCCGCTGGCACCACGCGTCCACCACGCTCGACGACTTCGCGGTGGTGACGTTCCGGGTGGAGACCGATCGACTCCGGCGTCGCGTGCCCGACGAGTTCACGCCCACGGAGCTGTCCTTCAGCGACGGGACCTCGGGCTCGCTGGTGTCGGTCGTCGTGTTCGTCGAGCGAGACTTCGCGTTCCGATTCGCGCCGTTCGTTCGCATCTCGGGTCCGCTGGTCGACTACCGGACCTACGGATCAGTCGGCGACGAGGACGGGGTGTACGTCTTCGGGACCTCGCTCGATCACCCGCTCGTCGCCGTCCCGCGAGTTCTGTGGCGGATGCCCTGGACCCGCGAGCGCGTCGAGATCGATGCGACGTGGAGCGCCACCGACGTCCGGCTCCACGTGACCGATCGCCGCACCGGCGGGCTCGAGCTCCGTCTCGCAGGAACCGACGCGCCGGTGGGCGGTCTGGACGGGTTCGTGGACGCGGATGCGGCGATCGGTGCGCTCACCCACCCGCTGATCGGTTGGTACGGCGCGACCGACCACGTTCGCCGCTACTCGGTGTGGCACGACGTCCTGCCGGCGCGGTCGGCGAAGGTCGAGCACGCGTGCGTCCCGGTGTTCGCCGAGCTCGACCTCGTCACCGGCGATGTGCCCGTCCACTCGGGTCTCGTCGTGCCGACGGCGCGCTTCGACATCCACACCCCGCCGACGCGAGTTCGCTGAGCGAGCCGTGCGGGCCACGTTTGCTCGTCGCCACCGAATACGGTGGGCGTCCGCGCGGGATCGTCGAACGGAGGTTGTCACGTGGCCAGGAAGCCGGCATGTCCCCAATGCGGCGCGAGCAATCCGCCCGACGCCCGGCGGTGTCGGTTGTGCACGACGCTGCTGAACGTCGAGGTTCCCGAAGCGGTGGTGACGCCCAAGGGCATCCCCGAGCACGTGCAGCGCCAGATGGAGCGGGACTGGCAGGGCGATCCGGCCATGACCCAGGAGACGTTCGTCCCGGGAGGTTCGTTCGGCTCCCTGCCGCCGGTCGGTACCGAGGGCCCCCCGCCCCCACCGATGCCCGCTCCCGCACCGGCGCCGGCCGTCGAACCGGGTGCCTTCGATGCCGGGGAGCTGTTGGATCCTCCCGGCGACGACCACTTCGATCCCGACGCGCTGTTCCGTCAGATGGGAACCGATCCCACGCCGATGACGGTCCAGCCGTTCGGGTCGACCCCCGACCTCGAACCGGATCCGCTGTGGGCGCTCGGCGGCACCGACGAGGAGCTCACCTCCGAGGAGATCTCGCGCCGCACCGCCGAGGCGCTCCGCGAGGAGCGGTTGCGCAACCGCCCGGGCCTGCTCGACAAGGTGTTCAAGGTGGAGCCGGAGACGCCAACGCCGAGGGACGACGCTCCTCCTCCTCCTCTTCCTCCTCCTCCGAGGCCGACGGGCCCGTCGGCTGCGCCGCCTCCGCCGCCCCCGCTTCCGCCGCCTCCGGCTTTTGCCGGTCCAGCGAGCGCGCCGCCGCCTCCTCCTCCGCCACCACCACCGCCGCCATCTCCGGAGTCGGCGGTCGCCGATTCGACGAGTGCGCCGCCACCGGAAACCGTGGTCGACGAGGCGCCGCCGACGATGCCTGGAGCCACACCGTTCTGAGCCGCTCGGCTCGGTCGGTCGACTCCCGTATCTGACGCCCCATCAGGTATGGTGCCGACGCGAGCGGCGCACGGGCGCTGCGGGGAGAACGACCGTCGTGGACCTTCGCTATTCCGAGACCGATGAGCAGTTCCGCGCTGAGCTGCGCCAGTGGTTGGCGGCCGTGCTGCCCGATATCCCACCCGAGCCCGGGCCGCACGACTGGCCGGCCCGACGTGCGTGGGACACCGACTGGCAGCGCCGTCTGTACGACGCCGGCTACGCGGGGATCAACTGGCCCACCGAGTACGGCGGACGCGGCGCGACGCTCACCGAGCAGCTCATCTACCTCGAGGAGACCACGCTCGCCGGGGCCCCGTACATCGGCGTGAACTTCGTCGGGATGATGCATGCCGGCCCGACGATCATGGCCGAGGCCAGCGCCGAGCAGAAGGCCGATCACCTGCCGAAGATCCTCCAGGGCAACGAGGTGTGGTGCCAGGGGTTCTCCGAGCCGGGGGCCGGCTCGGACCTCGCCGCGCTCTCGTGCAAGGGCGTGCGCGACGGCGACGAGTACGTGATCACGGGGCAGAAGATCTGGACCTCGTTCGCGCAGGTGGCCGACTGGTGCGAGCTGCTCATCCGCACCGACCCGGACGCGTCGAAGCACCGGGGCATCACCTGGGTGATGTTCCCCATGGATTCGCCCGGCGTCGAGATCCGTGAGATCAAGACCATCGTCGGCTCGAGCGAGTTCGCCGAGGTGTTCTTCGACGAGGCCCGGGTCCCGATCGCCAACCGCGTGGGCGAGGAGAACGACGGCTGGCGCGTGGCGATGGTGACCTTTTCGTTCGAGCGGGGCACCGGGTTCATCTCCGACCTCGTCGAGACCAACAAGATGATCTCCGAGCTCGTCGAGCTGGCGCGGCACGTGACCCGCCGGTCGGCCACCGCGTGGGACGACGTCGAGCTCCGCCGTGAGGTCGGCCGCCTGCAGGCCCGCATGGACGCCCTGTGGGCCATGACCAAGCGCAACCTCTCCCAAGCGGAGCGCAACGGGGTGCCGGGTCCGGGCGGGTCGGTCGTGAAGGTGTACTACTCCGAGCTGTTCCAGGACCTCACCGATCTCGCCATGCGCCTGCTGGCCCGAGCCGGGCTGTCCCGGGAGGACCTCGGCGACCTGGCGTCGGGTGCGTTCGTGGAGGAGCGCCTCCGGTCCACGTCGTTCTCCATCGCCGCGGGCACGAGCGAGATCCAACGCAACATCATCGCCGAGCGAATCCTCGGCCTTCCCCGCGAGCCGAGGTAGTCATGGATTTCGAGCTGTCCGACGACCAGGTCGCGCTCCAGGAGGGCGTGCGCTCGTTCCTCCAGGGACGCTTCGCCATCGAGGCGGTGCGAGCCCTCGAGGACCAGGGCGGCATCGACCGCGCCCGCTGGGGCGAGCTCGCCGACATGGGCATCTTCGCGCTGCGCCTCGATGAATCGGACGGCGGCGTCGGTCTGGGCTGGGCCGACGCGGTGCTCGCGTTCGAGGAGCTGGGCCGCGCCCTCGTCCCCGGTCCGCTGGTGTGGACCCACCTGCTGGCCGACCGCATCGAGGGCGCCGCCACCGGCGAGACCATCGTCGGCGGCATCGAACGTGAGGACCGCTCGGGCATCATCGAGTTCCCGGACGGGATCGACGTCCTCGTGGTGCTCGACGCCGACGGCATCTGGTCGGTCGATCCGAGCGACCTCGATCTCGAACCGATCGCCACGCCGCTCGACTCGCTCACCCCGGTGGCGCGCCTCGTCGGCTCGTTGCCAGCGGGCGAGCGCATCGGCACCGCCGACGAGGCGGTGGCGCTCCGACTTCAGGGCGCGGCGTTGGTCGCGGCCACCCTCCTGGGCATCGCCGAGGCCACCACCGACCTGTCGGTCGCCTATGCCAAGGAGCGCACCCAGTTCGACCGTCCGATCGGCATGTTCCAGGCCCTCAAGCACCACATGGCCGACATGTTCTCGCGGGCCGAGGTGGCGCGCGGCGCCGTGTACGCCGCCGGTGTCACCCTCGACGACCCGGTCGTCGGCTCGGTCGAGCGAGCGGTCGCCGCGGC
>JBBSTY010000153.1:0-9163 GCA_038235385.1 Acidimicrobiales bacterium | reverse complement strand
GTGGCGGTGGTCGCGATCGGATCCGGCGCGAGGTGGACCACGCACTGGAAGCGGGCGCCGAGGCGGGTCCGGCGCTGGGAGATGCCCACGACCTTGCGACCGTCGACAACGACCTCACCGGGACCCAACCCGGCGAAGCAGACCAGGGTCGAGGCCTCCGTGCGCCCGAGTCGGCCGCGGTGCACGGCTGCCGCCACGCCGAGCGTCGACAGGGCGCGCACCCACGCCGCACCCAGCCAATCGGTCGACCGGCCGACGTCGTCGACCCAGAGCGGATCGTCGCGGGGGATGACCAGATCGACCCACAGGGTGCGGGCCGCACCCAGGACCCCGGCGGCGTCGAGCAGGACGGCCCCACCCCCGCTGCGACGACGGACGAGGTCCACCGCATGGCGGCGCATCGCCGCATCGTCGACGACGGTGTCGCGCTGGGTGCTGCCGAGCACGAGCGCGGGACGGTCGGGGACGAGCACCCAGACCGCACGGCGGGTGGGTTCGGGCAGGTCGAGGGCGTGGAGATCAGCCGCACGACCGCAACGGCGTTGCACCGACCACGAGATGGTCGGCCCGTTCATCGTCGTACCACCACCCGGTCGACGGTGGTCGCGTCGAGCCGGTCCATGCGCGGCACCACGCCGATACCCGGCGAGTCCGGTGCGCGGAGCCGCCCGCCCTCGAGGAGCTCGATCGGATCGGTGAGATCGTCCGCGAAGTACTGGGTCGACGGCCCCAGATCGGTCGGGAGCGTGCAGGTGTCGACCGACGCGACCGCCAGTGCGACCGCTCGACCCACACCCGTCTCGAGCATCCCCCCAACGAACGCGTCCCACCCGGCGTCGAGCGCCCGGTCCAGCACCTCGAGGGACGCGGCGATGCCACCGACCCGGCCCGGCTTCACGTTCACCACCGACCCGCAGCCGGCCGCGATGGCCCGATCGAGGTCGGCAGGAGATCCGACCGATTCGTCGAGGGCCACCGGAACCGGCAACATCGAGGCGAGCTCGGCCAGGCCGCCGAGGTCGTGGGACGGCAGCGGCTGCTCCAGGTACCCGATCCCGGTGGCTCCGATGCGCACCAGGAGCTGGCGGTCATCGAGCGTGTAGGAGCCATTGGCATCTGCGGCGAGTCCGAGGCCCGGGAACGCGGCGTGCACCGCCTGCAGCCGGTCGAGATCGCGCCCGGGTTCGATCTTGAGCTTCACCGATCGATGACCGGCGTCGACCCGACGGGCCACCGCCGCAACCGTGGCGTCGACGCTCGGGCGCATGCCGACGACGGCGCACGACTCGACCGACCTCGGCTCGGCGCCGAGCGCGGCGACCAGGGACCGGCCGGTCGCCCGCAGGTCGAGGTCGACGAGCGCCGACTCCATGGCGGTCGCCGCCATCGGGTGATCGGCCACCTCCACGCGCGCGCCGGCGAGCCATCCGGGAGCGAGCACATCGCGCAGGTACGACCAGGCCGAATCGGTGGTCTCGGAGGTGTAGGTCGCCCTCGTCAGCGCCACGCACTCCCCCCAGCCATGGCGACCGTCGTGGCCGATGGCGTGCACGAGCACGACCTCACGCTCCCGTTCGGTGCCGTGCGCGGCCACGAACGGCTCGAGCAGCGGCACCCGCACGCGGCGGAGCTCCAGCGCCGCCACGCCGCCGACCTCGGCCCGTGTCGGCGCGGGGGGCGGTCTCCTCACCGGGCCCAACCGACGATCGACCGGACGACCGACGCGCCGACGCCGTTCACGCCGCAGGTCCGAGGTACTGCTCCCAGTGCTCGGGGACGTGCCCGACCGTGATCGCCACCCAGTTGAGGTGCCGAGGGGCCTGCGGGTGCCGGTGCAGCCGCATGCCCGTGTCGTCGAGGAACCGGTCGCGCTTGGCCGTGTTGCACCGCTCGCAGGCCGCCACCACGTTCTCCCACGTGTGCTCGCCGCCCCGGCTGCGCGGGATGACGTGGTCGATGCTCTCCGCCTTGGCGCCGCAGTACTGGCACCGGCCGCCGTCGCGCAGGAACACGGCCCGTCGACTCAGCGGGGCGCGGCGCTGATACGGCACCTGCACGAAGTACCGGAGGCGGATCACGCTCGGCACCTCGATCGTCAGATGCTCGGAGTGGAGGACCTCGCCGTCGAGGTGGATGACCTCCGCCTTGTCGCCGAGCACCAGGACGACGGCCCGGCGGGCCGGCACGATGCCGAGGGGCTCGTAGGTCGCGTTGAGCACGAGAGACGGGCCCATGGCGACCGATGCTACCGGCGTCTCGCCGGAGCGAGAAGCGCGTTCTCGGGGGATGCGGCGCTCACGGTGCCGATCGGGTGAGGTGCGGCCACGCCCGGCACCACTCGAGGTAGGTGACGACATCGCCGGGATCAGGCCGTCGTTCGGCGTCGCCGTACATGGTCTGGGAGCGGAACCGCAGGTAGGCCGGATCCGGGAGGGGGAGATGGGGAGGCTCGTGCCACCAACCCGGCACCGCGAGCACCGAGGCCTGCCGCAACGCGGTGACCCAGAGCCCCGGACGGCGGGCCACGGCGAGCGCGATCCGCAGCACCCAGTGCCACGCCGCAGCGCCTCCCAGAGCCTCGGTCACGACCGCACGGCCTGCTGATCCTCGCGCCACGTGGTGCGGGAGCCCTTGGGCTCCTTCGGGAGTCCGAGCACCATCTCGCCGAGGATGTTGCGCTGGATCTGGGAGGTCCCGGCATAGATCGTTCCCGCTCGGGCGATCAGGAACGTCCCGACCCAGGAGGCGCTGTCGTTCGGCGCGCCGACGTCGTCGGCCTGGAAGGCATTGGACGGCCACCGACCGGAGGGCACCATCGCGTCGGGGCCGAGGATGTCGACGGCGAGCTCGGTGACGATGCGGTGGTACTCGCTCCAGAAGAGCTTGAACACCGATGCATCCGGCCCCGGGTGCTCGCCGTTGACGAACTTGGTCAGGGTGCGCATGCCGAGGTAACGCATGATCTCGACCTTGCTGTGGCACCACGCCAACCGCTGGCGGATCAGCGGATCCTGGGCCGCGCCGGAGTCGTGGGCCAGCGCCGTGAGGCGATCGAGCTCGGCTCGGAACATGATCGGGAAGGTCGCCGCCGCCTCTCCCCGCTCGTAGCCGAGGAGCGTCATCGCGACCGCCCAGCCGTTGTTGACCCCGCCGACGACGTGGTCCTTCGGGCACCGGGCATCGGTGAAGAACACCTCGTTGAACTCGCTGTCACCGGTGATCATCTCGATGGGCCGGACCTCGACGCCGGGCTGGTGCATCGGCACGAGCAGGAACGAGATGCCCTTGTGCTTGACGACGTCGGCTTCGGTGCGGGCGAGCACGAAGATCCAGTTCGCCATGTGACCGGCGCTGGTCCAGATCTTCTGCCCGTTGATGACCCACTCGTCACCATCGAGCTCGGCGCGGCAGCCCAGGTTGCCGAGGTCGGAGCCCGCGTTCGGCTCGGAGTACCCCTGGCACCAGAGGTCCTCACCGCTGATGATGCGCGGCAGGAAGTGCGCCTTCTGCTCGTCGGTCCCCCACTCCAGGATCGTGTTGCCCACCATCTGGATGCTGAACGCGTCGTTGTCCCCGCCGACGGGCACGCCGGCCTTGTAGAACTCCTCGGCCAGGATCACCTGCTCCAACGGGGTGAGCCCGGCGCCGCCGTAGGTCGTCGGCCAGGACGCCGCGAGCAGGCGGTTCGCGGCGAGCGTCGCCCGCCACTCGGTTCGGAACCGCTCGGCGTCGTCGGCTCCCAGTGCGCCGATGCCCGCCCAGTTCGCCGGGAGGTGCTCGGCGAGGAACGACTGGATCTTCTGGCGGTACGCCTCGGCTGCGACGGAATAGGTCGGCTCCATGGACGGGAGGGTAGCGGCCGACGACGGCCGCGACTCAGCCGATGATGGCCCGTCCCAGGCCGACGTGGGCGACGCCCGCAGCTCCGATCAGCGGCCCGGCGGACCCGAGCCCGCCCGGACGGATCGTCGTGCCGATCGAGAACTCCAGCCGGGCCTGACGATCGATCTCGTGCTGCGCGGCACGGAAGAAGCGATCGCCGAAGCCGAGCGCGACCGACCCGGCGACCACCGCCAGCCGGAGGTCGACCAGGTTGGCCACCGACGCCACCGCCCGTCCGACGAGCCGGCCGGTGCGATCCATGACCTCGGCGCCGGCCTCGGCCGCCGGAGCGCCGGTGATCGCCGCGATCGCCGTACCCGACGCCTCGGCTTCGAGGCATCCCCGGGCTCCGCATGCGCAGCGACGGCCGTCGGGTTCGACGTTGATGTGCCCGATGTGGCCCGCGTTGCCCCCAGCGCCCCCGAGCAGCCTGCCGTCGAGGACGATCCCCCCGCCGACCCCGGTCGACACCACCATGGCGAGGAAGTCGGTGCACCCCGTGGCCGCACCGCGCCACCCCTCCCCCAGGGCGAGCGCCTTGGCATCGTTGTCGACCCACACGTCGAGACCGGTGGCCACGGCGAGCTCGCGGCGCAGCGGGAAGGCGCGCCACGCCGGGATGTTGAGGGGCGAGACGGTCTCGCCGCCCCGTTGCATCGGCCCGCCGCACCCGACGCCGCAGACCGAGGGCTCGAGACCGTGTTCGACCCGTGCGCGGTGTCGTACGTCGAGGATCAGATCGGCGAGCACCTCGAACACGGGGGTCGGACGCGCTGTGGCCGGTGTCGGACGCCGATCGCTCACCACCAGGGCGCCGTCGCCGTCCACCACGCCCACCGCCATCTTGGTTCCGCCGATGTCGACCGCGAGCGCCACCGGCGCTCCCCCGCCGGCGCCGGCGTCAGGTGCATCCTCCATGGCGGGCGACGTTACCGCTCCCACCCGAGCCGACCCTGCGCCCGGCACCGTCCCGCCCGGCGGACCCGCAGTAGCCTGAGCGTCTCGAACCGGCGCGCCGAGGGCGGTCCTGGGTCTCGCCTCCAGGTGTCACCCGCTACGGTCACCGGACGTCCACCCGCGCGGGGAGCCTGCGCCGGTGCCGGTCGTCCCACACCCGAGGCGGCGCCGATCGTGGGATCCGAACACCGACCCCCGCCCCCGAACCCAAGGAGCCCCACTCGTGGCCACTCAGGAGACCACGGCTCGTGGCAAGACCTTCGCCGACCTCTTCGGTGCGATCTCGGCCAACATGCAGAAGGTCATCCAGGGCAAGGCCGAGGTGATCGACCTCGTGCTCCTGTGCCTGGTGTCGGAAGGCCACCTCCTGCTCGAGGACGTGCCCGGCGTCGGCAAGACCAGCTTGGCCAAGGCCCTCTCCCGGTCGGTCGACTGCGTGTTCGGTCGTGTCCAGTTCACGCCGGACCTCCTGCCGTCCGACGTCGTGGGCGTCACGGTCTGGAACCGCAGCAACGGCAACTTCGACTTCCGCCCGGGCCCGATCTTCGCGGGCATCGTGCTCGGCGACGAGATCAACCGGGCATCACCGAAGACCCAGTCGGCCCTGCTCGAGGCGATGGCCGAGGGCCAGGTGACGGTCGACAACGTCACCTACCCGCTGGGACCTCCCTTCATGGTGATCGCCACGCAGAACCCGATCGAGCACGAGGGCACCTACCCGCTCCCGGAGAGCCAGCTCGACCGGTTCTTGATGCGCGTCTCCATGGGGTACCCCGACCGCGACGCCGAGCTCGAGGTGCTCGACACCCACGGCGACCACAACTCGCTCGACGACATCGGCCCCGTCGCCGACACCGCCGACATCCAGGGCATGATCGCTGCGGTCCGCACCGTCCACGTCGCCCCGAGCCTCAAGTCGTACCTCGTCGACATCGCCGACGCGACCCGGCGCCATCCGCACCTCTCGCTCGGCATGTCACCTCGCGCCACCTTGAGCCTGCAGCGCGTCGCACGCGGCCGCGCTGCGGCGTTCGGCCGCACCTACGTGGTTCCCGACGACATCAAGGCGCTGGCGGAGATCGTGCTGGCCCACCGGTTGATGGTCACGCCCGAAGCGCAGCTGCAGGGGACCACGGCCGCCGATGCCCTCCGCGACGTGCTCCAGAGCGTGCCCGTCCCGTCAGCCACGCCGTGATCCCGACCCGGCCGTGCTGACCCGTCAGGGGTGGCTGCTCAGCGGCCTGGCGGTCGTCCTGCTCGTCGTGGGTCGCGTCCTCGGCACCCTCGAGCTGATCGTGTTGGGCGCGACCATCGGGGCGCTCGTGCTGATCACCGTGTGCTTCATCGCCCTGTCGCGCCTGCGCATCTCGGTGGACCGCGAACTGCACCCGCCGCGCGTCCACGCCGGCACACCGAGCCGCGTCGATCTCCGCGTCGAGAACCAGGGCCGACGGCGGTCTCCGGTGCTCGGCCTCCGCGACGCGGTGTCGGGCACGCGAGGCGCCAACCTCCTGGTCGGCCCGCTCGAACCCGACGGGGTGGTGCGGGCCGCATACCGGCTCCCCACCGAGAAGCGCGGGATCCTCGAGATCGGCCCCTTGACCGTCACGATGGCCGATCCCTTCGGGATCACCGAGGTCTCGATGAACGCGTCCGGCGTCTCGGAGCTCACGGTCTACCCGCACGTCGATGACATCGTTCCCGTTCCGCAGACCACCGGGAACGATCCGATGTCGGGCGCGGAGCACCCGAACGCCCTGGGCCGCACCGGGGAGGACTTCTACGCCCTGCGCCCCTACGTCGTCGGCGACGACCTCCGCCGCGTCCACTGGCCGTCCACGGCCCGACACGACGAGCTCATGGTCCGCCAGGACGAGCTGCCCTGGCAGGGCCGAGCCAGCGTGCTCGTGGATGTGCGATCCAGCGCCAACACCGAGCAGTCGCTCGAACTGGTGATCTCGGCGGCCGCCAGCATCGTGACCGCCAGCGTGAAGCGCCAGGACCTGGTGCGCCTGATCACGACGGACGGGTCCGACTCGGGGTTCGCGGCCGGACACGCCCACGTCGAGTCGATCATGGAGCACCTGGCCAGCATCGAGGCCTCGCACGACGCGGCGTTCCGGCGCGTGCTCGATCGGGCCTCCCGGTCGTCCACCGGCGGTGCGCTCATCGCCATCGTGGCCAACCTCGCCGACACCGAACTGGAGGCGTTGAGCAAGCTCCGGAACCGGTTCGGCTCGGTGACGATCGTGCGCTTCACGCCCTCGTCCTGGGATCCCCGATCCAACGACGAGGGATCACCACCGACCCGCCGGGTCCTCCCGATCACCGGCGAACGATCCTTCGCCGACACCTGGAACCAGGCCATGCGCCCGACGCGAGCGACCTCGATCCCGCGCCGGGCTCCGATCCGACCCACGGCGCCACCCGATCCCGACGACGACCGATGGAGCGCCCACGCCAGGATCAGACCATGAGCCACCCCGTGGCAGGCAACGCGCCGCGCTTCCTGGTTCCCGCCGAGATCGCGCTCTTCGCGGTCAGCGTCACGGCCATCTACGGGTTCACCCGACTCTTCGCCGACGGCGGCTTCTTCGTCCCGATGCTCGTGGTCGCGGCGTTCGCCCACGCCATCACGCTCGTCACCCGGCGACGCGGCCTCAGCGTGCCCTTCTCGGCGCTCATCGCCGTGGTCCTGCTCGTCGTGCTCCTGGTCTGGATCTTCTTCTTCGACACGACCCTCGTCGGCATCCCCACCGGCGCCACGATCGACGCGCTCAGCCGTTCCGTCGACGAGTCGTGGGCCGCCTTCCAGAGCGTCACCGCACCGGCCCCCGCGCTGAATGGCTTCGTGCTCGCCTCCTGCGCAGCGCTGTTCTTCGCCATCTTCCTGGCCGACTGGGCGGCGTTTCGCCTGTGGTCGGCCTTCGAGGCGATCGTGCCCGCCAGCACGTTGTTCATCTTCTGCTCGCTCCTCGGGTCTCCGGTCCACCAGATCGACGCCACCGTGCTGTTCGTGGCCGCCGTGCTGGGGTTCCTGCTGCTCCACCGGATCGCCCGCCAGGAGACCAGCTCGAGCTGGCTCACCGCCGACATCCAACGCGGCAGCCGCGCCGCCCTGCGAACGGGAGCAGCGCTCACCGTCGGCGCCCTCATCGCCGGCATGGTGGTCGGTCCCCGACTTCCCGGCGCCGATGCACCAGCCCTCGTGTCCTGGCGACAGGCCGACACCGGACCCGGGTCGCGCGTGACGATCAGCCCGCTGGTCGACATCAAGGACCGGTTGGTCAACCAGTCCGAGATCGAGGTCTTCACCGTCACCAGCGACGTCCGGTCGTACTGGCGCATGACCAGCCTCGACACCTTCGAGGGTGACATCTGGCGGTCCGGGGGCAAGTACCAATCGGCCGGCGGCGAGCTCGACACCACCGTTCCCGACGATGTGGCGGCGACCGACTTCCGACAGGACTACCGCATCTCGAACCTCGCGGTGCTCTGGCTCCCCGCCGCGTTCGTCCCCCGCACGATCGACTCGCCCGACGCCCCGGTTCGCTTCCAACCCGATTCCTCGACGCTCATCGTCGACACCGACGTCGACAGCTCGGACGGCCTGGAGTACGACGTGGGGTCGACCCAGCTGAACTTCACGCCGGAGCAGCTCAGGACGGCCACCGATGCCATGTCCCCCGAGGAGCGTCGGCGCTACACCGATCTGCCCGTCGACTTCAGCCCGACGGCTGAAGCCCGCGCCCGAGACGTCACGGCGGGCGCGACCACGGCCTACGACCAGGCCCGGGCGCTCCAGGACTACTTCCAGGTGGACGGCGGGTTCACCTATCAGATCGACGACATCGATCCTGGGCACGGCGAGACGGCGATCGACGAGTTCCTCGACCGCCGAACCGGGTACTGCGAGCAGTTCGCCGGCACCTTCGCCGCCATGGCCCGGTCGCTGGGCATCCCGTCCCGTGTGGCGGTGGGCTTCACCCCAGGTGAGCAGGACGCCGCCAACCCGAACCTCTACCGGGTGAGCGGCAAGCACGCCCACGCCTGGCCCGAGGTCTACCTGGGCCAGTACGGCTGGGTCGCGTTCGAGCCGACCCCCACCCGCGGCGCCCCGAACGCGTTCGAGTGGACGGGTGTGGCCGAGAGCCAGGACGCGACCACCGCCCCGGCGCCGAGCACGACGACGGTCACCGTGCCCGGCAGCGACGCCGTGAGCACGACCGTCGCTCCCGGCGGCGACCCGTTCGCGTCCACCACCGTGCCGCCCGGCGGGGTCGATCTCGCCGCGGCGGCGGCCCGCTCCGGGGCCCGCGCCCCC
>JBBSTY010000152.1:0-9380 GCA_038235385.1 Acidimicrobiales bacterium | reverse complement strand
TTGGGGGGGGCCCGGGGGGGGATGGCCGGCGTGGCGCTCGGTGGGAGGAGGAGGTGAGCGCCACGGGCTGGTTGGGTGAGGGTCACTGTGCCCGAGGCGGCGTAAAGCTCGCGTAAGGCCAGGCAGATCGCCGAGGCGCACCTGGTTCGCTGGCATCGCTCATCGTGCCCACGCCGGGCGGGCTCGGGGAGCCGACCGGGGCGGCCGCCTCGGTTGCGTCCGCTGGGGGGCCGAGCGTCGATCGCCTACGCTGGGGCGCTTCGCAGGCCGGTCAGCGGGCTGGTGACGGAGGGACGAACCCGGTGCAGACCAACCGCGCGGTGACCTACGGCTCGGTCGCGCTCGCCGTGGTGCTGGTCGTGGTGCTCGGCGGTCTGGCCCTCGGTCGGGTGGCCGACCGCGCCGATGCCCGCCACGACGCCGGTTCGGTCGGCGGCTCCGGCCCGACCCCCACCGGCCCCGCTCCCACCGACGACGTCGTCATCATCGGCGACTCCATCACCGAGCAGTCCGAGTCGCTCCTGCTCGACGAGCTCCAACCCGATTCGGTGGTGAAGGTCCGTGGCCGGGGCGGGTACCGCATCGAGCAGATGGAGCCCTACGCGGTCGAGGCGGCGGCCGCCGAACCCGAGCAGGTGATCGTCAACCTCGGATCGAACGACGTGTTGCTGGGCTGGCCGCTCGACCGATCGGTCGAGGCCTACGCCCGGCTGCTGACGTCCTTCGACGATGCCCGCTGCGTCCATCTCGTCACCGTGAACCAGGGCTTCCAGAGCGAGCTCGACCCCGGCCTGGCGTTCCGGGCCCTGCTGCTCAACAACCAGATCCGGCAACTGGCCACCCGCACCGGGGCCCGGGTGATCGACTGGTCGCAGATCGTGGCGGACTACGAAGCAGCCGGTTCGGCCGACGGGCCCATCACCACCGACAGCGTCCATCCCACCGACATCGGCAAGCACCTGCTCGCCGACGCCTACCGCGAGGCGCTGCGCACCTGCCTGTGAGGGCGGCGCACCTGCCGGTGGGGGACGGGTGGTCTCCGTGGGCTCCCGGGTGAGGTGACGGTGGCCCCGCCGATGACGATCAACCGGCTGCGAGCGGGGCCGTCGGGGTGAACCGCACCGGCAGGGTCTCGGGGCCGGAGACGAAGTTGGCGGGACGCAGCGAGAGGTCGTCGCCGACGAGCTCGAGATCGGGGAGACGGGCCATGAGCCGCTCGACCATGGTGGAGATCTCGACCCGGGCCAGGCTGTTGCCCAGGCAGAAGTGCGAACCGAACCCGAAGGCCACGTGGTCGTTGGGGGTGCGCCCGATGTCGAAGCGCTGGGGGTCCTCGAACACGGCGTCGTCCCGGTTGGCCGACGCGTAGAGCAGGAGGAGCTTCTGGCCGGCCTGCAGCTGCTGACCGCCGAAGACGGTGTCGGTGGTGACGGTGCGCGCCATGTTCTTGATGGGCGACACCCAGCGCAGCATCTCCTCCACGGTGGAGGGGAGCAGGTCGGGGTCGTCGCGGAGGCGATCGCGCTCGCCCGGCGTGTGCAGCAGTTGGTACATGCCCTGGGAGATGACGTGGCGGGTGGTCTCGTCGCCGCCGATGAGGATGAGGAGCGACTCGGACATGATCTGGTCGTCGGTCAACCGATCGCCGTCGACCTCGGCGTGGACCAGGATGCTCATGAGGTCATCGGTGGGGTTCGACCGCCGGTCCTCGATGACCTCGGTTGCGTAGGCGATGTACTCGCCGTAGGCGTTGGCGGCGTTGGTGATCAACTCGTCGGTGGCGGTGCCGCTCTGCGACTTGAGCATGTCGTCGGACCACCGCAGCAGCTCACGTCGGTGCTCGGGACGAACGCCGAGCATGTCGCCGATCATGATCATGGGCAGCATCACCGCGATGTCGTTGACGAGGTCGCACTCGCCCTGCTCGCACACCCCGTCGATGATCTCGTCACACGCGGCGCGCACCGTCTCGGCCTGGTCGCGCACCCGCCGGGGGGTGAAACCCCGGTTGACGAGCTTGCGCCGACCCCAGTGCTCGGGGTCGTCCATGTCGATCATCATGGGGAGCGGGCCGCTGTCGGGGCGGATGCCACCGGCGTTCGAGAACGTCTCGGCGTCCTTGGAGATGGCTCGTACGTCGGCGTGACGGCTGATGCCCCAGACCTGGCCCGCCTCGTCCCAGTAGACGGGAGCGTTGGCGCGCATCCAGGCGTAGAGCGGGTCGGGATCTCCGGCGTAGAAGTTGCCGTCGCAGATGGCGACGTCGGGGTGGGTGGGGTGATCGGGCACGGTTACCTCACAGGTGCGACGACGGGGCCGAGGGCGCTCCCGCCGACCCCGAACCAGAACCTGACACTGTGTCAGCTCGTCTGGCGCGGCGCACGTCCCGCCACGCCGCCCGTCACCGTCATCGATTCGCGAGGCTGCGTACGAGATCCGCGAGGTCGGCCATGTCGTCGAACAGAACGGTGCCCGGCCCGTCGAGCCAGGAGGCGGGGGTGAGCCCTCCGGCGAAGCCGAAGGAGCGCATGCCTGCGGCTCGAGCGGCCGCCACGCCCGATCGGCTGTCCTCCACCACGACGCACGCGGCCGGCTCGACACCCATCTGCTCGGCGGCGAAGAGGAACAGGTCGGGCGCCGGCTTGCCCGTCGCCACCTGGGTGGCGCTGTAGATGCGTCCGTCGAAGCGCTCGTGCAGACCGGTCATCCCGAGGGTGAGCGCCATCTTGTCGTGGGTGCCGCTCGATGCCACGCACGAACCCGTGCTCCGAGCGTCGAGCGTGTCGAGCGCCGCGGTGATGCCCGGAACCTCGACGAGCTCGGCGTGGAACGCCGCGTGGAGATCGGCCTGGTAGCGGGTGGGCCATTCGGGGAGCGGGCGACCGAGGGTCTCCTCGATCTCGGCGAGCATGTCGGCGTCGCTCCGACCGACGAACCGGTGGAGGATCTCCTCCTCGGTGAGCGGCCAGCCGAGCGAACCCAGCAGGCGTGCCTCCACGCGCACGGCGAGCCGCTCGCTGTCGACGAGCACGCCGTCGCAGTCGAAGATGACGAGCTCGGGTGGGGGACCGTCGAGATCGTCCCGCATGGTGATGTCGCTGGGTGGGGTCATGGCTTCGGGGTGGTCGCGCCGGAGCGGGTCTCGTGATCGGATCCGGTTCCGGTTCCGGTTCCGGTCCCGGTCCCGGGCGGGCGGACCCTATCGCTGGTGCGCGCTCGGGTGTCGCTGGTGTCGTCGCGGTCGTCGCGGTCGTCAGGATCCGGGTAGTGGTCCTGCGTGTGGCGCGTGAACAGCGATCCCCACGCCCGGGCGTCGGTCGGGTCGCCCGGCGACGAGCCACGCCGGCCGGCGTCGGGCGCCGCGACCGATCCGCCCCACCGGAGGTGGCGGTGGTGGGCCCGATGGCGCTCCTCGTGACGGTGGCGGTCCGACAGCGTCGCCAGGGCGACGGCCGCGCCGACGGCCACGGCGAGCAGGCCGAGGAGCGCGAGGTCGTCGGCGAGCAGCTCGCGGGTCGGGGCGGGGGAGACGACGTCTGCTTTGAACCGGGCGGCGATCCCGAGGTCGGCGAACACCACATCGGAGATGCGGTCCAGCCGCCCGGCGAGCTCGGTGAGCCGGGAGCGTCCCTCATCGGGGAGCCAGGCGACGATGCGCGTGCGGGAGTAGTCGTCGTTGGTGATCGGGGAGAGGAACCGACCGTCGTCGAAGCCGCTGGTGACCGCCAGCAGGGTGGCGATGTCCTCGGGGCTCGCCGGGATCGAGTCCACGCCCGTGACGGCGCCCGTCTCGGCCCGCAGGGTGGTGGCCAGGTCGACCCCGGACACGCCGTACTCGTCGCGCAGCCAGGTGGTGAGGGCGTCCATGCGGGCCAGCACGTCCGGGCGTCGGAACGAGCCGGGCGCGCCCACGATGTCGATGGCGACGGGGACGGTTCCGCGCAGGTCCCGATCGGCGACCTCGTTGGCGATCATCACCGGATGGTCGGGTTCGACGGGCGCCGACCGTCCGCGGACGGCTTCGCCGCCCACGAGGATCGAGGCGAGGAGCAGGGCGGCGCCACCAGCGGCCAGCAGCGCGCCGGCGGGCACCCGCCGGCGGAGCACGACGAGGCCGATGCACGCCGGCGCGACGCACGCCAAGCCGACCAGGAGGAACAGATCGGCACGGACATCGTCCGTGGCGGCGACCGTGGTCAACGCCTCACCGCCGAACATCGTGTCGACCGACGGCCCGGCGTCGGCTGTCGCTGCGGTTGCACCGCTCCGGAACGATTCGGCCACCTCGGCCTGGCGGTCCTGATCCAGGCCGGCATCGATCTCGGCGGCGATCAGGAGGTGGGTTCCCCTCGCATCGAGCAGACCTGCCGTTCCGAGTCGGCCGGCCGCCGCTCGTTGGCGACGCGCCTCGAGATCGAGCGACGGGTCGAGCTGCGACGCCGAGCCGAACGCGGGGGTGGAGATGACCTCGCCGGCGGGCGTGGTGGCGAGAACCCCGACGTCGGTGATGCTCTCGACCCGGGTGACCCCGGGCACCGCCGCGCTCCGGTCGGTGATCGTCTCCACGAGCCCGATGACCTCGTCGGACAGCCCGTCGGTCTCGAGCACGACGAACACCGTCGGCCCGGGGTCGGCGATGATGTCGGGCCCCGTCTCGTGGAGATCGACGGGCAACGTGACCGTCTGCACCCGCAGTCCAGCGGCGAGCCACCACGCACCGGTGCACAGCACGACCACGCCGATGACCAACCCGATCGGCGCGACCAGGCGAAGGCTCCGCGGGTCCGGGGCCTCGCTGCTCCGCCTCACCTGTCCGCCCGCTCCCTCGCACCTGCTTCGATCAGCGCACGGTAGCGGGCGGCGCGAGGTCGGAGGAACCCGGTCGTCGTCCGGGGCGGTGGTCTCCGACGTGGGCGAGGGGCGCGGGCCTCCGAGCCGGGTTGGGCGCGCCGGTAGGGTGGCCGGGTGAGCGACAACGACTCCCGCGACCCGGCACCGTCCTCTGAGCGAACGCTCCACGACCGAGCGGCGCAGTCGGCGTGGGTGGCCGCGTCGCCCGGCCTCGCGCAACACGTGGACGACCTCGACGACGCCATCGGCGCCGATCAGCGAGGCCTGGCGGCACGCGCCGTCGAGCTCGCCCAGCCCGGCAGGGTGGATCCGAGCCGGGTTGCCCGACATGCGATGGCCGCTGGCCTGTCGCGGGCGGTCCGCCTGTCGACGTCGTTGCCTGGGGCGGTCGTCTCCGGCCAGGTCCTGCGCGACCCCCAACGCTGGGCACAGACCTCGGCGGTCGAGGCGTTCGTCGATCAGCTCGCGCTCGGGGGAGCCGCCTCGGCCGAGGTCGCCCGCCAGATCGAGGGCGCGGGCCCGCTCTTCCCGTCGGCGCTCCGGACCGAGCTCGCCAGGCGTCACATCCGACCCCTCGACGTCGAGCCCGACATCGTCCAGCGCGTGGTCGACCGGGCGTTCGGGCGGACGCAACCGGGAGGTGCCGTACGGATCGTCGGCGAGAAGCCCCTCACCGGCACGCCCGTCAGCTCGGTGTACGAGGCGGAGACCGATCTCGGAGCCAAGGCGCTCGTGCGCGTGCGCCGACCGCGCATCGCCCGCGACCTCGACAGCGACTCGCGGCTGGCCGCCGGCGCGGCGGCCGCGCTCAGCCGGGTCGCACCCGACACCGGGGGCATGGGGCCCTTGGGCTTCGTGCAGTTGGTCATGCGCATGAACCTCGAGGCCACCGACCTCCGCTTCGAGGCGCTCGACCTGGTGGAGCTGGGTCTGCTGGCCGAGGAGCTGGACCTCGACGGGTTCGTGGTCGCGCGCCCGGTTCCCGATCTCGTCGACGCCCGAGCACTCGTCGTCGAGCACCTCGGCGGGGTTCCGCTGCATCGTCACGAGGGTCCGGTGGGAGATCCGGCTGCGGCCGTGCGGGCCGTCACCGCCCTCACGCTCGAGTCCGCGCTCGTCCGCGGCGTGTTCTGGGCCGACCCGGCGCCGCAGCACCTGCTGGTCCTGCCCGACGGCCGGGTGGCGATGGTGGGGGTCGGCGCCCTCGGCCGCTTCACCCCGGAGCTGCGTCTGGCCGGTACCCGGGTCATCAAGGCGGTGCTCACCGGGGAGCACGAGGTGATGATCGAGGGCATGCGCATCGCCGGGGCGCTCAGCCCCGACGTCGACATCGATGCGCTCCTCGTCGACCTCCAGGGATCGCCGCTCCTCGACCCCTCGGCGATCCTCTTCGGGGGCCAGTCGGCGCTGGCCGACGCGCTCACCGCAACCGTTTCGATCATGCTCGCGCACCACCTCGCACCGCCCGTCGAGGTCATCCTCATGCTGCGCACCGTGTTCGCGCTGGGCCAGCTGCTCCCGCACCTGGATCCGGGCGGCGACATCGGGCTCACGGCCGCGCTGATGCCGCTGCTGCCACGGCTCCCCGAGATCCTCGCCGCCGCCGAGACCGACCTCCCCGATCGGGGGTGACCCGGAGTGGCCCCGAGCGCGGCCACCCCGATCCCGTGGCGATCCCGCCCGTCGCCGCTGGCTCCGCCGCACCTGCCAACACCGGCAGCGGACCTGACGCAGTGTCAGTTCGTGCCGTAACGTGCGCTGACCGGGTGTCGGCGGGGGCTGGCAGGGTCGCCGACGTCCGCAACCGTTCCGGGTGCAACCCGTGAGAGAGGAACCGACCATGAGCGAACCGGCCGTGCTCGTCGAGCGGGACGATCATGTCGTCACCGTCACCCTCAACCGCCCCGACAAGCGCAACGCGTTCAACGCCGAGGTGCTCGTCCGGCTGTGCGATGCGTGGGACATGATCGACGGCGACCCCGACATCCGCGTCGCGATCCTCACCGGTGCGGGCGGGCACTTCTCGGCCGGCGCCGACCTCGACCGGCTGGTCGGGGCGATGCTGTCGGGCAAGCCCACCGAGAACGAGTTCGAGGAACGGATCAAGGACGACTTCTCGCTCATCTTCAAGGGCTTCCTGAAGGAGTACCGCACCAAGAAGCCGCTGATCGCCGCGGTGGAGGGGTACTGCTACGCGGGCGGCACCGAGATCCTCCAGGCCACTGACATCCGCGTCGCCGGCAAGGGCGCCACCATCGCCATCTCCGAGGTCGTACGCGGCCTGTTCCCGATGTCGGCGTCGACGATCCGCCTCCCCCGCCAGATCGCCTGGACCGAGGCCATGGAGATCCTGCTCGTGGGCGATCCGATCTCGGCCAAGAAGGCCAAGAAGCTCGGGCTCATCGGCCACGTCACCAAGAACGGCGAGGCGCTGGACAAGGCCCGCCGGATCGCCGACAAGATCGCCCGGAACGGACCGCTCGCGGTGCAGGGCATCAAGGCATCGGTGCTGGCCGCCGAGGGCCTCACCGAGGCCGACGCCTTCGCCAAGGAGATGGAGATCGGTATGACCGTCATGGCCTCCAAGGATGCCCGCGAGGGCCCCAAGGCCTTCCTCGAGAAGCGCGCCCCCAACTTCACCGGCGAGTAGCCCGTCGAAGCCGTCGGGTCGCGGGAACGCGCGGGGTGCGCAACCCGTCGGGTCGCTGGTGACCTTGGGGTTGCTGGTGGCCCGTCGGGTTCGGGGTGCGAGAAGCGCTCGGTCGAGGACGGTTGCGCGGTGAATTCCCAGGGTGCAGGGTCGCGAGCATGACCGTCACGTGGAAGCAGTTCGCCGAGATCCGTCCCGACCTCGCGGAGGTGGGAGCGGCGATGATCAAACCGGGCGATGTCGGCCTGGGTTTCCTGGCGACGGTGCGCCTCGACGGCGGGCCGCGGGTGAACCCCATCTGCCCCGTGGTCACCGGCGACGGGCTCTACGGGTTCCTCGTTCCCGGGCCGAAGCTGGCCGATCTGCGCCGCGACCGCCGGTATGCGCTCCACAGCGAGACGGTGCCGCCCCCCGATCACGACGACGCGTTCTCGCTCAAGGGGGACGTCGGTTTCGTGGACGACACGAGCGGCGACGGCGCAGAGCTCCGGTCGACGCTGACGCAGCAGTTCCTATCCGAGCGCTCCCTGGACGAACCGTGGGGCGGCTTCGACGACCAGGTGCTGGTCGAGTTCGAGGTCGAGCGCTGCCTGCTCACGCTGACGACCGCCCGCGGCGATCTCCCGGCCGGGCACACCGTGTGGTTGGCTCCCTGACCTGATGTCGTGAACCGGCGAGGTCGCGTTTCGGTCCGTCACCCCTGTTGCTCCCGCACACCGCCGATGCCACGAGGAGCGCGCCGATTTCAACCGCTGCCCACACCCACCGCCTGAACATGCCATCACGGTACGGGTCGATCGCCTCGTCGGAGGTCAGCCGGCGCGACTGCCGAGGCGCTCGACCGCAGCCCGTTCCCGATCGCCGAGGCTCGGGTCCAACAGCCGGAGCTCGACCGCGTCGCTCAGGCCGGCCCGGGCCGCAGATCGGCCCGCGGCATGGAGGAAGCGGTTGAGGAACAGCATGCGGCCCGAGCTCTGCACGGCTCGATCGAGTCCGGTGGTCGGCACCTCGGCGGTCCGCAGGATCACCCAGCTGAGCGCGAGGTCGAGCGCGCCGCCGCCGCTGGTCGCGTGGGCCCAATCGATGACGCTCGGACCCTCGGGGGTGACGATCACGTTCGCCGGATGCAGGTCGTGATGGACGATCGTGTCGCCTTCGGAGGAGCCTCGAGGCAGGAACGGTGGCGTTGCGATGGTGTGCAGGCGGCGGTGGAGGTCGGCGAGCGAGCGGGCGTGCTGAAGTAGGCGCCAGGGGTGACCGCCGAGATCGTCGAGCATCGTCGGGCCCGACAGCCGTTCGTAGACGGTGTCTCTTCCGTCGACGTCGAGGACCGCCGGGACCGGGTAGTCGTGGGCGCGGAGGTGAGCCGCCAGGTCCGCCTCCCATCCGATCGGGTTGCCCCGGCGCATGCGACGCAACACTCGGGACTCGTCGAGCGCGAAGACGTCAGCCTCTCGACCGGTGGCCAGGAGTTCCATCACGATCGCCCTCCGGATCGTGCCGGGTGGGCGGGCAGCAAGGCGCGCAGGATCAGCTCGACGGTGTTCGCTCGTGCTGCGTCGTCGGTGAACTCGGTGGGAGCGGGATCGCCGTGGCGGTGGCGGGCGAACCACGTGGTCGACTCGGCCACGAATCGGACGGTGGCCGCCAGATCGGGGACCGGCGGCAGCAGGTCCTGTCCGATGCGTCGATCGAGGTAGACCCCGAGATGGACGAAGAGGTCGCGCCGGGCGCCCCCGAAGTAGAGCTCGGCCAGGTCGGGCACGTCGACGGCGGAGCGTTCGAGTGCCAGCGACTCGCGCCGGGTTCGAGCGATCAGGTCGTAGAGCTCCTCGAGGATGACCCGGAGCTCCCGCTCGATCGACGACGGCGCCTCCTC
>JBBSTY010000151.1:0-9513 GCA_038235385.1 Acidimicrobiales bacterium | reverse complement strand
GCCAGACCGGTAGCGTCGCTCATCGTCAGGGGTCTCCAAGTCGTAGTAGCCGTCGAACAGCCACCACGATGACGGGGCCCCTGACCCCACACGCGGATGCCGCCGCTACCTCACTGCTCCCCACTCAGTCGCGAAGAGCCATCTATGCAGGTCAGCGTCGTGCGTGGGCACGGTCGTCCCCCGCTGAACGGTGATCACCCAACCGGATGGGCGATGTCGAGAATCCGGGATTGGCCTCATAGCGGTTGACACGACGAGCTGTTTCATCGCAGATGAACCACGCCATGCAGCATCCGTTGACATGGTGCAGTGCAGCCCGAACTGAAGTTTTCGGGCTGTCAAACCTTGGGAGGATCCATGAACACCGACACGGCCAACCCGACATCACCCACCCGTCACCGACCGTCGTTCCGCGCCACGATCACGGCCCTGTCCACGACCGCGCTCGCGGCTGGTGGCAGCTTCGCCGCCATCGGTGTGGCCACGGCGTCGCCGGCGGCCGCATGTGATGGTGGCGACCGAAACCCGATGGTCAACACGTTCCGACACGAGCACCACCTGCAAGGGTCGGCTCGGGTCTCCAACGCCAGCGGGGGTCGTGAGCGTTGGTGCGACATCCGCACGTTCGAGAGCGGCGACTCGCTCTGGCCGAGCGTGTGCGACTACCAGGGCCAGGTGGCCGTCTACAACCCCGACGGCTCGTACGCCAACAAGATCAACACGTCGTCGTTCCACAGCGGGTGCAGCGTCGCCGGCTGGTTCTACCACGACTCGCTCGACGGCTACTACGCCGAGAACAAGCGGTTCTCCACCAAGTGGCGCAGTGAGGCCACCGGCGGCAGCTGGCAGGGCATCGGCACGCTGGTCGACTGACGTCCCATGCCGTTGATCTCTCACGAGCAGGAGGCGGTTCCCTCGCCGCCGTCGGATCCTGGTTCGCGAGCGGCGCCACGGCGCTCGATGGGCATCGCGATCGTCGCGGTGCTCATCGGCGTCGTCGTCGCCGGCGGCGCGTGGCTGGCGGTTCGAGACGAATCGGACGGCACCGTGTCGGCCGACACGGAGGCGTCCGGCGCAGCCGGATCCGCTCCGGTGGCGACCATGATGGTGATCGGTCCGGACGAGGCTCGAGCCCGTGTGGACGAGCTCGTGGCACGAGCACCGGACCCGCAGAAGGCGGTCCTCGCCGATGGAGCGGTCTCCCGCTCGGAGTACGAGGACGCCGTCCGCTCGACTGTCGCCTGCTTCGAGGCCGGGTTCGGCCAGATCGCGTCCTCACCCACCGGGCCGATCGCCACGTTGACCATGGACCCGATCGTCGTGTCACCCGACGGGTTCGAGATCACGTACTCCTACGGCGTCGACACCGTTCCCGGCGCCACGACCCAACAGGACCAGGCTGCGGTCGCGGCACTCGAGGAGAACTGTCACCGCACCATGCAGCAGAACATCAAAGACGTGTACCAGACCAACCTGCTCGCCGACCCCGGCTACGTCGCGAGGACGGCCAACGCCTTCACGGCGTGCGCTCGAGATGCCGGCGTGACGTCGTTCGGCACAACTCCCGAGGCGATGATGACCACGCTCCAACAGACGGACCCTCCAACCAGAGCCGCACTGCGGCCATGCTTCGACCAGGCGCCGAGCGTCGCGGTCGCTCTCGGATCGAAGGTGGCGCCATGACGACCGACCTCGCGACGGCTCCCTCGCCGGTGACCGCTCCAGACGAGCGCGTGCTCCTGCGTGGATCGCGGCTCACGTTCTGGAGACTGGAGAACCGCTTCATCGAACGCCTGCAGACCATCATCAGCTCGCCGAGGGTGTCCCTGACCTGGCGGAACCGTGGCGTGTTCTGGGCGCCGTTCCAAGTGCAGGCGCAACTGGCGCGCGACGTGCTCACGTCCGCGGTCGTCACCGCCGGCGACGACCCCGACGACCCCATCGTGGGTCTGGTGGAGATCCTCGACCCGAACCTCGTCGATCGCCGCGCGCAGCTCAGCGTGTTGGTGAACCCTCGCTACGTCTCCACCGGCCTCGGCATCGAGATGGCCCTCGAGTTCGTCGGGTTCGTCTTCGACGCCTACCCGGTCGACAAGCTGCAGATCGAGACCCTCGCGGCGAACCACCGGCTGGTGCCCGGACTCCACCGCTTCCTCACCCACGAAGGCACGTTCCGACGCCACCTCAACATCGGCGGGGCGTGGCACGACGTCGAGGTGTTCGCGTTGTGGCGATCGGACATGGAACGGCTTGGCGACGTGCTCGGTCGGGTCCAGCGATGAGCGCCTCGAACGGTCACGTGCCGCCCCACCAGGATGACGTCTTCGACGAGATCGCGGCGATCCTCGAACGCGAGGACATCGCCGCCGATGTGATCGGCTCGGTTCGCCTGAGCGCCCTCGACTCGCTCCTGATCACCGAGATCCTGGCGGTGCTCGAGGACCACGTCGGGCATCGGATCGTGGAGGAGGCGTTCCCACCCGAGGAGACCACGCTGGCCGACCTGGTGGCCTTCGCCGAGCAGTACGGCGCCCCCGCGCCATGATCGGCGACCTCGAACGATCCGTGGCCCAGCGTGCGATCCCGGGAGATCGAGCCGCCCTCATCTTCGATGACGGTTCCGGGTCCGAGCGTCGGCTCACCTACCACGACGTCATCGACGGGACCCGGCGAGTTGCCGCTGCCGTGGCGGCAGCCACGCCGCCCCGTGCGCTCGTGCTGGTCAGCTGCTCGCCGGGGCCGGAGTTCGTCCAGTCGTTCCTCGGCGTCCAGCGGGCCGGACGGGTGCCGGTGCCGACCTACCCGCCGGGTTCGCTCGACGATGCACGCAACCCCGACCACCTCACCGAGGTCGTCCACCGTTCCCGCGCCGACGCGTGCCTCACCGACGCGTCGTTCCTCGGCGACGATCCCGGCGTCGATGATCGGGTCGACCCCCGGCTACCTGCGCGCATCGACGTCGACCCCGTCGCCCGGTGCTCCACTCCTGCAGGCACCCACGATGATGCCCATCGCTCCACGCCGGCGTTCGTCATGTTCACCTCGGGCACGACGGACCGGCGGGCGCGGGGTGTCGTCGTGTCCCGCTCAGCCCTGTCGGCGAACCTCCGGGCGATCGACCGGACCTTTCCCGGCATGGCCGGCGCCTGCACGGTCACGTGGCTGCCGCCGCATCACGACATGGGCCTCGTCGGCGGGTTGCTCGCGCCGCTCTCGCTCGGCAGCACCATCGTGTGCATGTCGCCGAAGGTCTTCGTGCGACGTCCGATCGCCTGGCTCCAGGCGATCAGCACCCACGACGCCGTGCTGTCGGCCGCACCGAACTTCGCGTACGACCTCTGCGTGAGGAGGGTCACCGACGAGGAGCTCGCCGGGCTCTCGCTCGGATCGTGGCGCCACGCCGTCACCGGCTCCGAGCCCGTCCGCCGATCGACGATGCAGGCGTTCACCGAGCGCTTCGCCGAGGCAGGGTTCGGTCCCCGGACCTTCCGGCCCAGCTACGGGATGGCCGAAGCGACCTTGCTCATCAGTGCTGGGACCTGGGATCCGTCGCAACCCGGTGGGGTCACCGACGAGGTCCCGTGTGGTGCACCCACCGACGGAGCCACGGTCTGCATCGTCCACCCCGAAACCGAACAGCCGGTTCGCGACGGCGCCGACGGAGAGATCTGGCTCGCCGGACCCTCGATGGCCGAGCGGTACCTCGATGACGACGAACGAAGCCGGGCGGTGTTCGGCGCTTCGCTGTCCGACCGCTCTGGATCCTTCTTCCGCACCGGTGACCTCGGCAGGCTGGTCGACGGGGAGGTCGTCGTGACGGGCCGTCGTGCGGCACTCATCCGCGTGCGCGGGCGCGACCACTCGGCCGAGGTGGCCGAGATGGCAGCCAAGGACGCGCTTGCGTCGGTCCGAGCCTGCGTCGCAACCACGAGGGACACCGACGAGGGCACCCGCACGTGTCTCATCTGCGAGGTGAGCGGGCAGCCGGCCGCGACCGACATCGACACGATCCGCACCTCGGTGGCCACTCGTTCGGGCCTCTGGCTCGATGACATCGTGTTCGTGGCCAACGGCGCGCTGCCCAAGACGTCGAGCGGGAAGGTGAGGAGGGCCCTCTGCCTCGACGGGCTCGACGGCCTCCTCGCCGCCGGCCGCTAGGAGCCACCGGTTCGGCGGGCGGGAACCGGACCGATCCGATTCATCGGCAACCCCGCACTCGCGCGTGTCGACCAGGTCCACGAGGTGGAGGCTGCCGACCGGCGCCGGTGACGCCGACGACCCACGCATGGGCACGCGATCCGGCCAGGTCAGGGAGCGGGGAGCAGTGAGGCCGGCGTGAGCTCGCGGTGGCTGGCGTAGCCCGAGTGGTGCAGGGTCAGGTCGAGCTCGGCCAGCAGGCAACGCAGCACGTGCTCGACGCCCGCCTGTCCGGCCAAGGCGAGTCCGTAGAGGAACGGACGTCCCACCAGCACGGCGTCGGCACCCAACGCGAGCGCCTTGACCGCATCGGAGCCGGTGCGGACGCCCGAATCGAACAGCACGGTCAGTCGGTCGCCGACCGCCGGCGCGATCGCAGCCAGCGCATCGAGCGACGCGACCGCGCCATCGACCTGGCGGCCCCCGTGGTTGGACACGACGATGCCATCCATCTCGTGCTCTGCAGCCAATACCGCGTCCTCGACCGACATGACGCCCTTGAGCACCACCGGACCGTCCCAGTGCTCACGTAGGAACGCCAGCTGATCCCAGCTGAGCGTGGGGTTGGGGAACATGGCCGCCCAGTGCATCACCGCAGCACCGAGGTCCTCCTCGGCGGGCACGTCGAGACCTGCGCGGAACGCTTCGTCGGACAGGTAGTTGGCGATGCCCTCGCCCCGCAGGAACGGCAGGAACCCCCGGTCGAGATCCGCCGGCCGGTAGCCGAGCGTGGTGGTGTCGAGCGTGACCAGCAACGCGGTGTAGCCCGCCGCCTCGGCCCGACTCAGGAACGACCGGCACACCGCGTCGTCGGTGGGCCAGTAGAGCTGGTACCAGCGGGTGCCGTCGCCGTTGGCCTCGGCCGCCTCCTCCAGCGAGTGCGATGCTGCGGTCGAGTGGATGTAGGGCACGCCGATGGCAGCCGCGGCACGAGCCGATGCCAACTCTCCCTCGGGATGGGCCAGCGTCTGCACGCCGATCGGAGCGAGCGCCATCGGCGCGGCGATCCGATCGCCGAGCACCGTCGAGGCGAGGTCCCGCGCCCCCGAGCCCCGGAGCATGCGGGGCACGATGCGCCATCGATCGAACGCCAGCCGGTTGGCACGGTCGGTCGCCCCGCTGCCGGCCGACGGCGTGATGTACCCGAGCGCCTCGGGCGCCAGGACCTCCGCAGCCCGCGCTTCCAGCTGCGCCGAGCCCGTCGGCAGCTCGGGCGGCGCCCCGGCGAACATGCCCCTCGCGTAGATCGAGGTCTGGTAGTCGCTGAAGTTCGTCACGGTGCCCCCCTGGTCACAACCTGCGCGAGCATCCTCGCCCGCAGGGGCGACACCGGCAACTCCGGACGGCGTGACCCAACCGGTTGGCGGCGCATGCGTCGGCGACCGGTTCGGGTGGCTCAACTCGGCCAGATCACCGACTGGAGCTCGCTGTAGGCGCCGAGGCCGTAGCTGCCGCCGTCGCGGCCGATGCCGCTCTGCTTGAAGCCTCCGAACGGTGTCTCGGGGTTGCGACCCAAGGTGTTGACGGCGACGTTCCCGGCCCGCAGGCGCGGGGCCAGGCGCAGCGCCCGCGGCGTGCTCGCGGTGTAGATGTAGTCGTAGAGGCCGTACTCGCTGTCGTTGGCGATGGCCACCGCTTCGTCCTCGTCGTCGAACGGGATGACGACGACAACGGGGCCGAAGATCTCTTCCCGGCTGATCGCCATGTCGTTCGTGCACCCGATGAACAGGGTCGGGTCGACGAAGAACCCCTTCTCGATGTCCGAGCGCGTCCCGCCGGCGGCCACCTCCCCGCCCTGGTCGATCCCCGCCCGGATGTGGCCCATGACGCGATCGCGCTGTGCGGCGCTGATGAGGGGCCCCACCAGGGTGGCCTCGTCCTGGGGGTCGCCGACCGTGAGGAAGGCGGTGACCGCCGAGAGGTTGTCCACGAGCTCGTCGTGGATGCTCCGGTGGGCGATCACCCGGGTCGGTGCCGTGCAGATCTGGCCCGAGTGGAAGCCCCACACCGAAGCGATGCCGCTCGTGGCCGCACCGATGTCGGCGTCGTCGAACACCAGGCACGCGCCCTTGCCACCGAGCTCGAGGAGCATGCGCTTCATGGTGCGTCCCCCCGCCGCGGCGATGGCCTGACCGACGGCGGTGGAGCCGGTGAAGCTCACCATGTCGACGTCGGCATGGGTGGTGAGCGTCTCGGCGGGTGCGAGCTCGGTGGTCGTGATGGCGTTGACGACACCCGGCGGGAACCCCGCCTCCTGGCACAGGTCGACGAGCCGGAGCACGCCCAGAGGGTCCTGGGGTGCGGGTTTGACCACGACGGTGTTGCCCGCGGCCAGCGCCGGTCCGATCTTGCCGGCCATGTTCACCAGCGGGAAGTTGTAGGACGTGATGGCGCTCACCACACCGACGGGGAGACGCTGGGCGAGGGCGTTCGTGACGGCTGCGGGTCCGAGGGCGCTGGCCTCGGCGATGCTCGGCGGCAACGGGGTGACCGCGGGTTCCAGCGCGCCGCGCGCGTATCTGCGGAAGCGGACCGCGGCGTGCGGAACCTGGATGTTCGTGCTCGTCCGCCGCGTCCCGCCGGTCTCGCGGATCGTGAGCTCGATGAGCTCGTCTCGGTCGCGCTCGATCAGGGTCGCCACCCGGTCGAGCAGCTCGGCGCGCTCGACGGGCTCGGTCGCCGACCACGAATCGAAGGCGCGGCGCGCGGCGGACACGGCATCCGCCGCCTGCGCGGCGCTGGCCTGGGGGGCGTGGCCGACGACGTCCTCGGAGGCCGGGTCGATGATCTCGTAGGTGCCGTCGCCGCCTTCGACGCGTTCGCCGCCGATGACGAGCCGGTAGTCGTCGGGGTTCACGTCGGCATCCCGTGGTGCGGCGGGACCTCTCGCCGACCGATGGCATCGGCCCGCCGGTGGAGCAGGTCGACGGTGGCGTCGAGGTCGTGGGCGATGATGAACCGACGCGCCGCCGTCTCGTCGACGACGAACTCGCCGAGGCCGTCGAGATCAGCCTCGGTCACATCGCGTCCGGCCTTCGCCAGCATGTCCTTGAGCTGATCGAAGGTCATGCTCGTGCGCCCCGTCGCCTCGCCGCGTCGTTGGAGGTGTTCGGGCCGGTTGCGGCTGGCGGTGAAGAGCCCGGTGCGCAGGAGCCCTCCCGACGGGTAGAACACCGATGCCCGCAGCGCCGTACCCTCCGACACGAGGTTGTGGTGGAGCGCCTCGGTGAAGCAGCTGACGGCCGCCTTCGACGCGGCATACACCGAGGCGATGGGGACGGGAGCGAAGCCGCCGTCGCCCGAGGACGTGTTGACGATCTGCCCCGGCTCGCCGCCCTCGATCATGCGGGGCACGAACTCCGAGGTGCAGATCGCCGTGCCGAACACGTTGACGCCGAAGCACCAGCGCCAATCGTTGGGCTCCTGCTGCCACGGCTTGCCGCCCCCGCCCGAGGTGACGCCGGCGTTGTTGTAGAGCAGGTTGGCGCGACCGTGGGTGGCGTAGACCATATCGGCGAGCTCGGAGACCGAGCGCTCGTCGCTGATGTCGGTGCGCTGGCCGGTCACGGTGCCGAGGGGGGCGAGGTCGATGAGGGCGCCGTCGATCGCTTCCTGCTCGACATCGGCGATCACGACCGATGCACCCCGGCGCAACAGCGCGCCGACGATCCCGCGACCGATGCCCCCGGCGCCACCCGTGACGACGGCCACCATGCCGGCGATCTCGAGGGGCGGACCGGCGGGGGGGCCGCCGGCTGGGTCGTTCGGTGCGTCGCTCATGTCGGACCTCCGGGTCGGGCAGCGGACATCGGGGCGATGGCAGCGGCGACCATCAGTCCTTCCAGTCGATGCCGTAGTCGTCGAACCAGAAGCGCGCCTCGCGGATCGCGTTGGGTGGCGTGCGCAGCGAGAGGTCCTGTCCGAGCTTCTCCGGCGTGGGGCCGATGTCGGCGGCGATTCCCTGGAGCGCAGCCAGGTCGAGGTCGTAGCACCGCACGGCGTTGAGCCCGAGCAGCAGACGCGTCTCCTCCACCGGCAGTGGCCCGAAGTCGGTCGAGAGCCGCTCGAACGTGTTGGGCCACGTGCCCTCGGGATGCGGGTAGTCGGTGCCCCACATGAGCGCGTCGAGCCCGTTGACGTACCGGCGGCGGATCTCGGGCTTGCTCATGGCCGACGCCCCGATGAACACGTTCGTCCCGACGTACTCCGAGGGCAGTCGTTCGATGAGGTTCTTCGTGCTGGCGGCCATCTTCTTGACCTTCCAGTTCTTGCCGCCGAACATCACATCGGTCTTGAACAGGAGGTCGCCGACCCACCACGAACCGCACTCCACCGGGGCGTACTTGAGGTTCGGGAACTGGTCGAACTTGCCGGCGAGCAGGAGCTGCCAGAGCGGACGGTGCGTCCAGAACGCGACCTCGAGCATGTACTGCGCCATGTTCTCGTTGTAAGCCTCGGTGTCGGCCTCACCGGAGTGCGTGTGCACCACCAGCCCGGCGTCGGCGCACGCTGCCCAGACCGGGTCGTAGGACTCGTGGCCGTACGACGGCTTGTCGTGCCACATGGTGGGGATCATGATCCCCTTGATGCCCGGCCGGCCGGCCAGCGATTCGATCTCGGCGACCGCCTCGGCGACACCATGGGTGATCGGGACGAGCGCGACGCCGGCGCGGCGCGGCGGGTTGGTGGCACAGAACTCGACGAGCCAGCGGTTGTGGGCCTGCGCACCGGCCCACGCGAGCCTCGGATCGGTGATCATGCCCGCTTGCAGGCCCGCCCCGAAGGGCGGTGCCTCCATGCCCGTGACCGAATCGCCATCCGCGAAGATCACCTCGCCGGCGACCCCGTCGGCGTCGAGGGTCTTGTCGCGGATCGTCGGGTCGAAGGCGCCGCGCAGGCCGACCGCGTTCTGACCCTCCCACTGATCGACGTAGTCGCCGTTGAGCTCCTCGACCATGGCCCTGTGCTCGTGACGGGTGCGCAGCCACTCGTCGAACTCGGCGTGCACCGAGCGGTCGAGGTATGCCCGGTAGTCCTCGACGTACAGTCCCGCGTGGGTGTCCGAGGATACGATCACGTACGGGGCGTTGCTCTGGTCGATGCCCTCCACCGGGTTTGGCATGGCAGTCCCCTTGCTGTTTCTGTGACGGTGTCCTAGAGTGCCTATGACACTGTTACAGAGACGGAGAGGCTGCGCAACCCCGATGGCGCGGACCGTGACCCCACCCGAAGACGACACGGCAGAGCGCTCCGGGCGTCGGACCGGCCTCGAGCGCGACGACATCGTGGCGGCCGCCCTCGGCCTGGTCGAGCGCG
>JBBSTY010000150.1:0-9567 GCA_038235385.1 Acidimicrobiales bacterium | reverse complement strand
GGGATCGCCCACAGCGACAGATGCAGCGGCTGGATGTCGATCCCATAGCCGTCGAGCACGCCCTTCATCAGCAGGATCGATCCGATCGCGATGAAGATATCCTCGCCGAAGAACAGCCCGATATTGTCGGTCGCCGCCGCCATTGCGGGAATACGGTCGGTGCCCGCGGGTTCGCCCTGCACCTCGGCGGCGGCGCTCGCCATCGGCGCGACCAGCGGGCGGACGCTCTGCGCCGGGCCCGCGATCGACGTCAGCCCCAGCGCGGCGGTCAGCTGGCGGAACAGCGTCGCCTGGTGCAGGCCTGACGGGTGGGTGACGATCTGGACGATCCGCCGGTCGCGGACCTCGTAGCCGTGGCAGAACGGGCAGTGGATGACCCCTGCGCCCCAGTGCTCGGCGACACCCTCGATGTCGGGCAGCTCGTCGACCAGGCCGGTCGCCGCGAGCACCCGTCGGGCGATGATCGAGGTCCCCCCGACCAACTCGGCGCGGAACCTGCCGTCATCGGTCCGGGTCACCCGTTCCACGCGGCCGTCGAGCACCTCACCGCCGTAGCTGCGCACCTCGTCCCGACCGGTCGCGGTCAGCTCCGACGGCGGCCGTCCGTCGCGGCCGAGGAACCCGTGCAGGTGAGCGGCGGGTGCGTTGCGGGGTTCGCCGGCATCGACGACGATGACCGAGCGACGCTGTCGTCCGATCTGGAGGGCGGCGGCGAGGCCGGCTGCCGACCCTCCGATGACGATGACGTCGGCGTGGCGCTCGATGGCGTGTGCGGTGTGGTTCTCCATGTCGATCGACGATAGGATCCAACCCGGTTGATGCAAAGGGTCTTGCAACATTCGCAAGACGTGACGGAGGGGCATGTCGACGTCGAGCGAGATCGAGCAGGTCGTGCGCACCCGGCTCCGCAGCCTGCGCACCACCCTGGGCCTGTCGCTCGACGACCTGGCGGCGCGCACCAACCTCAGCGCCTCCACCATCAGCCGGGTCGAGACCGGCAAGCGCACCATCAGCCTCGACATCCTCCTGCCGCTGGCGACCGCACTCAACGTCGACCTCGAATCGCTCCTCGACGTCCACGGCGACGAGGACGTGGTGATCCGCCCGTCGCCGAGCACCACGGGCGACCGCACGACCTGGATGCTGAGCCGCCCGACCGGCACCACCCTGGCGATCAAGGTCCGGCTGGAGCCGACCGGTCCAGCTCCGGCGCAGCAGGTCCACCCCGGTCACGACTGGTTCTTCGTCCTCGAGGGCCGGGTCCGGCTCTCGCTCGGCGAACGAGAGGTCGTCGTCGAGGCCGGTGAGGCGGCAGAGTTCGCGACCATGACCCCGCACGCCGTCTCCGCGATCGACGAACCGGCCGAGCTCATCATGATCTTCGACCGCGACGGCCAACGGGCACACGTCCACCACCACACCGACGATCCACCGCCGACGTAGGCCGATCAGGCCCGTCGCGTCCCGCGAACCCGTCGGGTTGATCGCCGGACGCGCACGCCGACCTGCGTACGCCCGCGTGCGACGCCCGACCTGCTCACGCCCGACCTGCTCACACCCGACCTGCGCGGTGGTTGATCAAGGACGAGCCGAGCGCCATGGGGCAGCGTTCTGAGCGCAGGTGGCGAACGGGAGGTTTGCGATCTGGGGCAGGAAATGGAGCAGCGAGGACACCTGACGAACCCGGGCAGGAGCTGATCGGAAGGGCCACGCTCAGCGCGTGAGGTCGAGGGTGAGGGCATGGGGCGCCGGTCGGGTGGCCGGCGCGACGTCCGTGGCCGGGGTGGTGGACGCGGGACGGCTGGATCTCGGCGGCGAGGACGAGGGGCGGTTGGGGTAGCTGGTCTGGGGGGCGTCGCACGGGTTGTCGGGGTGGTCGAGGTTCCACTGGATCTGTTCGGCCCGGGTGAGCAGGGGGCGCTTGCCGGTGCCGGGGGCGAGCATGTCGCCGGAGTAGGTCTTGCGGTCGTGGCAGTGCTCGCAGCTCCAGTCGAGCTCGGCGAGGGTGGTGTGGCGCGACACGCGATACGGGATGCGATGGTCGCGTTCGAGACGGGCGCGGTTCGGACAGCCCAGCGTGGAGCATTCGATGCCCTGGGCCTGCATGGCGGTCTGCTGGTAGGTGTTCGGCTGTCGTCCGAGGTGGGCGACGGTGCTGACGTCGTGGCCGTCCTTGATGACGGCGGCGAGGAAGGCGTCGTCCATCAGGGCCCGCACCGACGAGACGGGGACGGGGCCGACGCCCGCGATGGTGCAGGTGTCGCCCGCTTCGGTGTGGCCCCGGAGCAGCGCGGCGTGGTCGATGACCACGATGATCTTGGCGTCGGCGCCTCGACGGCGCGCCGGTCGTCGACGGCGTGGTGGTGGCGTCGAACGCCCTCCCCGGTTGCCACCGGACGGAGATCGCGAGGGCGACGAGGGCGGATGCGGCTCGCAGGAGCGTGGTGCGGGCCGCTCCCGACCGTCGGCATCAGCAGCACCCGCTCGAGCGACATCGACATCGACATCGTTGGCCGGCTCGGCGGACGGTTCGGCGTCGGTCTCGCTCGTCAGGTGAGCCGAGGGCACATCGGCGTGGGTCTCGGACTCGACGCCGCGTGCACGCACGTCGGTTGCGGCCCCCGAGCCCGTCGAACCGGTCGAATCGGTCGGGCCCGTCGAACGGGTGGTTCCGCTCGGGTCCGCCCTCGTCGCTCCGTTCGACTCGGTCGCGTCGGCGGCGGCCTCGTCGTCGGCGAGGGTCTCGTCATCGACGGTCTCGCCCCGGCGATAGGCGGCGGCGTCGCGCATGGCCTCGATGAAGGCGTCGGCGGCGTAGGCCTCGCGCCGCTCGCGGCGACCGGCGCGGCGGGCGTCGTCGAACTGCTCGTCGATGTAGTCGGCGAGGATCGCGCCGACCTCGGCGCCCGCCTCGGGCAGGTGGCTCCAGGACAACCGGGCCGCGCCCTCGTCGTCGGTCCAGGTGCGCATGGCCCGGTTGTTGTGGATCCGGGTGTGGCGCCGTTGATCGTTCTCGGTCGCCGCGTTGCGGCGCCGGCGCGCCTCCTCGCGCAGCTCCGACGAGGAGCCCGTCTTCGACAGGTCCAACAGCGACTGCTCGGCGGTGGGATCGACCGATGCCGCGTCGGCGATGTCGCCGGCCTGGCCCGTGGAGAGCTCCCCTCGCCGAGCAGCCTTCTCGGTGGTGGGCAGCCGGCCCAGCTTCTTGGCGGTGCCCAGCAGCCGGTGAGCCTCGGTGAGCGAGCAGCCCGCGATCGACGCCAGGAACGCCTCGGCCGAGGGCTTGCCCGACGCCCTCCAGGCGTTGGTCTCCGCCACCCGCTTGCCCATCAACATCCGCCCGGTGGCCGCCATCTTCTCGATCTTCGAGAAGAGCTCGTAGGCCGTGGTGGACGCGGAGCCGTGCAGCACCCCGGGATCGAGATCGTCCATGACGGATCGGAGCCCATCATCGATCTCCGCAAGGGTGGGGTACATGTGTTCGATCGTAGGCCTCAGAACTCAGAACGGCAAGAGGTTTCGGAGCTTTTCCTGCTGTTTCACACACCGTGGCGAGCGGGCTGCGGAGCGGCACCGGATGAGGCCGTCCGCGGAACAGATCCCCCGCCGCACCGACCACGCAACGCGCCGGTCATCCCCGAGCGGTTCGGGTGTCGAAGCGGTTCTGGCTCGCCTCGGCCCGCTGGTGCTGAGATGTGAGGCCGGCCAGCAACGACCCTCGGGTGGATCACGAGCGGGCGGCGTCGCTCCAGGGAGGAAGAAGCGAGCATCGGGCCGGTGCCGTCAGGTCGAACCGCTCCAGGTGACGGGCAGCAAGGACGTGGCCGCACGCTCGACCGACGACGGCCACGGCGAGGACGGCCACCAGACCGTTGACGATCACGGCGAGTCCGAGGAGCACCCGGTCGTCGACATCGCCGAACGACGATCCTACGGCCGCCAGGTACAGGTTGATCGAGGCGGTGACCACGACGCCGATGGCGATGCCGGCCGCCTCGAGCCGCCTCGTGAGGCGCACGGGGTCGCTCGGCGGTGTCGCCCAGCGCGTCACCACGATTGCGATGACCAAGCCGAGGGGAAGTCCGAGCATCGCACCCAGGTACATGCCGACGGGGATCGTCAAGAAGAAGGCGACGAGCGAGAGGTACCCGGCGCACACCAGGCCACAAGCGCCGCCTCCGACGATCGTCAGGAGCCAGACCGGTCCCCACACGGCGAAGAACAGCCGTCCCGTTCTCGGTCGAGCATCGACACGCACGACGTCAGACGTCGGTGGATCGGGGCTGCGGTCATCATGGTTCGATCAGCTCGCCGAGACGTTCCCGGCCCAGGCGGGCGATGCTGGCGTCGAGCGAGGCGACGAGCACCTGCCGGGCGGTGGTCTGGAGCTGGGCCAGGGCGGCGGCGAGCTCGCGAGCCCGGTCGGCGTCGAGGTCGTCTCGCCAGTCCGTTGGTGCGAGGTGCTGCTCGAACACGGTGAGGAACCGGTTGGCGATGTCGTCGGTGTGGGCCACGAGGGCCTCCCATTCGTCGAGGACGACGTCGAGGGGGACGCCGAGGTGCGCCAGCGCCGATCCGGCTTCGAGGAACCGGCTGTCGGCGACGCGGACCGCGCCGTCCTCGGCGAGCTGCACCAGCTCGAGCGTTGCGGCTCGTTGCATCAGATCAGCGGTCATCGAGCCGTCGGGGAACCGCCCGAGCAGCTCGGCGGGGTCGAGGACGACGGCGTGCGCCTCGCCCAGGAGCGCGTCGAGCTCCACCTCGATGCCCACGACGGCGTCGAGGCTCCGGCCCTTCTCCCACTGCTCGAGGAGATCGGCGATGCCGGCCAAGGAGTGCCCGTCGCTCTGGAGCCGGGCGATCAGGCGCAGCCGGCTGACGTGGGAGTCGTCGTACCAACCGGTGCGACCCTCGAGTCGGGGCGGCGCCAGCAGGCCCTTCGTCTGGTACAGCCGCACCGTCGTCGACGCGACATCGGCCTGGCGTGCGAGCTCGTCGAGCCGGTACTCGTCGCCCATCGGGATCCTCCAACGTTGCTTGCGTCTAGTAAGTGAACGGATGATAGCGTATTGATCGTGAACGAACGCGGAACGCTCGCCCCGGCGATCCGGGGGACCATCCGGCATCGACTGCTCGTCAACGCCGTGGTCGATCCCGACGAAGCAGCGTCTCGTCTGCCCGACGGGGTCCGGCCGCACGTGACCGACCTCGGAACCGTGGTCGGCGTGTGCCTCCTGGAGATCGGCGCGATTCGTCCGGCGGGCGTACCGGCTGCGGTCGGCACCACCGTCCGTGCTGCCGCGCATCGCATCTCGGTCGAGTGGGACAGCAGATCCGGCGCGTCGGTGACCGGCGTGTACGTGCCGGTCCGACACACGGACTCACGCCTCGCCGTCGTCGTCGCCGGCGGTCGCGAGCGTTGCGTCATGAAGGTCTGATCGCCGGTGGCGAACCCGCGCCGCGCGGCACCGGCCCTGGTCGCCGCCGACCCCCGAGCCGATCGTCCACCTCGGTGCGTTCCCGATGCGAACCGACCCGGCCGTCAGCGCCATGATCCGGAGGCGGATCCGTCGCCCGTCCTACACTGCCGCCGTGCTGCGATGCGGGGATGCGACCAGGAGCGGACGCTCCCGTCCGCGCCTGCCCGGCCGCCGCCCGGGCACACCGCTGCCCACCCGTGGCAGCGCCTGGGTCGATCTGGCCGGCATCGCCGCCGGCTCGGCGGTCGTGGCCGTCACCTGGCACGAGGCGGCCGGCGACGAGATCCCCGCCTGGGAGGAACCGACCTTCAACGCGGTGAACCGCCTTCCCGAGGGCGGGCGCGCCCTCTGGCCGGTGATGCAGTTCGGGAGCTTCGCCGCCATCCCGGTGGTCACCATCGCCATCGATCGGCTCACCGGTGATCGCTGGTTCGCCGCCTCGGTGGGCACCGCCGGGCTGGCCGCCTACCTCGCGGCCAAGGTCGTGAAGAAGCGGGTGGGTCGAGGCCGACCGGGCGACGTCTTCGCCGAGATCAATCGACGCGAGGACGCCACCGGCTACGGCTACCCCTCCGGCCACGCCGCCGAGGCCGCCGCCATGGGCGCCGTCATCGCGTCGCGGCTCCCTCTCGCGTGGCAGTGGGTGCCGGTGGCGCTGGTCGCCGCCGTGTCCACCGGGCGGATGTTCTTCGGCGCCCACCTCCCCCACGACATCCTCGGCGGCGCCGCCATGGGCACGACGATCGGCGGCACGCTCAACCTGGTGGGCCGAGCGCTCCCCGACCGTGGCGAGGCGGCCCGATGACCGACACCGACCCACCACGCTCGAGCGCCGCTCCGACCACCGATCCGGTGACGACCACCGATCCCGCAACGACAACCGATCCGGCGACGACCACCGATCCGGCAACGATCGCCGGCGGTTCTGGACCGATCGGATCGAGCTCGCCGTCGGCCACCATCGACGCCGCGCTGGCGAGCGGTCTGCGTCGCCGACCCTCGGGCGAACCGCCGGCGCTGCCCAAGCACCTCGACCGATCGACGCTCACCTGGCTGGGGGTCGCCGGCTTCATCACCTTCGCCTGGATCGTCCTGTGCGCCAACACATCCACCGCCCGCACCATCGGCATCGCCGAGAACGAGTTGGTGGCGTCGATCGCCAGCCACCGGATCGCGTCGATCGACGACCTGCTCGCCAACGTGAGCAACCTGCTCGATGGCTGGTTCGTCCCCATCGTCGGATGGGGCACCATCGTCGTCTGCGTCCTCAGCAAGCGCTGGCGCCACGTGCTGGTCCTGCTCGTCGCGCTGCTCGTCACCACCGTCGTGGTGGGGTTGTCGTCCCGGCTCATCGAGCGGCCGCGCCCGGTGGGCGTGGCCATCCTCGGTCGGTGGGAGGGGTCGTCGATGCCGATCGCCACCGTCGCCATGGCCGCCTCGGTGCTCGTCAGCGTCTACTGCTGCGTCGTCCCCCCCGGACGGTGGCGGCGCCTGCTCGCCATCGGCTCCGCTGTGTTCCTCGCCCTCTACGGTCTCCTCGAGGTCGTGATCGCCCAGGCACACCCCACCGACGTCATCATCGCCGTCACCCTCGGGGCCGCCATCCCGTTGCTGCTGTTCCGGTGGTTCACCCCGGAGAACGCGTTCCCGATCGGAACCACGCGCGGCGGGAACTCCGCCCACCTCGACATCAGCGGCGAGCGCGGCGACGCCATCCGGGCCGCCGTCGAGTCGCAGCTCGGCGTGGTGGTGCTCGACGCCAAGCCGATCGGCGGCGAGGGCTCGGCCGGCTCCACCCCGATCCGGCTCACCCTCGCCGATCCCGTCACCGGCGCACCGTCGGGCGCGCTCTTCGCCAAGCTCCTGGCCCGCAGCCACCTGCGTTCGGATCGTCAGTACAAGCTGATGCGCACGCTCGCCTACGGCCGGCTCGAGGACGAATCCAAGTTCCAGACGGTGCGCCGTCTCGTGCAGCAGGAGGACTACCTCGGTCTGCGGTTCGCCGCTGCCGGCATCCGGGTCCCCAAGACCTACGGCGTCGTGGAGATCACGCCCGAGGCCGAGTACCTGCTCGTCACCGACTTCCTCGACGGCTACGGCGAGATCGGCGACGCCACCCTCGACGTGGCGCTCATCGACGACGCGCTCGGCATCGTCCGGCGCATGTGGGACACAGGTCTCGCCCACCGCGACGTGAAGCCGGCCAACCTCATGACGAACGGCACCCACGTGGCGGTGATCGACGTGGGGTTCTCCCAGGTGCGGCCCACGCCGTGGCGCCAGGCGATCGACCTGGCCAACATGATGCTGGTCCTCGCCGTCCGCACCGATCCCGACCTCGTGTACCAACGGGCGCTGCTCCAGTTCAGCCCCGACGACATCGCCGAGGGGTTCGCCGCCACCCACGGGATCACCGTGCCGTCCCAGCTCCGCCAGAAGATGAACGAGGACGGACGCGACCTCATCGGCGCGTTCACGGCGCTGGCGCCCGACCGCGAGCCGATCAGCATCCAACGATGGAGCGCCCGGCGCATCGGTCTGGCCCTCGGGGTGCTCGTCGGTGGGCTGGCCCTCGCGTTCCTCTTCATCTCGAACCTCCAGGCGATCGGGCTGCTGCCATGAAGCGCACGGCGCTCATCGTCGTGGCGGTCGTCGCCATCGTCGGGTTCGGCACCTACCTCGTCGGTCTCGGCAGCATCCGCAACGACCGCGTGGTCACCCTCGCCGACACCAAGTGCCAGGAGTCGAGCTCGCTCGTGCTGCTCGCGCAGTCGGTCCCGAGCGCGCAGCTGATCCCGTGCCTCACCGAAGGCGCCCAGGGCTGGATCGTCAACGAGGAGGACTTCACCTCCGAGGGCACCACCGTGCAGCTCGGCACCGGCGACCTCGCCGGTGCGGTGTGGACGATCACCCTCACCGAGACCTGCACGCCCGACGCGGCGGCCACGCCCCGCTCGTACCCCGACCAGCAGGGTCGCTACCAGGTGGTCGGCTACGACACCACCGATCCGGGTGATCGCACCGTCACCGACACCGAGTGGTACCAGTTCGAGGGCGGGTGCACGAAGTCGTCGGTGTCGATCCCGTCGCGCTTCGACGCCCAACGCATCTTCGACGAGCTCGACACCGGCTTCGTCTTCGCCCCCCGCTCGTCGGTCCAGGAGCTCGTCGCCGACCGCTCCGACGGCCGCCTCACCCTCGACCCACCCCCCTCGACCGACGGCTGACGGCTGACGGCTGACGGCTGACGGGCTCCCACGGCGACACCAGCTGACGACCGATGACCCGGAGGACCGCATGACCGAACCACGCATCTCCCCGACCACCGCCGAGGACCGCGACGCCGAGACCGAGGCGTTGGTCGAGGGCCTCGGCGGCCTGAACATCTTCGCCACCCTGGCGCACCACCCGAAGCTGCTGAAGCGGTGGCTGGTGTTCGCCAACCACGTGCTCAACAAGTCGACCCTGCCGGTCCGCGAGCGCGAGCTCGCCATCCTGCGGGTCGGGTGGCGGTGCGGCAGCGAGTACGAGTTCGGCCAGCACACGATCATCGGTCAGCGAGCCGGCATCACCGACGGCGAGATCGACCGCCTGGCCACCGAGTCGCTCGACGGGTGGTCGGCCGCCGACGCCACCATCGTGCGCGCCGCCGACGAGCTCGTCGCCGACCACACCCTCGCGAACACCACGTGGACCGAGCTCACCGCCCGGTGGGACACCGAGCAGGTCATGGACCTGGTGTTCGCCATCGGCCAGTACGTGCTGGTGTCCATGGCCCTCAACTCCTTCGGCGTGCAACGCGACGAGGGCGTCCCGGGGTTCCCGACATGAGCGGCAACGACGGCAGCGCCACCACCACCACCACCACCACCGCCGGTGCCACCGACCGCGGCTCCCGCGTCGCGGGCAAGGTGGCGATGGTGGTCGGCGCCGGACAGACCGCCGGCGACACGATCGGCAACGGCCGGGCCACCTCGCTCCTGTTGGCCCGCCACGGCGCCCGGATCGTCGCGGGCGACCGCGACCGCGCATCGGCCGTGGAGCCCGCCGCGCGGGGGGTCGCCGAGGGCGGCGAGGCGGTCGCCAG
>JBBSTY010000149.1:0-9591 GCA_038235385.1 Acidimicrobiales bacterium | reverse complement strand
GGTGAGCGCGGACGGGTCGGCCCGAGCGGTGACGATGAGCTCGGCCCAGAGATCGGCGAGGGGCCGATCCTCGAACCCTTCGGTCACGACGCAGATCGACCGTTCCACCCATGGCCAGCGCGTCGCCCGGTAGCGGATGTCGTAGAGCGTGCCGAACCGGAACCAGCCGGTCTCGGTGTGGACCCAGAACGAGCCCGTCCGAGCCCGTTGGTCGCGCTCGCTCGGGTGCAGCAGCGAATCGAGGAGGTGACCGGCGCGAACCTCCGCCGCCGTCGCCGGCGGCGCGCCGAGGCCGAACCGGGTGCCGGTGTCGGCGCGCACGTGGCGGAGCGGTCGGCCGAGGCCGAGGCCGACGCCGACGCCGACGCCGACGATGGTCAACCGCCCTGCAGCGGCCGGACCCACATGATCTCGTCGATCTGGGGATCGAAGGCGCGCGTGAGGGAGAAGTCGTCGCTGCTCGGCTGACGGGCGAACGGCACGAGTCGCTGGTCGAGGAGCTCGGCGAACACGTGCTCGGCCCGCTGGCAGGACTCGTGATCGTCGGTTCGCCACTCGATCGCGGTGTGTCCGGTCTGGTCGGGTATCGCCATGGTGCCCATGGGGCCTCCTCGGGTCGTCGTCGGACCATCGAACAGGCGTTCGTCGCCGCTGTCAACCCCTTCCCGCGTCGCTGCGCCAGACCTACGCTGAGGGAACGGTCCGAGGGAGGACGACATGGTCAAGGACAGCCCGTTCGATGCCTGGGACGGCGAGGATCTCGAGACCACCGAGGTCGTCGACGAGGACGGCGACGAGGACGGCGCCGAGGAAGGCGCCATGCACGTCGAGCCCGACGCGAAGGATGCCGACCCGTCGCACTGGTCCGAGCTCACCGGCGAGATGACCGACGAGGTGCCCGACGCTCGCCCGGTCAGCTACTTCGCCGACGAGCAACCCGAGCGGCCGGCCGTCGTCGCCGATGTCGACGAGCAGCCCGAACCGGACCTCGAGGAGATCCTCGAGCGCCAGCACTACTCCTTCCCGGACGGCACGCGCCCGAGCTGATCCGCCCGTGATGCGGCGCTCGGTCGCGGGCGAGGCCGCCGGTGGTCAGCTCAGTCGAGCGATCGCACGAGCATCGGCCGTCCCGGCGTCACCGGGCGGAGGCGGATGGATGCCACCGAGGCACGGACGCCGGACGCCGAGATCTGCACCGGGTTGATGTCGAGCTCGGCGACCTCGGGAAGGTCGTCCGCCAGCGCCGCCACCCGCAGGAGCAGATCCTCCAGGAGGTCGGTGCGGGTCGGCGGGTCCCCGCGGTAGCCGAACAGCAGGGGCGAGCCGTGCAGCGCCCGGACGAGCTCGGACGCGTCGCGGTCGGTGAGGGGCAGGATGCGAAACGCCCGGTCGGCGACGAGCTCGGTGGGGACATCGCCGATGCCCAACATCACCAGAGGGCCGAACGCCGGGTCCTGCACCACGCCGACGACGGCGTCGACCCCGGACCGTTCGCCCGCCCGGAGGGGGCCGTCGGGCGCGATGGCGATGCCGTAGATCGCCAGGAGATCGGTGGTCGACCGGGGGTCGAGCACGACCGCATCGGGCACCGAACCCGAGCGGTCGGCCCGGGCCCGGGTCAGCGCCACCGTCGGGGTCGGGGTCTGTGCCGGGGGAGCGGGCGGTGCCGCGGCCGGGTTCGGGTTCGGGTTCGGATCGGTCGGCTCGGGCGACGCATCGTCACGATCGGCGAGCGCGGCGTCGACGATGGCGCGTGCCCGATCACGGTCGACGTCGGCGAACGTCGGCACGTCGCCCGGGTCGCGGCGGCGCCAGGCGGCGTACTGGGTGAGCCGTCCGAGGGCGATGGCCGCCGGCTCGGGTGACGGGAAGGACGGGATGCGGCGCCTCCCGTCGCCGCCGCGCAGCGGGGACGGGGATCGCCTCGACGCGAGGAAGTTCGCCACGATCGCCTTGTCCGAGCCGGCGGCGGCCCGGGCCACCGCCTCGGCCACCGGCTCGGGCGCCGTGACCATCGGCGGCGTGTAGATCACGATCACCGAATCGACCCGGGCATCCTCGAGCACGAGACGCAGCACGGCCTCGTCCTGCTCCGCCGTGGCCGACGCCACCATGTCGATGGGGTTGGTGAGCGCCGCATGGGGGCCGAGCGTCGCTCGGAGGCGGTCGAGGGTGTGCTCGGACAACGACGCCACCTCCAGCCCGGCGCCCTCACAGGCATCCGCCGCCAGGATGCCCGGTCCGCCCGAGTTGCCGACGATGGCGACGCGGTTGCCCACCGGGAGCGGCTGGCTGGCCAGGACGTGCGCGGTGTCGAGCAGCTCCTCGAGCGTGTTGACGCGGGTGACCCCGGCCTGGAGGAACAGCGCGCTCACGATGTCGTCGGAGGTCGCCGCCGCGGCGGTGTGTGCGTCGGCGGCGCGGGATCCCGCGGCCGAGCGTCCGGACTTCACCGCCACGATGGGCTTGCGGTGGCTCACGCGCCGGGCGATCCGGGCGAACTTGCGCGGGTTGCCGAACGATTCCAGGTACATGAGGATCACATCGGTACCGTCGTCCTGCTCCCAGTACTGCAGGAGGTCGTTGCCGCTGATGTCGGCCTTGTTGCCGACCGACACGAACGACGAGATGCCGAGCTCGATCTGGTTGCTCCAGTCGATGAGCGCGGTGCCGAGGCCACCCGACTGCGACTGGAACGCGACCCGACCGGGGTGGGGGCGACCCGGGATGAACGTGGCGTTCAGGCCGATGGCGGTGTTGAGGACGCCGATGCCGTTCGGGCCGACGAGGCGCATGCCGTGGGTGCGGGCGGTGGCGAGCGCCTGGGCCTCGAGCGCGCTCCCTTCGGCGCTCACCTCGCCGAACCCGGCACTCAGGATCACCACGCCCTTGACGTCCTTGGCGGCGCACTCGGCGACGACCGCGGGTACCGATGCGGCCGGCACGGCGATGACCGCCAGATCGACGCTGCCCTCGATGTCGGCGATGTGGCGGTAGGCGCGTCGGCCGGCGACGGTGTCGGCGTCGATGTTGACCGGGTGGATGGCGCCGGTGAAGCCCCCCTCGGTGATGTTGGTGAACACCGCCCGACCGACGGTGCCGGGACGGTCGCTGGCACCGATCACGGCCACGGAGTCGGGTACCAGCACCCGTTCGATCGAGCGGGCCTCGGCCCATCGTTCCCGAGCGTCCATCACCGCGAGGGTGTCGGCGGTGTGCGCGATCGGGAAGTCGACCTCGATCACGCCGTCCTCGAAGCGCCGGGTGACCTTCCACCCCGCGTCGCGGAACACCCGCAGCATGCGGACGTTGTCGGGCAGGACGCTGGCCGTGAACTGGGCGATCGACGAGTCGTGGCCGGCCTGGGCCAGGTGCTCGAGCAGCACGCTCCCGAGGCCGCGCCCCTGTTGGTCGTCGCGCACGACGAAGGCGACCTCGGCCACGTCGCCGGCCGGGAGGCGGTCGTAGCGCGCCACCCCCACCATGGCGTGGTCGAGCAGCGCCACGAGCGCGAACCGATCGACGTAGTCGACCACGGTGAAGTGCTCGACCTCCTTGGCCGACAGCGAGCGCTTCGGCGAGAAGAACCGGTAGTACACCGTCTCGCGCGACAGGCTCTCGAAGAACGCGACGAGCAGGTCGGCATCGTCGGCGAGGATCGGACGGACGTGCACCGTGCCGCCGTCGCTGAGCACGACGTCGGTCTCGTACCGCTCGAGGTGCGGCGGGGTCGGTGCGGTCACCCGCCCATCGTCGCGCGGTCGCCGGCTCGGATCCCCGGTGAGGAGTCGCCGATCCCGGGCGTCACCACAGGGCGGGCTCGGTGGTTCCGCTCCGCAGGGTCGTCAGGGCGCGACGGGCGACAGGCCGGCTCGCGGGCGAGCGCCTCGATGGCGCCGAGCGAGAGGCGGACGTAGCGCTCGGCGATGCGGTCCCGGGACCAGCCGTTGGCCAGCCAGATGCGCATGGCGCCCTCCGAGCCCGACACGAGCGTGGCGGCCACGAGCATGGCGTCATCGAGTGGGAGGTCGTACGCACCGGTGATGAGGTCGGCGAAGAAGGCGTCGAGCCGCCTCTGGCGGTCGGCGCGACGCTGCTCGACCGGCCCCTCGATGCGGGTGGACTGCTGGAGCGAGCCGAGCAGCACCCCGCGCTCGTGGATGAGGTCGACCCAGGCGCGCACGATCGAACGGAGGCCGTCCTCGAAGCTGCCGGCGTGATCGACCGCCGCGCCGATGCGTTCGTCGAGCACCGCCATCTCGCGGTCGAACAGGGCGAGCAGCAGGTCGTGTCGGTTGGTGAAGTAGCGGTACCCCAACGCCTTGCTCACCCCGGCGCGAGTCGCGACGCCCTCCATGGTGAGCGAGTCCGCCCCCGTCTCGGTGACGATCTCGGCGGCCATGTCGAGGAAGTGGGTGCGGCGCTGATCCCGCGTCAGACGTGCCCCCCGTGCGCGTACCGTCGGATCTGCGGTCATCGTCCCCACGATCGATCTCCCCGCTCCGCACCCTAGGCCAACGACCACCACCCCGGTGGGTTCGTCTTGTTGCGTCCCCGGAGTCGTCGTCGCCGCCGCCGCTGCTGCGATACCCGCCGCGTAGGGTGTGCCGATGCCCCAAGAGCTCACCCTCAGGGACGCAGCCGCGCTGCTCCGACCCACCGACTCGCTGGCGGTGCCCCTCGGTCCCGGTCAACCCGGGGGGGTTCCTGCACGCGCTCGGCCAACGAGACGACTGGGAGCAGCTCAGCGTCTTCGGGGCGCTGCTGGTCGATCTGTTCGAGGTCTTCCTCAACCCGAACGTGCGCTACCTCAGCGGCTTCTACGGACCCGCCGAGCGGTTCCTGGTCGATGCCGGTGCCCGGGTCGAGTTCGTCCCGGCCGACTTCCGCCGGTTCGGTCCGATCGTGGAGGCCATCGCGCCGCGGGTGATGGCCACCGTCGCGACGCCGCCCGATGCCGACGGCTACCTGAGCCTCTCGGTCCACGCCGGCGCCACCGTCGGCGAGCTGCACCGGTGCGGCGCCGATCCCGATCGGATCCTGATCGTGGAGGCCAACCCGAAGTTCCCGCGCACCTTCGGCATCGGACCCGATCACCTCCACCGCCTCCACCTCGACGAGATCGACGTGCTCGTCACCAGCGACCGCGACCCGGTCGTGCTGGCCGACGCGCCCACCACCGAGGTCGAGCAGGAGATCGCCCGGTTGGCCGCCGGCTTCATCCGAGACGGGATCACCCTGCAGACCGGCATCGGTGCCATCCCGAACGCGGTGGCCACGTTGCTGGCCAAGAGCGATGGCGGCGAGTACGGCATCCACTCGGAGATGTTCACCACCGGCCTCATGCGCCTCCACCAGGCCGGCAAGGTGACCAACACCCACAAGGGCATCTACGAGGGCTACTCGATCACCACCTTCGCCGCCGGTGTCCCCGAGCTGTACGAGTGGCTCGACGGCGAGGAATCGGTCCGGTTCCTGCCCGTCGAGTACGTGAACTCGTCCGAGATCATCGCCCGGAACAACCAGATGGTGATGATCGTCGGCGCCGTCAGCATCGACCTCGCCGGTCAGGTCGTGGCCGACACGGTGGCGGGCCGCCAGTTCTCGGGCATCGGCGGCCACGAGGACTTCACCGCGCCGTCGGGGATCGAGCTCGAGGACCGGTCGTTGATCTGCCTCTCGTCCACCGTGAGCCCCGGCGGGGGTCCGGCGATCTCGCGCCTGGTGGCCGCGCACCCGGAAGGCACCATCATCACCACGCCGCGCCACCAGCTCGACGTCGTGATCACCGAGTACGGCGTCGCCGAGCTCCGGGCCAAGACGGTGCGCGAACGTGCCCGGGCGCTCGCCTCGATCGCGCACCCCGACCACCGCGACGAGCTCCTGGCCGCCGCCGAGACGATGGGCTGACAGATCCCGCCATGCGATCCACCTTCGACGCCATCATCCGGATCCTCGTCCTGGTCCCCGGGCTCCTCCTCGTCACGTTCGTCGCCACCCGGCTCCTCGGCGTCCGCCGGTCGTGGCTGGCCACGGGGACCTCGGTGCTCATCGGGATCGGGCTCGGGGGTGGCATCGCGCTCGCCGTGGTCGGCGGCGACGTCGACGCGGACGGCTTCGTGCGCTCCACGCTCGCGCTGTCGTTCATCTGCACGATGCTCGCGGCCGTGGGTGCCGACCTCCTCGCCCGGCCGGGAACCCTGGCCAAGGGCGCCAAGGCCGGCCTGTTCGTGGTGCCGCGCCCCATCCGTGATGCGCGGGAGCGGATCGACGAGGTGCGCCGCTCGCGGGAGATCCTGGCGATCATCTCGGCCAACGGGTTCGCGCCGGCGATCGGGCTGCGGTCACGTCGCCGCAAGCGCGAGACCATCGCCGGCATGCCCACCGACGTCCGGCTGCGCCGCACGCTCGAGGAGTGCGGGGGCATGTTCGTCAAGCTCGGCCAGGTGGCGTCGACCCGCTCGGACGTGCTGCCGCCGAACGTCATCGAGACGTTGTCGCGCCTGCAGAGCCAGGTCAGTCCCGAGCCGCCCGACGCGATGCGGGCGCTCATCGAGGAGGAGCTCGGCCGCAGCGTCGACGACGTCTTCGCCAGCTTCGAGTGGGAGCCGCTCGCCGCCGCCTCGATCGGTCAGGTGTACACGGCGACCCTCCACACCGGCGAGCAGGTGATCGTCAAGGCGCAGCGCCCACGGGTGGCGGATCTCGTCGCGCGCGACACCAAGGTGCTCCTCCGGCTCGCGCAGACCGCCGAGAACAACACCCCGGTGGGTGCCGAGTACCGCGTCTACGAGCTGGCCTCGGAGTTCACCCGCAGCCTCGACGAGGAGCTCGACTTCCGCATCGAGGCGCGCAACACCGCCGTCATCGCCGCCAACATGGCCGACCAGCGACTGATCCGGGTGCCGCGGATCTACGACGACTTCTCCACCGCCCGGCTCTTGGTGCAGGAGCGCCTCGTGGGCGTGGGCATCGAGCAGTTCGACGAGATCGACGCCGCGGGCATCGATCGCGCCGAGTTGGCCGACGCCCTGCTGCGGGCGGTGCTCACCCAGATGATGACCGACGGCTTCTTCCACGCCGATCTGCATCCCGGCAACCTGATGGTGCTCGAGGACGGCTCGCTCGGGATGATCGACTTCGGGGCCACCGGCCGGCTCGACCCGCTGATGCAATCGTCGCTGCAGCAGATGATGATGGCGGTCAGCGTCGGCGACGCGGCGATGCTGCGCCAGGCCGTCTCGGAGATCACCGTGATCGACATCGACGTCGATCCCGATGCGCTCGAACGGGCGCTCTCGCGCTTCATGGCCGCCCACATCTCCTCGGGCGGCGGCGTGGGGGCGGCCGCCATCGCCGACCTGATGCAGCTGCTCACCACGTTCGGCATCCAGGTGCCGGCCGAGCTCACCACCTTCTCCCGGGCGTTGCTGATCCTCGAAGGGACCCTCACCAGCCTGGCCCCCGGCTACCGGCTCTCCGAGCACGTCCAGGGGATCGGCGCCGAGTGGGTGACCGCCAAGGTCGACGAGGCCGGCGGCACGATGGAGGACATCGCTCGGGACGAGCTCATCAAGCAGCTCCCCACCCTCCGCCAACTGCCCCGCCGAGCGGACCGCATCGGCGAACTGCTCGAGCGGGGCAACCTGAGCACGCGCGTCTCGCTCTTCTCCAACCAGACCGATGTGGACGTCGTGACCAAGCTGGTCAACCGCATCGTGCTCGGGTTCGTGAGCACCATGCTCGGGCTGATGTCGGTGATCATGCTCGGCACCGACCAGGGACCGACGCTGGCCGAGGGCGTGGAGCTCATCCAGGTCATCGGCAGCATCTGCCTCGTGGCCTCCGGCATCCTCATGCTCCGCCTCGTCGCCTCGATCGTCCGCGACGGGTTGAACTGACCTCAGGCGCCGAGAACCGACACGATCGCGACCGTCGGGCGACCGACGCCGTGAACGCGGTGGGTCCCACGGTGGTCCGATCGGTGCGCCCGCCGAGGGAACGAACGGGCGCGAGGATGCGTTGAGGTGAGTGGTCGACCCGGGAGCGGGTCCCATCGGAAGGAAGCTGCCCATGTTGTTCGGAACGTCGAAGAAGCAGATCCCCACCGCCGACGACGCGCTGCCCGGCCGGTCCACCGCCGTGGCGGTCCCCGATCAGCACTTCGTGAACTTCCATCCGCTCACCGGGCCCTTCCCCGAGGGAACCGAGTCGGTGGTGGTCGGGCTCGGGTGCTTCTGGGGCGCCGAGAAGCTGTTCTGGAACATCGACGGCGTGTACACCACGGCGGTCGGCTACGCCGGGGGGTTCACCCCGAACCCCTCCTACGAGGAGGTCTGCTCGGGCCGCACCGGCCACACCGAGGCCGTGCTGGTGGTCTTCGATCCCGAGGTCGTGTCGTTCGACGAGCTGCTGCGCGCCTTCTGGGAGGGCCACGACCCCACCCAGGGCATGCGCCAGGGCAACGACCGTGGCACCCAGTACCGCTCGGCCGTCTACGCCTCGACCCCCGAGCAGCTCGCCGCCGCCGAGGCCTCGCGTGACCGCTACCAGGAGGTGCTGCGCGCCAGCGGCTACGGCGACATCACCACCGAGATCCGCGAAGCCGGCCCCTTCTTCTACGCCGAGGACTACCACCAGCAGTACCTGGCCAAGAACCCCAACGGCTACTGCGGCATCGGCGGCACCGGCGTCTCGGGCCCGGCGGGCGTGGCGGCCGCCGACTGACGACGCCCGACCGGGCGGGGCCCGATCCGGCCGGTCGCAGGCAGGGTTTCGGTTCCCTGAGCTGGTTTGCGATACGATGTCGACTCCAGTCGTACCATCTCGGTACTTGGGAGGAGAACCCGATGAGCACTCGCGGCCGCACGGCGGCAAAGGTCACAGGAGTCGCCGCAGCAGCGGCACTCGTCTTCGGCGTGATGGGACCGGCGGGCGCCGCCTCCCAGATCGTGGAGTACCGACTCGACGAAGGTTCGGTGACCATCAACGAGACCGTCTACACGCTCCCGGCGTCCACCGGCATCACCGGCACCTGGGACGATGCGACGGGCGACTTCACCGGTGAGTTCCAGTCGTCGGCGGTTGCCTCGCAGCAGGAGGTCACCAGCCCGGTGGTCGGCACCATCGACCTCACCACCGAGTTCGTGGGCACCACCGACGTCACCGGCAACGTCGACCCCGCCACCGGCGATGGCACCCTGGGCCTCACCATGAACGTGGTGATCACCATCCAGTCGCTCTCGACCGCTCCCGATGCGCCGCCGGTGACCCTCGACCAGATCTGCACCATCAGCAACGTGCCGGTGAGCTACAGCGTCACGGCCACGGGCCTCGGCGCCGACTCGGAGATCTTCACCAACCTGGCGCTCGACGCCGCTCCGTTCAACGCCCCGGCCGCCACGTGTGTCGCCGGCCCGGCCGGCAACCCGGCGCTGACCCCGATCATCGAGGCGAACATCAACACGACGGTCGGGCTTCCCACCGACCGCACGTCCTCCGCGCTCACCTTCGTCGCCGGCGCCATCCCGCCGCCGCCGCCCAGCACCACCACGACCACCGGCGTGACCACCACGACGACGGCGACTCCGC
>JBBSTY010000148.1:0-9829 GCA_038235385.1 Acidimicrobiales bacterium | reverse complement strand
CGCGGCCAGGGCGGTGAAGAGTCGTTTCATCATGGCCGAGCTACTCCAGGGTTCGAGGACCGATCGGTCCGACCGTGGGGCTGGGCTGGCCCGAGAGGTGCCGGGCCGTGCCGCTGGCCCCGACTTCGACGCGAGATGTGTCGTGGTCGTGCGTGCGGCCGGGCTCGCGCCTCTCATCGGTGTATTCGCCCGACCCGACGTCCGCGGTTGCAGGTCGGCGACGATTGTCGGATGCAACCGATCTCGTGGTTGCCGACGAAGGACCATGTGCGATGACACCCCTGCCCGGACCCGAAGGTGCGCCGCTCAGCGGCTCCAGCCAGTTGGGCTGGCGTTTGGCGACCGATCCCCGTGCCCTCAAGGACTGCTACGAGGCGCTCAGCCCGATGGTGCTGTCCTACCTGCGTCGCTTCGTGCCCCGCGACGAGGCCGAGGATGTCCTCCAACAGGTGTTCCTCGACGTCTGGCGCAGCCGGGAGCGCTTCGATCCCAACCGTCGGCTCGAGCCGTGGGTGCTCAACATCGCCCACCGTCGCGCCGTCGATCATCTCCGCCGTCAGTCGCGCTCGCCGGTCGAACCGGGGGTCGAGCTCCCGACCGAACCGGTGGACGTCGACAACGCCACCACTCGCTTCGCCGATCGGTTCGGCGACGCCGTGCTCGTGCGTGACGCTCTCGACACGCTGAGTGCTGAACAACGTGAGACGCTGGTGCTGGCGTACTACGGGGATCTCACCCAATCGCAGATCGCCGGCCGCCTCGGCGTGCCGATCGGAACGGTGAAGGCGAGAGCTTCTCGCGGACTTCGTCATCTGGCAGCGGTCTTGGTTCCGGAGGAAGGTCAGTGAGCAACCAGAACGTGGAGCCGGCAGCGATGCACCCCAGCGACGAGCTCGTGGCCCTGATCGGCGGCGAGCTGGATCTGGCGACGCTGCGCGAGGTCGTGCGCCACGTCCGCCGGTGTCCGCACTGCCAGTCCGAACTGGTCGAGGTCGCCGCCGGGCTCGGCGCGCTGCGCGCCGTGGAGGCCGACGGGCTCGACGACATCGCCGAGCCGCCGCCGCTCGCCGTCCATCCCCTCGAGATCGCGCCCTCGGCCGACACGACGTCGTCGCCGCCCCAGCCTCGTGGCTCCCGCCGGCGCCTGACCGTCGTGGTGGCGGCCGCCGCAGCCGCCGTGGTCGTCGTGCTCTCGGCGGGTGCGGTCGTGCAGTCTCGCAATGCCGTCGAGGCGCCCGCCGTCTCGGCCGAGCTCGTCGCCAAGGGTGCGGTCGACGCCGGCGGCGTCGTCACCATGACCGACGCCGCCGGCGATCAGGTCATGTCGGTGTCCACCACGCAGCTTCCGGCCCCGCCCACCGGCTCGTTCTACGAGGTGTGGCTCCTTCAGCCCGACACCGGCCAGATGCTGGCCGTCGGTGTGCTCCCCGACAACCGATCGGCCACCTTCGCGCTGCCCGCCGACATCGTCGCCAACTACCAGGCCGTCGACGTCTCCCTGCAGCCGGACAACGGCGTCATCGCCCACTCCGGCGACAGCGTCCTCCGCGCCACCTTCGCCTGACCCACCCCGCCGCCGCCACCGCCGTCCAACCCGAACATGCGTAGCTGCGTGGTGTGGCGCGACGCGGTCCCACGCATGTTCGGTGGGGTGGCGGGTTGGCCTGCTTCCGTTCGTGCGTAGCTGCGCGTCGCGGGGCGACGCGGTCCCACGCACGTTCGGGTGCGGTTGCGTTCGTGCGTGGCTGCGTGGTGCGGGGCGACGCGGTCCCACGCATGTTCGGTGGGGTGGGCGCGGGTCAGGTGGACGGGGGGATGTCGGTGGTGGACTTCCACTGGTTGAAGTAGGTGATGCGCTCGACGGGGCCGCGGCGGGCGGGCTTGAAGTCGGTGCCCTTGGTGTAGGCGACCGGGAGGAGGGCGACGCCGGTGACGTCGTCGGGCATGCCGAGGATCTCGTTGGCGAGCGCCTCCTCCATCAGGTGGAGGGTGGTGAAGCAACTCCCCAGGCCCCGGGCCCGCAGCGCGAGTTGGAAGCTCCACACCGCCGGGATGATCGAGCCGTAGTAGGCGGCGGCGGCGACGGGGGCATCGGTGGTGAGCCGGCCGGTGGACACCGGGATGACCAGGGCCGGCATCGTGCCCATGACCTCGCCGAGGTAGTCCGCCGAGTCGAGCACCCGGCTCGTCTGCTCGTTGAGCTCGCTGGAGCGGTAGAGGGGCAGGTAGGCCGCAGCGGCGCGCTGGTAGATCTCGCCGAGCGCAGCGATCTTCTCCGGGTCGTCGACGACCATCCAGCGCCAGGTCTGGGAGTTGCCGCCGGTGGGCGCCTGCACCGCCAGGCGGATGCACTCCAGCAGGACCTCGCGCTCGACCGGTCGCTCGAGGTCGAGACGCTTGCGCACCGAACGGGTGGTGGAGAGGAGCAGATCGGCTTGGGCGAGGTCGATGTCCATGGGTCCTGTCTAGCCGTGCCGAGCCGGAGCCGGGTGCTCGACGTGATCAGGTCGTGGGGGAGGCGATGGGGTCGTCGGTGTCGGTCCCGCTCATCGAACCGGCGGGCTTGCGCCAACTCGTGCGGGTGGCCCAGGTGATCCAGCCGACGCCACCGAGGGGGATCTCGAAGAGGTAGGTGAACGCCCGGTAGAGCAGCACGGCGGCCAGGGCGGCGTCGTTCGGGGCACCGAAGGACACGAGCAGACCCGCCGATCCGGCTTCGACGAACCCGACCCCGCCCGGAGTGAGGGGGATGGTGGAGAGCAGCTCGCCGAAGGTGTACACGGCGAAGATCTCGAGCCAGCCGATCTCGACGCCGACGGCCCGGGCAGCCATGAGCGAGAGCACGCCCTGGCTCACCTTGTAGAGCACCATCCACACGGTGAGCGAGCGCCAGTGCCGGCGGACGAGGCCGAGCGTCTGGTGGCGGAACTCGAGCACCCGATCGGTGAGCCCGGCGCGCGGTGGCCGTCGGATGATCCGCCGCAGCCCGTTGACGGTGCGCTCCGCGCCGCTGCCCACCGCGGTGGCGAGGCGGTCGCTGCGGAAGATCAACGTGAAGGCCACGATCGCTGCGAGGAGGGCGCCGAAGCCGACCATCGCGGCGAACCCGAGCCCCTTGGTGGCGTGGCCGAGGACGCCGAGGAGCGCGAGGACCACGATCGGCATGCCGAGCTTGGCGAAGACGTTCCACACCCCCGAGACGATGATCGACAACGTGACCGCCCCGAAGTCGAAGCCCCACGAGACGTTCTGGGCGTAGGTGGCGCCGATGCCCGCCGCCCCACCGAAGGGCACGACGTTGGCGAGCGCGCTCCCCGAGAAGTTGGTGACGATCGCCTGCGACCGCGTGAGGCCCGGGAGGGCGTTGACCATGACCCCCGCGTAGCACCACATGGTGAAGCACCAGAAGAGGGTCATCGAGGCCAGCATGGCGATGTCGGTCTCGGCCAGGATCTCCCAGACGTCGCGGTACTCGACGTCGAGGAACTTCGGGATGATGCGGGCGAAGATCACCAACGTGATGGCCAGTGCCCCGACGATCTCGACGATCCGGCGGGTGCGGGACTTGGCGCCCAGCTCGTCCTCGATGAGCTCGGCGGCGACCCGGAGGCCCCCGAGGCCCTCGCGTTCAGCCAGGTGCTCGAGCTCCTCGGTGCTCTCGAAGCCCTCCCCGAAGGGGCGGTCGTTCGGCTCGCGTTCGTCGGTCACGCGCCGCACCCCTTTCGTGTTCGCCGGTGTGGTCGACAGCTCGGCGGATCCGGCGAAAACGCTAGCCCACTGGCGCGACGGGACGGAACGTCGCGAACCATCTCGGGGTCAGTGACCGAGGCCGTCGAACAGGTCGTCGGCGGCGATGCCCGCCGGCCGCGCGCGGTCCACGAACCACTCGGTGCCGAAGGCGAGGGTGAAGTACTCGTCGGGGAGGGCGAGGAACACCGCGATGTTGCGGGTGCCGTCGACCGCGCTGGTGGCCTGGCTCTCGTGGGCGGCCATCGAGGCGCGCTTGGTGTCGATGAAGCCGGTGACGTCGACGGCGTGGGTGAGCTCGTCGGCGGGGAGGAACCAGGTGTCGAACGAGTCCGGCGTGAACGTGTCGGGCACCTCGTACCCGAGCGACGATGCCAGCTCGACGCCCATGGTCATCAGGTCGCGGTTGATCGTGGCCTCGAGCACGACGGGGGTGCCGGCCAGCTCGCCGGCGCGTCGGCCCACCGCGTGCACGTGCACGTGGTCGGGGTGCCCGTAGCCCCCGTTGGGGTCGTAGGTGGTGAGCACGTCGGCGTCCTCGTCCTGTAGCACCGCCGCGAGCGCCGCCGCAGCCTCGTCGACGGGCACGTCGACGAACCGGGGCGCCGCGTCGGGCGCGGCGTCGACGCTCCGCCCGGTGGATTCGGGACCGGAGCCGGAGTCGCGGTAGCCGAGGTGCACGATCCGGTGGACCCCGATGAGCTCGGCCGAGCGTTCGAGCTCGCGCCGGCGCGTCGCACCGATGCCGTCACGCTCGTCGGCGGCGAAGGAGGTCGAGGCATCGCCCACCTCGCCGGAGGTGGCCACGACGAGCACGACGCGATGCCCGTCGGCCACCGCCTTGGCCATGCTCCCGGCGGTGAGGAGTGACTCGTCGTCGGGGTGGGCGTGGAACGTCACCAGCGTGTGCGCCATGGCGGCGATCTTGGCACGCCGAACCGGTGCCGACGGTCTTCGCGATCAGCGGGAGGGGCGACTACCGTGGGACGCCGTTTCCCGAGTTGGACCCCACTGCGGAGGGCACGTGGCGCTGAGCGACCCCGAACACGTGAACCAGGGTTCGCCCTCACGCCCACCCGACATCCCGCGGGCGGCGTCGAGCGCCGATCCCGGCGTCGGTTCGAGCGGCGCGCCGCTCAAGATCGGCCTGGTCACCGACTGCTACGTGCCCCGCCTCGGCGGCATCGAGATGCAGGTGCACGACCTCGCCCAGCACCTCCAGCGCGCCGGCCACCAGGTGGTGGTGATCACATCGACCCCCGGCCCCGATCTGGTCGACGGGGTGCGGGTGCACCGCATGGACGTGCCGCTCCTGCCGATGGACATCCCCTACACGCCGGCGACCTTCCGCCAGGTGGCCGAGCTCCTCGAGCGCGAGCAGGTCGATGTCGCCCACTTCCACGGCGGCATCGTGTCGCCGCTGGCGTTCATCGGTGCGGCCAACGCGCAGGCGCAGGGCATCCCGACCATCATCACGACGCACTGCCTGTGGAGCTACGCCACGCCCGCGTTCCGGTTGCTGAACCGCCGCTACCGCTGGACCGACTGGCCGGTCGTGTTCTCGGCCGTGAGCGACGTCGCTGCCGCGCCCATCCATCGCATCGCCGGCCGCAGCGTCGAGGTGGCGATCCTGCCGAACGGCATCGACAACGACACGTGGTCGGTGGTCCCCGCGCCGCGCGACTCGTCGGTGGTCACGATCATCTCGGTCATGCGCCTCGCGCCCCGCAAGCGGCCCAAGCACCTGCTCAAGATGATCAAGCAGGTCAGCGAGCAGGCTCCACCGGGTGTCACGGTGCGAGCGGTGATCGTCGGCGAGGGTCCCGAACGGGGTGCGATCGAGTCCTACCTGGCCGCCAACGGGCTGGCCGACTCGGTGATCCTGGTGGGGCGCCTCAGCCGCGAGGAGATCCGCGAGCAGTTCGCCCACGCCGACATCTTCGTGGCCCCGGCCAACCTCGAATCGTTCGGCATCGCCGCGTTGGAGGCCCGCTGCGCCGGCCTGCCGGTGGTGGCCAAGGCCCGCACCGGCATCCGCGAGTTCGTCGCCCACGGCCAGGAGGGCCTGCTCGCCGAGAGCGACGACGACATGGTCGCCCAGCTCTCGCGCCTGGTGCGCGATCCGGGCCTGCGAGCCTCGATCGCCCGGCACAACCGCGAGACCCCTTCGACGGTCGACTGGTCCGGCGTCGTCGGGGTCAACGTCGCCGCCTACGGCCACGCCATCGAGCTCATGCGCCGGCGACGGGCCAGCATCGGCTCGTAGCGAGATCCCGCCAGCGTCGAGTCCGGCCGCGGACGCGCGCCACGCGCCGGTCCCGGCCCTCGACCGAACGGGATCCACGCCGGTGCGCGCGACGGCGTGCGCGAGGGCGAGCACCGGATCGGGCTCCGGATCGGGGTTCGGGTCGGGGTCGGCAGCTGGTGGTGCTCAGGCCGGGACGAGCCGGAAGATGCCGCCGTTGCCGGAGAGCACGAACAGCTCGCCGTTCTCGTCCTGGCCGAACGACGTGATCGACCCGCCCGGCACGGTGAGGCCCAGGCTGGACTCGCTGATCGAGCCGTCGGGGAGCCGGAGCAACCCGCGGATGTCGTCGGTGCAGTAGTCGGCGTACAGGTACACGCCCTGGAGCTGGGGCAGGGCGGTGCCCCGGTAGACGTAGCCACCGGTGACCGAGCACTCGCCGTTGGTGCGGCCGTAGTCGAAGATGGGCGACACGGCCCCGGCGGGCGGTTCGTTGCCCTGGAACGGGTGGGTGCCCTCCATGAGCGCCCACCCCATGTTGGCGCCCCGACCGGCGCCGCCCTCCTGTTCGGCGAGGAAGTTGATCTCCTCGTAGGTGTCCTGGCCGACGTCGGCGATCCAGAGGTCCTTGGAGGTGCGGTCCCAGCTGAACCGCCACGGGTTGCGCAACCCCCAGGTCCACACCTCGGGGGCGCCGTCCTGGCCGTCGGCGAACGGGTTGCCCGCGGGGATGGCGTAGGGCTTGTCGTCGGTGCGTCCCTCCGGATCGATGCGCAGGATGGTGCCGAGCAGGGTGGCCGGGTTCTGCCCGTTCCCGTCGGGGTCGCCGCCGCCACCGCCGTCGCCCATGGCGACGTACAGGAACCCATCGGGGCCGAAGGCGATCTGGCCGCCGTTGTGGTTGGAGCGCTCGTGCTCCACGCTCAACAGGTTGCGGCGGCTGCTCGTGTCGACCCGGTCGTCGCTCATGCGGTACTCGTCGACGGTGAGCCGCCCGTTGGTGTCGGTGTAGTCGACGTAGAGCTTTCGGCCGTCGGACGAGAACGCCACGCCGAGCAGACCGCGTTCGCCGCCCGTCGAGATCGATCGGCTGATGTCGAGCAGCGGGCTGCTGTCGAGCCGGTAGGTGGCGCTGCGGACGGTGCCGTCGTTGCCGAACTGCTCGTCGACGGTGATCGTCCTGATCCGGCCGTCCTGTTGGGCCACGTACAGCGTGGGGGTGCCCGAACGCGGCGCCAGGGCGACGGGCGAGGTGGCGTCGCCGACCTTGTCGAGCCTGACGCCCTCGCCGGTGATGCCCTCGGCGCCGGGCAGCGGCGGCCGGGTGGTGGAGGCTTCGCTGCCCGAATCGGTCGGCGGCGCGGTGACGGTGGCGGTGCCCCGGGGTCCCTCGGTCGTCTGGCTCGACGGCGTCTCGGCGCAGGCCCCGAGCACCAGCGCGCCGGCGGTCAGCGCGATCAAGGTCCGCCAGGTCCTCGTCGTCCTGGTGGTCCTGGTGGTCGTGGTGGTCGTGGTGGTCGTGGTCATGGGGTCGTCCTGGGCGTGGCGTGACGGTTCATGGGGTCATCGTGTTCGTGGTTCGTGGTTCGTGGTTCTGCGGTCGTGGTTCGTGCGGTCGTCGTGGTTCACGGGGTCGTGGGGGCGGGCCGGCTCGGCGGACGTTCGGTCACGTCCCCATCCTGATCAGGCCCTCCTGCATCACCGAGATGACGAGGTCGCCGGATCGGGTGAAGATCGACCCCCGGGCCAGGCCCCGTCCGCCCGATGCGGACGGCGATGACTGCGAGTACAGCATCCACTCGTCGGCGCGGACCGGCCGGTGGAACCACATCGCGTGGTCGAGGCTCGCCATGAAGAGGTTCTCCTCCATGGCGCCCACGGCGTGGGGCAGGAGTGTCGTGTCGAGCAGGGTCATGTCCGAGGCGTAGGTCACCACGCACGCGTGCAGGACGGGATCATCGGGCAGCGTGCCGTCGGCGCGCAGCCACACGTTCTGGGCGGGGGCGAGCACGCGCGTGCGATCGCGGGGACCCCACTCGCAGTTGCGGGTGTCGATCGGCCGATCGCGGGTGTAGTCGTCGCCCATGGCTTCGGCCCACTCCGCCCACCGCTCGCGGAAGTCGGGCAGCGACTCGGGTTCGGGGACCCCCTCGGGCATCGCATCCTGGTGGTCGAAGCCGGTCTCGGCCACGTGGAACGACGCCGACAGGTTGAAGATCGGCCGCCCGTGCTGGATGGCCACCACTCGGCGGGTGACGAACGAGCGACCGTCGCGGATGCGGTCGACCTCGTACAGGATGGGAACGGTGGGATCGCCCGGGCGGAGGAAGTACGCGTGGAGCGAGTGCACCGAGAACCCGATCTCGACGGTGCGCCCGGCGGCCACCAGCGCCTGCCCGGCGACCTGACCGCCGAAGACCCGCTGGCGCTTGACGGCGGGGCTGACTCCCCGGAACAGGTTGACCTCGATGGCCTCGAGATCGAGCAGGGTGATCAGATCGTCGACCGCCGGTTGCGCCATGGCCCCATCCTGCCAGGCGCCCACCACGTCGAGGGGGCCGCGGGCGGGCTCGACGCACGGAGGAGACGGGCGAGGGGTTCCCGATCCCCGACGGCGGCGAGGTGGGTGCCGGTCGGGGTTGACTAGGGGGAACGTGGCGCGACGAGTAATCTCTCCCGGGTGACGATCCAGACCTCTTCGGCGGCCGAAGCCGCCCCTTCGGCGGTGGGCGGCGCCCTGGGCGCCGTCAAGTCCAAGGGTCTCAAGTACTCGATGGTCTCGGTGGTCAACCTGGCCACGGGGCAGGGCTTCATCATGCTGTTCCAGTACGCCTTCGGGTTCACCCCCACCCAGGCCAACGTGGCGGCGGTCCTGCTCAGCGCCGTCCCCGCGTACTACCTGAGCCGCCGTTGGGTGTGGGGCAAGTCCGGTCGCAGCAACTTCAAGCGCGAGGTGCTGCCCTTCCTGACCTTCGTGCTCATCGGCCTGGTGCTGTCGACGATCGCCGTCAAGATCATGCACACCGCCTGGGTGGCGCGCTACCCCGTCACCGAGCAGCCGGCGATCCTCACCAACCTCACCAACATCTTTGCCTTCGGCGTGCTGTGGGTGCTGCGGTTCTTCCTCTTCGACAAGCTCTTCCACATCCAGCACGATCCGCCGCTGATCGTCGAGCACGACGACGCCGACCTCCTCGACTGACGCCCCGATGGACCCGGACCAGCGCAGGTACGCCGAAGCCGCGCGCGGCTTCATGCCCATCGACGAGGGGCTGGCCCTGCACGAGGCCGGCCTCGCCGTGGCCGACCACGGCGCCCCGATGCTCGAGATCGGCAGCTACTGCGGCAAGTCCGCGGTGTACCTCGGCGCCGCCGCGGCGGAGCGCCACACGATCCTGTTCGCCCTCGATCACCACCGCGGCTCGGAGGAGAACCAGCCGGGTTGGGAGTGGCACGAGCCCGACCTCGTCGATCCGGCGGTCGGCCGCATCGACACGTTGCCGACCTTCCGCCGCACGGTGCACGGGGCCGGTCTCGAGGACGCCGTCGTCGCCCTGGTGGGCGACTCGCCCACCGTCGGCCGGCACTGGCGCACGCCGCTGTCGCTCCTGTTCATCGACGGCGGGCACGGGCACGATCCCGCGCACCGCGACTACGAGACCTGGGCGCCGTGGGTGGAGCCCGACGGTCTGCTCGTGATCCACGATGTGTTCCCCGATCCGGCCGACGGCGGACGCCCGCCGTTCGAGATGTACCCCCGATCCCGGGAAACGACCGGTTTAGCCGCGGAACGGGCGCATGGTTAGCGGCGGGTGCTGCGCCGCGGAGCCCCCGGCG
>JBBSTY010000147.1:0-9971 GCA_038235385.1 Acidimicrobiales bacterium | reverse complement strand
TCGGCTCCCGAACCCACGGGATCCGTCGCGGTGCCCGACCACACCACCGACGACGTGGCGCCGCCCTCGCCGATGCGCCACCACACCATCGTCGGGGGTGATCACCTCTGGGGCGTCTCCGAACGGGCCCTCACCGAGGCGCACGGCTCCCTCCCCGACGCCGCCGATGTGGCCCGCTACCTGCACCGCCTGATCGAGCTCAACCGGTCGGTGCTCGTCGTGCCGGACAACCCCGACCTGGTGCTCCCTGGGCAGGTGTTCGAGCTCCCGGCGCCGTGAGCGCTCAGGAGATCAGATCAACCGGAGCGCGACCTCGTTGGCCAGGAGGCGGCCGTCGACGGTGAGCTCGGCCCGGCCGTCGCGCACCGTGACGAAGGGCTCGAGCGGCCGGTCGGCATCGTCGAGCGGCAGCGCCGAGGCAGGGACGCCCCGGCGGGTGCGCAGCGCCAGCTGGAGACCCTCGAGCCGCCGGGTGGCGCGATCGAGGGTCTCGTACCCGGCCACCGGTGACCGGTGGGAGGCGATGGCGTCGATGTAGCGATCGGGGGTGCGCAGGTTCCAGTAGCGGCGGCCTCGACGGTGACCGTGGGCCGCACAACCGAACGCCAGGTAGTCACCCTGGGACCAGTAGAGCTCGTTGTGGCGACACTCGTGACCCGGACGCGCCCAGTTGGAGATCTCGTACCACTCGAGGCCGACCGACGCCAGGCGTTCGGTGGCCAGCAGGTACTTGTCGGCCTGATCGTCGTCGTCGGGGTGACGGGGCACATCGAGCGCCAACGGCGTCCCGGCCTCGACCGTGAGCCCGTAGGCACTCACGTGCGGGGGATCGAGCGCGAGCACGGCGTCGAGCGTGCGCGACCAGTCGTCGAGCGACTCACCGGCCGCGCCGTAGATGATGTCCAGGTTGAACGACTCGATCCCCGCATCCCGCGTCCAGGCGACGACCTGGTCGACCGTGCCCGGCGTGTGGACGCGGCCGAGCGACGCCAGCACCTCGGGCACCATCGACTGCACCCCGAACGACAGCCGGTTGACGCCCGCCCGCCGGTAGACGTCGAGCGACGCGCGGTCGACGCTCTCGGGGTTGCACTCGATGGTCACCTCCGCACCGTCGGCCACCGGGATGGCGCGCAACACCCTGGCCAGCTGCTCGGCCGGCACCAGCGACGGCGTTCCGCCGCCGACGAACACCGACGTCGCCCGGTGGCCCGGTCGACCCATCGTGGCTTCGATGTCGAGGCGCACCGCGTCGAGGTACGCCTCGATCAGGTGCCCCCGGTCCGTCCACGTGGCGAAGGCGCAGTAGTCGCACTTGGACGCGCAGAAGGGGATGTGGACGTACACACCGAGCGGTTGACTCGCCTGGTTCTGCTGATCCTGGACGGTCATGGCCACCGATGTTCGCGGGTTCGGTCGACATCGGCCAACCGCAGCGACGACCGGTCAGCGTTTGACCTCGACCTTGAGGCCGAGATCGTCGAGACGGTCGCCGGCACCGTCGACCGCGACACCGAGGATGCAGGCGATGGCCCGGAGGTCGTCGCGCCGGATGGTGAGCATGCGGCCGTTGAAGTCCTGGCGCTGCACCTGGATCATCGTGAGGTAGCGGTTCAACATGTCGGCCTCCGAACCGCTCATCCCTTCGAGCTTGCGCAGGTCGATCCGCACCGTCGCGTCGGACCGGGCGGCGTCGTCGGCGGCGAACACGGGCCCGTCGTCGTTGGGCAGGAGCTGGTCGACGGGCACGTTGTAGAAGCGGGCCAACCGTTGGAGGCGGGGCACCGAGATGGCGCGCTCACCGCGCTCGTAGGCACCGAGCACCGACGCCTTGAACTCCTGGGCCGAGACGGTCTCGACCTCCTGGAGCGACAACCGCTTCTGGCGCCGGATGGCCCGCAGGCGCTCGCCGACCTTGCGGCTGTAGGTGGCCGAGACCGAACCGCCCTCCGGCGGCGCGTCGTCGCCTGGCGAGTCGGTGATGTCCACGGCATCGGTCGTTGCCTGCATGATCGCGCTCCCGTTCCTCGGCTGAGGGGAGACATAGGCCGAACGACCCACGTCATCACCACTATACGTGGTGAGGTTCTGGCACGGAGGGTAGCGCCGCTCGCCCGCGATCGGACGCGGCGCGGCGTGCGCACCCGAGGACCGCGACGCCGGGTGATCAACCGCGGTGGACCGGAGCCACCAACCCCGCTCGGAGCGCACCGAGCACGGTGCCGGCCGCCAGCGCTGCGGTCTCGGCCCGCAGCACCTCGGATCCGAGCGAGATCGTGGTGTCGAACCGGTCGCGCTCCTCGGGCGCCCACCCGCCCTCGGGCCCGACGAGCACCGTGGGTCGGGTCAGCGACGGCGGGTCACCCCCGCGATCGGCAGCGACGGCTCCGGGCAGGGCGAGCACCTCGTCGAACGACGCGACCGCCACGACCTCGGGCAGGCGGGTGCGACGGCTCTGCATCGCTGCCTCACGGGCGACCCGGCCCAGCCGTTGCCTCGCTTTGGCCACCTTGTCCTGGTCCCACCGCACCACCGACCGTCGGGCGGTGAAGACCACGATGCGATCTACCCCGAGCTCGGTGAGCTTCTGGACCACGAGCTCGGGGCGAGCGCCCTTGACCAGCGCGAAGGCGATGGTGAGCGTCGGTTCGGGGGTGGGGTCGACGCCGACCTCGCCGACGACCTCCAGGGGCGCCCCCAACCGGCAGCTCCGCCACCGCCCGACGCCGTCGGAGACGGTGATCGGATCGCCCGGGCGGACGCGCAGGGCCCGCTCCAGGTGGTGTCGGTCGGCGTCGGAGAGCTGCGGGTCGTCGAGGTCGGCGACGAACACGTGCGGGACGTCGCCGACGACGGGGCTCACCGCGTTGCTACTTGAACGCCGAGCGGATGCGGGAGAAGAAGCCCTCCTCTGCAGGTGCGACGTCCTCGCCCCGGAGCGCGGCGAACTGGCGGAGGAGCTCTTCCTCCTCCGGCGACAGCTCGGCGGGGGTGTCGACGGTGATGCGCACGACGAGGTCCCCGCGACCGCGCCCGTCGACGTAGGGCACACCCCGGCCCCGCAGCCGGAGCAGCCGACCGGTCTGGGTCGCCCGCTCGATGACGAGATCCTCGGCGCCGTCGAGCGTCTCGAAGTCGAGGTGGCAGCCCAGTGCCGCCTGGGCGACCGAGAGGTGCAGGTCGTAGAGGAGGTCGTTGCCGTGGCGTTCGAAGCGATCGTGGTCGCGCACCCGGACGTGGATGTAGAGGTCGCCGGAACGGCCGCCACGGGGACCCACCGCGCCGCGCCCGGTGAGGCGCACGGCTCGGCCGTCGTCGATCCCGGCCGGGATCTCGACGGTGTAGGTCTGCTCGCGGACCACCCGGCCGTCGCCCGAGCACGTCGGGCACGGATCGTCGATGACGGTGCCCAACGTGTTGCACCTCGGGCACGGACCGGCGCTGACCATCTGGCCGAGGATCGACTGGCGCACCCGGCGAACCTGCCCGACGCCACCGCAGTCGGGGCATGTGTGGGCCGAGGCGCCGGGTGCCGCTCCCGAGCCCTCGCAGTCCTCGCACGCGATCGCGGTGCGCACGCTGACCGGTGCCTGGGTGCCGAACACCGCCTCCTCGAACGCCAAGGTGATGGTGGACTCGATGTCGGGTCCCGACGGCGGCCCGCTCGGACCACCACCGCCGGCGAACCCGCCTCCGAAGAAGCTCTCGAAGATGTCGCCGAGCCCGCCGCCGCCGAACGGGCCCGGACCGGCGGCCGGGCCATCACCCTCGTCGCCCACCATGTCGTAGCGCTGGCGTCGCTCCGGATCGCTGAGCGTCTCGTACGCCCGGGAGAGCTCCTTGAACTCGGCCTCGGCGGCATCGTCGCCGGGGTTGGCATCGGGGTGCAGCTCGCGCGCTCGCCGGCGGTAGGCGCGCTTGATCTCATCGGCGGTGGCCTGACGGCTCACCCCCAGCGCTTCGTAGTGGTCGCGGGCCATGGTCATCCTTCGCTGAGGCGGTTCCCGAGGCGCTGGCTCACCACGGCAACCGCGGCGAGCGCCTGGGGGTAGTTCATGCGGGTGGGGCCGAGCACACCGATCGATCCGGCGGCCTCACCGTCGATGTCGTACGGCGCCACGATGACCGAGCAGTCGGCGAGGGGCTGCATCCCGGTCTCGGTCCCGATGGCGACGTGCAGACCACGATCGAGCACGTCGCGGACCAACGACACCACGACGTACTGCTGCTCGAGGATCTGGAGGATCTCGCTCACCTGCGCGACCGCATCGAACGACGACGCCATCCGGGAGGCGCCACCGATGAACACGCGGTCGCGGTCCTTGTCGTCGGGCTGGACCCGGAGCGCAGCCAGCGCCTCGGCCACGATCGGATCCGACGCCGACTCGACCATGGTGATCTGGGCGGCCGACACCGGGGTCTCGCCGATGAGGCGATGCGCCAGGACCGCCCCGGCGGCGTCGATCCGCAGATCGTCGGTGTCGTCGGCCAGTTCGATCGAGTGCTTCTCCACCACGCCGTTCGACATGACCAGCACCAACAGGGCCAGCTGGGGCGCGAGCGCGACGAGTTGGACCGAACGGATCGTGGCGGCTTCGTTGGGCGGGCCGATGACCACGGCCGCGTAGTCGGTGAGCCCCGCGAGGAGCCGGCTGGTGTCGCGGAGCATCTCCTCGAGCTCGCCGTGGGCCTTGGAGAAGAAGCTCCGCACCTGCTGCGCGTCCCGACCTGCGAGCGGACTCGGGTCGCCCAGCGCGTCGACGAAGAACCGGTAGCCCTTCTCGGTCGGCACCCGGCCGGCACTCGTGTGCGGTTGGCGCAGGTAGCCCTCCTGCTCGAGGGTGGCCATGTCGTTGCGCACCGTCGCCGACGAGACGTTCACGCCGGATGCGGACGCGACCCGACCCGACCCGACCGGTTGGGCCGTGTCGATGTACTCCGCCACCACGGCGCGGAGGATCTGGGCCTTTCGTTCGTCGAGGCTCATCGGGTTCCTGGCGTCGGCGGTCCCATCACGGTGAGGCCGCGGTTCGGCACTCGATGATACCGAGTGCCAACCGACGATGGTCATTCATCGGGGACCGGCCGCTCCCGAGCAGGTCACCGCACCCGACGGCCGCGCCCGCGGATCAGTCCTCGAGCTTGAGGGCCGAGACGAACGCCTCTTGGGGAACCTCGACGCGACCGATGTTCTTCATCTTCTTCTTGCCCTCCTTCTGCTTCTCGAGGAGCTTGCGCTTGCGCGAGATGTCGCCGCCGTAGCACTTGGCCAGCACGTCCTTGCGCTTGGCCTTGACCGTCTCTCGCGAGATGATGCGCCCGCCGATGGCGGCCTGGATGGGCACGTCGAACATCTGGCGCGGGATGAGCTCGCGCAGCTTCTCGGTCATCTTCTTGCCGTACACGTCGGCCTTGTCCCGGTGGACGATGGTGCTGAACGCATCGACGGGCACGCTGTTGAGCAGGATGTCGACCTTCACCAGGTCGGCACGGTCGTAGCCCGCCGGCTCGTAGTCGAGGCTGGCGTACCCCTGGGTCCGGCTCTTCATCTGGTCGAAGAAGTCGGTGACGACCTCGGCGAGCGGCATCCGGTACACCAGCTCCATCCGCTCGGGCGACAGGTACTCGAGCTTCTGCATCTCCCCGCGCCGGTTCTGGCACAGCTCCATGAGCGTCCCGGTGAAGTCGGTGGGCGTGAGGATGGTGACGGTCAGGTACGGCTCCTCGAGGAACTCGATCTCCCCCATCGGCGGTAGCTCGCTCGGGTTGTCGACCACATCCTCCGGACCCGTGACCCGGTGCACGACGTACTGCACCGACGGGGCGGTGGCGATGAGGCTCAGGTTGAACTCGCGTTCGAGCCGCTCGCGGATGATCTCCATGTGCAGGAGACCCAGGAACCCGCACCGGAACCCGAACCCGAGCGCACCCGAGGTCTCGGGCTCGTAGGTGTAGGACGAGTCGTTCAACCGCAGCTTCTGCAGCGCGTCGCGCAGGTCCGGGTACTCGTCGCCGTCGATCGGGTAGATGCCGCAGAACACCATGGGCTTCGGCTCGAGGTAGCCCTCGAGCGGATCGGCCGGCCGGGCCGCCTCGGTGACGGTCTCACCGGCGCGAGCCTCGCCGACGTCCTTGATCCCGGCGATCAGGTACCCGACCTCACCCGGCCCGAGCTCGGCCATCGGCGTGTGGACGGGACGCCGCGCCCCGATCTCCTCGGCGTCGTGGGTGGCCTTCGCGTGCACGAACCGCAACTTGGTTCCGCTGCGCAACGTGCCGTTCATCACCCGGACCGACGAGATCACGCCTCGGTACTGGTCGTAGTGCGAGTCGAAGATCAGCCCCTGGAGGGGCGCATCCGCCTCGCCGACCGGCGCCGGGATCCGTGCCACCACGGCGTCGAGCAGATCGGAGACGCCGTCACCGGTCTTGGCGCTGATCCGCAGGATCTGATCGGCGGGGATGCCGAGCACGTTCTCGATCTCGGCGGCGTAGCGCTCGGGCTCGGCGGCGGGCAGGTCGATCTTGTTGAGCGCGGCGACGATCTCGAGGTCGTTCTCGAGCGCGAGGTAGCAGTTGGCCAGGGTCTGGGCCTCGATGCCCTGCGATGCGTCGACCAGCAGCACGGCGCCCTCGCACGCCGCCAACGACCGGGACACCTCGTAGCCGAAGTCGACGTGGCCAGGCGTGTCGATGAGGTTCAGGACGTGGCCGCTCCAGTCCAGCCGGACGCTCTGGAGCTTGATGGTGATGCCCCGCTCACGTTCGAGGTCCATCGAATCGAGGTACTGGGCGCGCATGTCGCGAGCATCGACGGCGCCGCACAGCTCGAGCATCCGGTCCGCGAGCGTGCTCTTGCCGTGGTCGATGTGAGCGATGATGCTCAGGTTCCGGAAGCGACTGATGTCGGACATGGAGGTAGCAGCACTCCGAAGGTGATGGGCGCCCCCGGGATCGGGAGCGCAGGCCGCGCCTGGGAGCGCGACGTGCGATGGTAGCGGGGCCCCTCCCCGACCCCGGCACCGACCCCGGCACCGGCCGGTGCCGTCGAGCCCCGTCGGGTGGCACCGCACGGGTGGGTCCCGCTAACGTGTTCCCTTCGCGTCCGGCCACCGCCGTGCGCCCTCGTCGACCGACAGACCCAGGACCTCACGTGGCGAACATCAAGAGCCAGATCAAGCGCAACAAGCAGAACGAGAAGCGCCGGGTGCGCAACAAGGCCGTTCGCTCGGAGCTCAAGACCCGCAACAAGACCGTCGTCGGTCTCGCCGAGCAGGGCGAGGACATCGCCGAGGCCACCCGCGAGTCGCTCAAGCGCATCGACAAGGCGGCCGCCAAGGGCGTCATCCACAAGAACAAGGCGTCGCGCGACAAGTCCCGCCTCGTCAAGCACCTCGCCAAGATCCAGGCCGACCAGAGCGCCTGATCCGCGGGTCGGGCCACCCGACCCTGCACGTCCGCCACGAACCCGCGACCGAGGTCGCGGGTTCGTCGCGTCAGGGTGCGGTGCGGTACTCGTGGGGGAACGGGCGATCGGTGGGGACCTCGACGCCGAGGAACGCGCCGAGCTCGTCCCACCCGTCGCCCGCGGCGGCATCGAACACGAGGAGCTTGTCCGGGCGATCGGCGAAGTAGGCGCGCACCGCCGCGTTGTGGGCCTCGAAGGTGGCGATGTGCAGCGCCTCGTTGCCCACCACCTCGGTGGTGCCGTACACCATGCGGCGCGTCGGGGTCGGGCCGACGCGCGCGGCGTGACGGGTCAGGCTGGCGATCCACGCGTCGGGATCTCGGACGGTGAGGATGAACCGGGCATCGGCGAAGCGCCGATCGAACGCCTCGTGGAGCAGGGCCCACGGCCAGTCGCGGAACGCATCGGCACGATCGGCTGCTTTCCAGATCGGGCGGAGGTCGTCGCGCTCGTAGGCCGCGCTCAGCTCGGTGTCATAGGGGCACACGCGGTAGCCGAGGGTGCGCAACGCGCTCGTGAGCGACGTCGTCGCGGTCTTGTGGAACCCGCACCCGAGGACCTTCGCCCGTCCGTGCGGCCGTCTCCACCTCACCGGGATCCGGCTCGTCCCCGGGGGCGGGGGCTGCGGGCGGCGAGGCGCGAGACGAGGACCTCCACGACCAGGCGGGGCGGCCAGGCCTTGGCGCCCTTGAGATCGAGATCGGCTTCGGCGAGGAGCCGGACGAACTCGGCGAGGCGTTCGGGTCCGAGCGAGTTCGCCTGGGCCAACGCCAGCTTGGCCGGGTACGTCGACCCCTTCATGCCCAGCAGCGCCGCGGCGCCCTTCTCGTCGCCCACCCCGGAACCGTCGAGGGCGACCATCCGGGCGTAGTGGTTGGTGAGCAATCCCATCACCTGGAGCGGGTGCCAGTTGTTGCCGTTCAGGATGCGAGCCAGGCGGTCGAGGGCGCCGGCGATGTCGCCCTTGTCGATCGCCGCCGTGAGCTCGTAGGGCTTCACGCCCCCCTCCTGCACGAGGTAGGGCATGACCTCGTCGACCCCCACCTTCGCCCCGGGTCCGTACACCCCGGCGAGCGTGGCCAGCAGGCCGACCAGGATGCCCGCGTCGTCGCCCACCTTCTCACCGATGGCCCGGCGGGCGGCGGCGTCGAGCTTGACCGCCGCTCCCTTCAGCTGTTCGTCGAGCCACTGGTCGCGCGCCTTGCCGGATCCGGCACCGGTGTCGACCACCGTGCCCCCGATCGACTTGATGGCGTCGAGCAGCTTCTTGTTGAGCGCGCCGAGCTTGGCCCCGGGCTTGGGCACCTTCTCCCAGACGAGGACGAGGGTCGTGGTGTCGAGCGGATCGGCGAGGTACCCGAGCAGCGACGCCAGTTGCTTCGCGTTCGTGAACGAGCCGAGCTGGCGTCCGACCACGATCCGGCGGTCGGTGAGGAACGGCGGGGTCTGGGCGGAATCGACGAGCGGCCCGATGCTCAGGTTCTCCGACGGGTCGACGTACCGGTCGGCATCGAGCTCGTCGACCATCAGCGATCGGTCGCCATCGCCCACGAGGGCGTGCACGAGCTCGATCACCGCATCGCCGAGCAGGATCTCGTCGTCGCCGCGCAGGAGGTAGACGGGCGACCGGAGATCGACGTCGACCTTCATCGGCCGTCGTCCGCCCCGAGTGAGCGGACCGCGAGGATCTCGGCCATGACGTCGGCCACGCGCCGGGCGGCGCGGGCATCGTGCGCACGCAGGATGCGACACCCGAGCGCGATGCCGAGTGCGTGCGCAGCCATCGTCGCGTTGCCGGCGCGGGCCACATCGACGTCGAGGAGGGTCCAGAGGAACCGCTTGTTGGACGCGGAGAGGAAGAGGGGGTGCCCGAGACGTGCGAGCTCGCCGCTGGCGCGCAGCAGCGCCAACGACTGCGCTTCGGTCTTGCCCAGGTCGAGTCCGGCGTCGACCATGATGCGGTCGGCGTCGAGACCGGCCTCGGTTGCCCGGCGGGCCCGGTCGGTGAGGAAGGCGCACACGTCGGGGACGAGGTCGTCGTAGTGCGGGTCGGGATCGGCCACCCGCGGCGCGAGGCGGATGTGGGTGGCCACGACCGATGCACCGGCCTCGGCGGCCACCACCAGGTAGTCCGGATCGGCGAAGCCGCTGATGTCGTTGCCGACCACCGCTCCTGCGGCGAAGCACGCCTTGGCGACCGAGGCCCGCCAGGTGTCGACCGACAGCGGCAGGTCGAACCGTCGACGCAGCGCCTCCACCGCCGGCACCACCCGATCGAGCTCCTCGGCCTCGCTCACGAAGTCGCCGGGTCCGGCCTTGACGCCGCCGACGTCGAGGAAGTCGGCGCCCTGGTCGACCAGCAGCTCCGCCTGGGCGAGGAAGTCGTCGAACGCCCAGTACCGGCCCTTGTCGTAGAACGAGTCAGGCGTGCGGTTGAGGATCCCCATCACGACGGCGCGGTGGGTGATGTCGAAGCGGTGGTGCCCGAGGGCCAAGGTGGTCG
>JBBSTY010000146.1:0-10042 GCA_038235385.1 Acidimicrobiales bacterium | reverse complement strand
CCGTCGCGCCGTTGCCACCGACGCCGAGCCCGGCGACGTCGAGCGGGCTGTAGACGGGATCGGTGTGGGGCAGCCACTTGAGCCAGTCCCACTCGAGGCTGTGCTCGTTGGTCAGCAGGGCGACGAGGCAGACCTCGGCCGGGCTGTGCAGCGCCACGACCTGCGTCACCAGCGCCCGCATCGACCCGGCCCCGAAGTCGCCGGGTCCGGCGACGCCGACCACGCCGACCTCCGCCAGGGGGGCGGCCAGCGGCACGCCGTGCACGAGTCGGCGCTGGTCGCCGACCTCGTGCAGGGCATCCCACATCTCGGGCACGGTGTTGTTGGTCTGGGGCATCTCGACCTCGATGCGCGTCGGCAACGACGCGACCCCGGCCCGCAGGGTGAGGACGCCGTGGCGGTCGGGGCGCCTCGCCCACAGCAGCGACCCACGCCGGAGGGCGACCGCCTGGGTCTCGATGGCGGCGGGGTTCTCGTGGCGCCGCCCGATCACCTCCTCGGCCTGCAACCGATCGATGGTGGCGGCGAGGTGGTCGAGCGCCTCCCGGTACTGGACCTTGGCCTCGGCCCAACTGCGCTTGTCGCTGGACTTCTGCTGGAAGTACGTCCCGATCATCAGCAGGGGGCTCAGGGCGATGAACACGACGCTGATGATCTGGCGGGTGAAGGCGTACATGATCACGCCGAGCAGCAGCGGCGCCACCATCACGAGGAAGGGGAACCGCTGGGGGCGCGGCGGCACGGGCGGGTCGGGGGCGGTGAGCGTCGCTCCGGGGTAGACGGGATCGAGGTACGGCGACCGGTTGAAGGCGATCGAGTTACCGGTCTGCACGGCACCGGAGGCCCGGTGGTGCTCGACGCTGAGCACGGTGTCGCCGAGCACGAAGCGGTCACCCGAGCGCACGAAGACCCGTTGCACGAGGATGCCGTCGACGTAGATGCCGTTGGCCGACCCGAGATCGATGACCTCGACGGCGTCGGTGACGTTGATCCGGACGTGGCGCTTGGACACCATCGGATCCTCGAGGACGACCTCACAGTCGGGGTCCCGGCCCACCTCGTTGGCTCCCCGGCGCAGCGCCACCCTCGCGCCCGCACCGGGTCCCTGGTGGACGACCAGGGTGGCCGGGGTGGCGCGGGCGTCGGTGCCCTCGACCATCCCCTCCGGATCGGCGACGACGCTCACCGCCTCGCCCGAGCGCAGCGTCGCCTCACCGACCTGGTCGTCGGGGCCGAGGATCCGGCCATCGGGGCCGTCGACCCGGAGGGTGAGCCGAGACCGCTCGATGGGGGCGCCACCCCGCTGGGGATCGCGTTCGATCAGGGCGTGCGCGAGGTCGCCCACCGTCGTGCCCGCGTCGAGGTCCAGGAGGAGGTCCTCGGGGGGCGCCGGGGTCGGACGGTTGAGGGTGAGCTTGAGCCGCATGGATCAGACCAACTCGGGGTGGCGAGGACCGGTGGCCGGACCCGGGGCGGACGGGTCGTCGCCGGGTCGGTGGTCGACGGGTGGGACGGGAGCGGCGGGTCGGACCGGTGGCTCGGGTTCCACCCGGTCGGCGCGACCCGGGCGCAACGAGGCGAGGCTGAGCTTCACCCTGAGGCGGGCCAGGAAGGAGAGGGCGGCCAGGGTGGCCCGTCGATCGGTGTCGACCTGGCCCCAGACCGCGGCGACGGTGGCGTCGGCCGGCGTGACGGGTCCGAACATGATGGCGTCGACGGTCTCGGCCAGCAGCTCCACACCCGCGAGGGTGCCCGCCGCCGCTCGTGCCGTCTCGCGCCGGGTGGCGCGGCCCGGCAGCGTGGCGCCGAGATCGCGAGCCTGGTCGCAGGCGTCGTCCCATGCCCCGCTGAGGCGGCGGACCGGGTCACGCCGCCGCCGTCGCCGGCCACGACGTCGGGCCTTGACGCCGGCGATGATCAGCGCCCCGACGACGAGGACCACGATGGGCACGAGCAGCACGGCCGCGGCGACGAGCACGATGGTGGGGATCGTGAACGCCTCCTCGCCCGGTGGTTCCGGAGGCTGCTGGACCTCCGGCGTGCGGGTGGACAGCTCGGGGAGGGTCTCGGGCACCGAGAGGTAGGTCGGCGGCGGCGGCTCCTCCTGGCTGAGGTCGATCTCCTTCGGGCGCGGCTGGGGCTTGTCCGGGGGGCGCCGTTGCTTGTCGGGCGTCGGGGAGAAGGTCAGCCACCCACGGCCCTCGAAGGCGATCTCGACCCACGCATCGACGTTGCCGCTGGTGATGTCGGCCGGACCGTCCGCGTTGCCCTCGGGAACGGTGAAGCCCATGGCGACCCGCGCCGGCAGGCCGAGCGAACGGGCGACGATCGCCATGGCCGAGGCGTACTGCTCGGCGTTGCCGACCAGGCCCACCTCCTCGGTGAAGAACCGCTCCATGCGAGCGAGGCTGTGGCCGGGAGCGGACTCCGAGCTGGTTCCGGCCACCTCGGCGCCACCATCGCTGAAGTAGCCCTGGTCGCGGAAGAGCGCCTCGAGCGCGACCGCCTGTTCGTAGGGTGTCGTGGCGCCGGCGACGAGCTCGGTGGCGAGGACGGCGAGCTCCTCGGGGAGCGCCGGCAACGGTGGGAGCTGGACCGATCCGACGGTGCCGAGGTCGGTATCGGCGGCGTCGTCGCGCGGCAGCGGCAGCTGCACCTGCGCCGTGTACGCATCGCCCTCGGCGAGGCGAGCCGGCAACGCCGCCGACTGCGTATCGCGGTTGTAGCGAAACGAGTCGGCCAGCAGCGCCGACCGGGGACCCTCGAAGGTCATGGACCGGATCGCGCCGGCCGACGGTGCCCACACGTCGCCGCGGGGTTGACGGGCGTCGACGCGCATGGTGGCGACCTGGCCCGGCGGCACCGGGAAGATCGAGGAACCGACCCGTTCGAAGCGACCGGAGCTGGGTCCCTGCGGACCGCCGACGACCCACACGACCCCGTCGTAGGTGTCCATCGTGGCGAGCTTCACCCGCTCGCCGGGCATGAGCCCCGACACGGTGAACAACACGGTGTCTCGGTTGTCGGCGGCGAGGTAGTCGCGGAACGCGGCGAGCGGGCTGGCTTCGTCCCGGGGGTCGAACGGCGGCACGACGTCGCGGCGCAGGTTGTAGCGATCCTCACCGTGCACGAACGGGAGGACCGGCGCGAGCAACGAACTGACGGCCACGACCGAGCCGACCATCAGCGCGGCCCACCCGACCCGCGGCCACGCCACGGTGCCGTCGGCGCTGCGTCGGGGCCGGTGGGCACGGATGGCCGCCCAGGTCAGGCACAGCGCCGTCACCACGCTGCCGTGGACGAGGACAGACGCGGGCTCCCCGGTTCCCAGCACGAACCCGACGACCGTCGCCACCAGCACCGGTGCGGCAGGGACGAGCGCCAGCCGGGTGGTGCGGGCCAGCAGCATGGCCGCGCCGGCGCCGAGGAAGCCGATCACGTACGGGGGGACGCCGAGGCCCGCCGACGTCCCGATCGGTGGTGCGGTCGTGAGCAGGTTGGCCCAGCTGGTGACGAGTCCGTCGGTCAGCTCGGCGAGCGACCCCGGGGTCGGGATCGCCCCGGCGATGGCGGCGGCCGCCGTGGCCGGACCCGAGAAGACGACGAAGGTGGCCATCACCGCCACGAGGGTCGCCAGGGCATCGAGGCGCCGCCACGTGGTGAGCGTGATGACGCCGACCGCGGCCAGCACGCCCACGGCACCGATGGCCAGGTAGCCGGCACCGTCGTAGACGAGACCGAGCGCCGCCACGGCGAGGACACCGAGCACGACGCTGAACCCGGCATCGATGGCGATGTCCCGACGGGCGCGACGGGTCGCCAGGTCGCCGCCCTCGACCCGGGGTGATGTGGCCCCGGTGAGCGGATCGTCGACGGTGGTCGTGGTCACGGATGCGGTCATGTGCTCGTCGCCGCCCACACCAGGCGCGGCAGGTCGGCCAGCTCGCCGAGCTCGATCATCGGTCCTCGTGGCCCCATGCGCAGGCCGGACTCGACGCCGGCCTCGGCGCGCACGAGGATCGGACGGACCATCGGACCGAGCTGTTGACCCGCTCGTCGGAGCACCGCCGGATCGGCCGTGGATCCGGCGATGATGGCGGTGACGCTCGCACCCGCCAGCAGGTCCCGTGAGCGTCGGGTCATGGCGACCAGGTCGACGTCGTCGCTGCCGAGCTCGAGCGATGAGAGCGAGTCGAGCAGCGACGTGCCGTGGAAGGCCGGCAGGGTGTGGCGCCCGGCGACGCACGCAACCTCCTGCTCGTCGGCGATGGCCCGGAGCCCGAGCGAGGCCAGCACGGACACCGCCAGCTCGAACTCGTCGTCGGACGCGTAGTCCTGGGCCCGGAGGCTGACGAGCAGCCCGAGGTGGGCGCGGCGGGTGTCGACGAACTCGCGCACCATCAACTTGTTGTCGATCTGGCGCGCCGTGGTGCGCCAGTGGATGTGGCGGCGATCGTCGCCCACGACGTACTCGCGCAGCGTGTGGAAGGCCACGTCACTCGGCGAGCGGTCGTTGGTGGTGTGCCCCTCGAGGTCGCGCATCCAGCCCGTGGTGAGCGAGCCGACCACCACGGTGCGGGGGTGGACGTGCAGGGTCTGGGCCCCCGTCCAGGTGACCTCGCGCCGCACGAGACCGAGCGGGTCCCCCTGCACCGACCGCACCGGACCGACGGGGATGACCGAACGGCGCGAGGTCGGGATGAGGAACACCTCGTCGTGGGAGGCGTTGGCCGCCAGCGTCGGGATGGCGAGGCGGGCGACCCCTTGGCCGACCTGGGCCTCGAGGCGGATGGGCAGCATGCGACGCGAGCTGGCGTTGACGGCTTCGACCCGCGTCGTCGCCGGGTTGCCGACCACGACGCGAGGGGTCCCCAGCTCGAGCAGGACCCGCAGGTTCGCCTGGCTGAGCACGAGGAACACGATGCCGATCAGGAACGAGAGCACACACGCACCGCCGAGGACGGCGAGCTCGATCCACCCGGTCAGCGCGGCGACGAGCAACGACACCACGCCCAGGATCGCGACGCTGCGTCCGAGCGGCGTGACCGCGCGCCACAACGTGATGCGGTCGCGCTCGGCGCCGTGCTGGGTGAGCTCGTCCATGGTCGCGTCGGTCGCCGTCAGGCCGCGCCGCGCTCGGCGGGCGGGGCCACGTCGACGAGCACCTGCGCGAGCACGGCGTCGACCGACCCACCGGCGAACTCGGCATCGGGGGTGAGCATGATCCGGTGACCGAGCACCGGCTCGACCAGGCCCTTGACGTCGTCGGGCACGGCGTAGGCCCGACCGTGGGCCAGCGCCCAGGTCTTCACCGCTCGAACCAGCGCGAGGCTCCCGCGGGTGGACACCCCCAGCTTCACGCTCGGCGAGCGACGGGTCTCCTCGGCGATGCGGCTGATGTACGCCAGGATGGCGTGGTCGACGTGGACCTCACCGGCGAGGTCGGCCATCTGGGTCACGGCGTTGCCGGTGATGAGCGTGGCCACTCCGGCGGATCGATCCTTGACCGATGCGTTGGCGAGAAGGGCGACGGTGGTGTCGTGATCGAGGTAGCCCAGGCTGGTGCGCAGCAGGAAGCGGTCGAGCTGGGCCTCGGGCAGCGGGTACACGCCGGCCTGCTCGACCGGGTTCTGGGTGGCGATCACCATGAACGGCGATCCGACCTCGTGGCCGACGCCGTCGACGGTGACCTGTCCCTCCTCCATCACCTCGAGCAGGGCCGATTGGGTCTTGGGCGACGCCCGGTTGATCTCGTCGACGAGCACGATCGTGGCGAAGATCGGTCCGGGGTGGAACTCGAACTCCCCAGTGCGCTGGTTGTAGATGGTCGCGCCGGTGACGTCGGAGGGCAGCAGGTCGGGGGTGAACTGCAACCGCGACTGTGAGCCCTCGATGGTGTTGGCCAGCGACTTGGCCAGCGACGTCTTGCCGGTGCCCGGAACGTCTTCGAGCAGGAGATGACCTCCGGACAGGAGGCAGGTCACCGCGAGCTCGACGGTGCGCCGCTTGCCGAGCACGGCCGTCTCGATGTTGGTCGCCAACGCGTCGAACGTCTCGGCGAACCACGTCGTCTGTTCCTGGGTGATGGTCACGTGCGGTCGTTCCTTGTCTGGGGGGCGGATGCGGGCGGGTCGATCGACTAGCTCGACAACGAGTTCGATCGGAGGCCGTCGGCGTTGACCCACGTCGTCTCGTTGGGGTTGTTCCCCCAGAAGCAGGATCGGTAGTTGGGGTAGACGAGGTCGCGGTTGCCGTTGCCGTCGACCCGCACCGTCTGGGACGAGTACACCTGGTTGCTGTTGCGAGACCCCTGGCACTCGACGACGACGTTGCTGTTCGGCGCGAAGCCGCGGAGGTGGACATCGATCCATCGGCACGCCGTGGAGCACACCTCGCCGTCGGAGGTGATCTCGCCGGCGGCCGAGGCACCGAAGTTGATGTCCACCGTCCTCGTCGCTTGGGACCGTCCGGTGCTGGTGGTCGTCTGCTGGACGCCCTGGCCCGACGCGGTGACCGTGATCGTGGCGTCACGGGCGGGCCCGGGACCGAGGTCGACCCGGTAGGTGGTGCGGTCGACCTTGGTGCCGTTCGCACCGGACACCGAGTAGTTGTCGACGCCGGCCTGGTCGTTCCACTTGTAGGTGATGACCGAGCCGCTGGCCGACGTGGTGACCCGCGGCGGTCCGAACGGGATCACCTCGTTCGAGGTGGGACCTGGATCGGAGCAGCCGACCACGTTGCACGCCCGAACCCGGAAGGTGTACCTCGTGCCGTTGGCGCCGCTCACGGTGCCGACGCCGGACCCGTTCACGGTGAGACCCGTCCAGCCCCCGCCGTTCACGCTGACCTGGTAGGACTCGATCTCGGCGCCGTTGCTCGAACCGGCCGCGACGGTGAGTCGGACCCGGCCATCGCCCGGCTCGGCGCGCAGCGCCGTGATCGGATCCGGACGAGCTGCCGGGGTGGCCGGAGAGGACGACGCCGGCGAACCCGTCCCCGCCTTGTTGGAGGCGACCACGGTGAAGGTGTACGAGACACCGTTGCGCAGACCGCCGATCTCGACGTTGCGGGCCGACGCGTTGGGGATGGTGATCGGCGCCACATCGGCCGGTGTGGTGGTGACGACGAAGGTGAAGTTCGGGTCGCCGTTGGCCAACGGCGCACCCCACGTGACGTTGACCCAGCCGCCGAGGGTGGCGTCGCGGTCGAGGCGGCTGGCCGCCACGCCGGGCGGTGGGCCCGGAACGGTGGCGGGGACGGCGTTGACCGGATCGTTGGTGAGCGGGCTCCACTCGCCCCAGCCGGCGTCGTTGCCGGCGCGGACGCTGAACGCGTAGGACTGGCCGTTCACGAGGCCGCCCCACTCGAAGGAGTTGGTGATGCCCACGTCACGCGTCTCGTTGGCCGACTGCCCGCTGATGCGCAGCTGGTAGCCGGTGATGGCGGTGCCCTCGACCACGGGCGAGGTCCAGGTGACGGCGATGCGGCGGTCGCCGAACGCCAACCGGGGCGCCGCCGGTACGCCGGGGACGATGTCGGGGATCAGCACGGGCGACCAGTCGCTCCAGCGCAACTGGTCGTCTCGCTCGATCGCGATGTTCCTGGCGGCCACCCGGAAGCGGTAGGGGGTGCCGTTGGTCAGGCCGTCGAAGACCAGGGCGTTGCTGGGCGACACCTTGCGGAGGCCCTGTTCGGTCTCGACGACGTACTCGGTGATCGGCGATCCGTTCGGTTGCGCTGCCCCCCAGGCGAGGCGGACCAGCTGAGATTCACGCGTGCCGGACGGGGCGGGCGGTGCCAACGGGAACCCGATCACGCTGATGCGCGCCGTCGCCGAGCTGCGCCGCTGCGGGTCGTTGGTGAGGTCGGAGATCTCGTAGGTGACGGTCGCTTCGCCCGCGTAGCCCGCCGCCGGGGTGAATCGAACCGTGCGGCCACCCTCGACGGTGGCGGACCCGCTGGTGGCACTTCGGACGGTGACGGTGAGGCCGTCGCCGATGGGGTCGATGTCGTTGGCGGTGACGTCGACCTCGACGGCCTTCTCCTGGTAGGTCTCCGCGGTGTCGTCGACGGCCGCAGGAGGTTGGCCGTCGTGGGCCAGCACGCGCACCCCGATGCGTCCGTCGACGGTGGTGGTGCCATCGGACACCTGCACCACCAGCGACGCCACGGCTCCTCGGGCATCGTCGCGGGCGCTGACCCGCAGCACGGAACCCTCGAGGGTGGCCGTGACCTGATCGGTGGCACCCTGGAGCGACGAGAAGGTGTGGGTGTCCTCCGCGTTGAGGTCGTTGACGAGGCTTGCGAGATCGACCGAGCGCGACCCGCCGGCCGGGAGCTCGATGTTCGTGTCGGCGAACTCCGGGGGGAAGTCCTGGCCCGACACCCGCACGATCACGCCGCCGTAGCCGGTGGTGGTGCCGTTGCTGACGAGGTAGCTGAAGCCTGCGTCGCCGCGGACATCAGCGGCGGCGGTGAAGACGGCATCGGAGCCGTCGGGCTGCACGGCCCCACCACGCTCGGCCAGCACCCGCACGAGCTCGAGATCGCCGCCGCCCGGGTCGGTGCACGCGTCGAGGACGGGGACCCGCACCGAACCGCCGGCGTCGACATCGACCGTTCGGGTCTCACACACCGGTGGGCGGAGGTCGAGCACCGGGACCGACACGACCGCCCGGGCGGTGGCCCCACCCTCATCGGTCGCCTCGTAGACCAGGCGGACCGACCGGTCCCCCACCGTGACGCGCACGGCGCCCGAGTCGGTGACGGTGGCATCGACGCCCGGCGTGACGATGGCGACGGCGAGGGCGCCGTCACCATCGGGGTCGACGTCGTTGGCCAGCACGTCGACCTCGACGGTCGAGCCCGGGTTCTGGAGCGGTGCGGCGTCGTCTCTCGCGACGGGCGGCCGGTTGGGGATCTCGCCCTTCTCTATGGTGATCGTGACGATGCCGCGTGCCGACCCGCCCCGCCCGTCGCTGACCCCGTAGGAGAACGACACCTCGCCCGGCGACGCGCCGGCGGGCACGTCGTAGATCACACCCGAGCCCTCGGGATCGATCCGCACCGCTCCGATGCGGGGCGTCGTCGGCGCGTCCTTGCCGTCGACGAGCAGCGCGAGCGCATCGCCGTCGGGATCGCTGTCGTTGTCGAGGACGTCGACGGTGACCGATCGGCCGGCCTTGGTGCTCTGACGGTCGGGCACGGCGACGGGGTTGGAGTTGGTGGTCGGTCGCGCCACGATGGCGATCCGCACCGTGCCCGTGGCCTCGAGGCCGAGGGCGTCGCGCACCGTGAACTCGAAGGTGTCGGTGCCGCTGGCCCCACGATCGGCGCGGTAGCTGAAACCCGACGCGATGGGCACGGCATGGCCCTTTTGCGGAGGTTGGCGGACCGCCACGATGAACACCTGGTCGCCGTCGGGGTCGATCCCCATCACCGGGACCGGGATGGCGATCTCCTGGCCCGCGAACACGCGCGCCTCGACCCGAGGTCCGCGCGGCGGTTGGTTGGGATGATCGGCGGGGACGATGCGGATGGTGACGGTGCCGTCGGCGCGGTTGCCGCCGGGATCCTCGACGGTGTAGGTGACGCGAACGGTCTTGGGCGCGTCGCCGGGTGCGGCGTAGCGAAGTTGATCGCCCTGGACGAAGATCTGGCCCTCGCCGTCGGCGAGCGACGCCACCCGGGTGAGGGTGAGGCGCTCGCCCTCGGGATCGAGATCGTTCTCGACCACGGCGATCCCGGTGATGGCCCCGGCCCGCACCGTGATCTCGTCGGCCCCCACGATGGGCGGCTGATCTGCCCCGGTCGACCGGAAGGGACGCACCAGCAACGCGCCCAGCGACGTGGCCGCTCCATCGCTGACCGTGTAGCCGACGCGGACCACCGCATCGAACCCGGGCGGCGCGGTGACCCGGACGATGTGCTTGTCGAGCAGTTCGACGGTCATGCCCACCTCGGGCGGAACGTCGAGCGCCACCACGGCCAGCAGGTCGCCGTCGGGGTCGAGGTCGTTGGCGACCAGATCGAGGTAGCCGGG
>JBBSTY010000145.1:0-10107 GCA_038235385.1 Acidimicrobiales bacterium | reverse complement strand
GTCAGCGGCGAGGTGCGGGTGCCCGCGTAGAGGTCGGCGACCGACCAACCGATCAGCGCGATCGCCGCGATGTTCGCCGGCCAGATGCCGATGCGACGACCCGAGAAGATCATGGCCACGCCGACCGCGAGGGCCAGAGCGAGGGCGAACGCGATCGCGGCACCGAGGACGACGACGATCGGGTTGTCCTCGAAGCGGCGCACGGCGAGGATGCCGACGCAGGCACCCACGAGCAGTCCGGAGTACGCCATGAACCGGAGCTGCTTGAACGCCGGCGCCCGCAACGTGAGCGAGCGGTCGATGGGGGCCTGGAGCTCGTACTGCACCGTGGCGGCCTGGAGGGTGAGCGGCCCGCCCCGGGCCCCCGATCGCATGCCGATGGCCACGGCGACGGCGAACGCAACGCCGAGCCACGCCGGTGCATGGGTGACGAAGTCGGCGGTCTGCTCTGCGGTCAGCTTCTCGTCGCCGAACAACCCGGACCCCACGATCACACCCACCGAGCAGACGAGGCCGATGATGTACACGCGGTAGAGCGCATCGATCCAGTGGACGGCGGTCTGGTGGTTGTGCCGGCGAGCTTGGCGAAGGTCGGCGAGGGCGCCGGAGGTGTCCCGCGGCGCCAGGAGAGCGGTCACGATGCGAATCTACCGGCGCGCCCGGTTCCCGCGGGAATCGCGACGCGCTCGCCACCGCCGGCGGCGGGTGTGATGCACGGAGGCTGGGCGGTACCCTCCGGCCGGTGATCCTCGTCGACGCCCAGCAGATCGCCATGTCACGGCCCGGCAAGGCGCTGTTCAGCGACCTCTCCATCACCATCTCCACCGGTGACCGCGTGGGGATCGTCGGGCTCAACGGCTGTGGCAAGTCGACGCTGCTGCGCGTCCTGTCGGGTGACGCCGAACCCGAATCGGGCCGCGTCGTGCGGGGCCGGGGCGTCCGCATCGCCATGCTCGACCAGAACCCGGTGCTCCCGAGCGGCCCCGCGCTGGCCGCCGTGGGCGAGGGGTGGGAGGCCGAGGCGGTCCTCGACCGGCTCGGGATGGGCGCCTTCGCGACCGCCGACACCGCCACGCTGTCGGGCGGCCAGGCCAAACGGGTGGCCTTGGCGCGCACCCTCGTCGCCGAGTGCGATCTGCTCATCCTCGACGAACCGACCAACCACCTCGACATCGACGCCATCGCCTGGCTCGAGGACCGCCTCGCCGCCCACCGCGGCGGTCTCATCCTCGTCACCCACGACCGCCACGTCCTCGACCGGGTCACCACCAAGGTCCTCGAGCTCGATCGGGGGGCCGGGTACGTGCACGACGGTGGGTACGACGCCTACCTCGAGGGCAAGGCGGAGCGGGAGGAGCAGGCGTCGGCCGACGAGGCCTCCCGCAAGATCCTCGCCCGTCAGGAGCTGGCGTGGCTGCGGCGGGGCGCGCCAGCGCGCACCCGCAAGTCCAAGGCGCGGGTCGAGTCCGCCACGAAGATCATCGAGACCGAAGCGCAGGCGGCCGCGCGTCCCGGTGCGCTCGACCTCAGCGCCGCCGGTCCGGCGGGCGGTCGCGGCGACGGCGCGTCCAGGGCCACGAAGGGGTGGGGCAACGCCGGCATCGAGAAGCGCTATCCGGGTACGCCCCGTCTCGGCGACCAGGTGGTGGATCTGCACGGCGTCGGTCACCGCTACGCCCGAGCCGAGTCCGAGTCCGAGTCCGAGTCCGAGTCCGAGTCCGGGTCGGGAGTCGGTCCCTGGCTCTTCGAACGGGTCGATCTGCTCCTCGACCCCCGTGAGCGCCTCGGGATCGTCGGCCCGAACGGCGGGGGCAAGTCGACGCTGCTCGACATCATCGCCGGCCGGATCGAGCCCGCCGCCGGCACGGTGTCGCGGGGTCCCACCGTCCGGCTCGGCTACTACGACCAGGTGGGGGTAACGCTCGACCTCGACCAGCGGGTGCGCGATGCCGTCGCCGGACCGACCCGGCAACCCGACTGGCAGGACGCCGCGCTGCTGGAGCAGTTCTGGTTCGAGCCGGATGCGCAGTTCGCGCCGATCGGGCTGCTCTCGGGCGGCGAGCGGCGGCGCCTGCAGCTGCTGCTCGTGCTCGCCCAGAAGCCCAACGTCCTGCTGCTCGACGAACCGACCAACGACCTCGACATCGACACGCTTCGGGTGATGGAGGACTACCTCGACGAGTGGCCGGGCGCCCTCGTCGTCGTGAGCCACGACCGTGCCTTCCTCGAGCGCACCGTCACCGACGTGGTGGTCGTCGACGGCCACGGCTCGGCCCACCGCCAAGCCGGTGGGTACGCCGGCTGGGAGGAGGCCCGACGGTCGGCGCGGGGTCGGCCGGCCCGATCGGCCGTCTCGTCCAAGGCGCCGAAGGCCGCCGGAGCGGCGGCGCCGACCCGGACGCCGGGATCGAGCCGGCCGTCGACCCCGAAGGAGGGAGCCGACACCGCCGGGTCGGGGACGGGTTCGACGGCGGGATCCGGATCGCTCGCAGGTCGATCGCCGTCCACGCTGCGTCGCCTCATCAAGGACACAGAGAAGGAGACCGCGCGCCTCGATCGCCGCAAGGCGAAGCTCGAGACCGAGCTGGGCGAGTTGGCGTCCACCGCCGACCACACCGTCCTCACCGAGAAGGGCATCGTCCTCGCCGGCGTCCTCACCGAGCTCGCCGCCGCCGAGGAGCGTTGGCTCGAGCTCACCGACGAGCTCGACCAGGTCCTCGCCTCGTCCTGAACCTCCCACGACTCGCCGCCCCCCGCCCGAACATCGGTACGGGGGTCCTCGACGCCCGGACATCTCGGTGAGCGCCGGCGCGCGCCGAGGTCGCGGGTGCGATAGTGGCGCGGTGGGCGCGGAGCGGGACCGACTCGATGGTGACGACCTGGGCGCGTGGCGTCAGTTGGGACCGTTCGTCTCGGAGCGGTCGTGGGGGACCGTGCGCGAGGACTACAGCGCCGATGGCGAGGCGTGGGGGAACCTGAGCCACGACGAGGCCCGGTCCTTCGCCTACCGGTGGGGCGAGGACGGCATGGCGGCGGTGTGCGACCGACGCCAGAACATCTGCCTCGGGCTCGCGCTCTGGAACGGGGTCGACCCCATCCTCAAGGAGCGGCTGTTCGGGCTCACCGGCAAGGAGGGCAACCACGGCGAAGACGTCAAGGAGTGCTACTGGTACGTCGACGCCACACCGACGCACTCGTGGTTGTCCTGGCGGTACCACTACCCCCAGGCCGAGTTCCCGTACGCCGACCTGCTCGCCGAGAACCGTCGCCGTGGGTTCGGTGACCCGGAGTACGAGCTGATCGACACCGGCGTGTTCGAGCAGGGCTACTGGGCGGTGACCGCCGACTACGCCAAGTCCTCGCCGTCGGACCTGTGCCTGCGCATCCGGGCCACGAACCGCGGACCGGCGGCGGCCGAGCTGCACGTCCTGCCGACCCTCTGGTTGCGCAACGTGTGGGCGTGGGGCGCGGACAAGCCGCGTGCGGAGCTGCGCGGCCACGCCCACGCCGACGGACATGCGATCGTCGTCGACCACCACCGCCTGGGCCGATGGGTGTGCGTCGCCGATCAGGCCGGGGAAGGGGTGGACGCCACGGGCGGGGCCGCCCTCTTCTGCGAGAACGAGCGCAACACCGAACGCCTCTACGGGGTCCCGAACGAGACCCCGTACCCGAAGGACGGGATCGGCGACCACGTCGTCACCGGATCGCCGACCGTGAACCCGGCGGCCACGGGGACCAAGGCGGCCTGGTGGTACCGCGGCACGGCTGCACCGGGCGAGACCTTCGAGGTGCGGGTTCGGTTCACCCGGATCGGACCCGAGCCGCCGGTCGACGAGCCGGAGCCGATCGTGACCTTCCCCGCCGCGGTCCGGTCCACTGCGCCCTCGGGCACCCGGGAACCCGACGCCGCCGGTCGGGCCGCCGATGAACGGCTCGACGCCGTCGCGATCGGCGATGCGGAGCTTCCCGACCTCGGCGACGGGTTCGACGCGGTGCTCGCCGACCGTCTGGCCGAGGCCGATGCGTTCTACGACGAGCTCACCGACGACTCGATGCCGGCGATCCCGACCGAGCGCTCGTCGATCCTGCGGGCGGCCTTCGCCGGCCTGTTGTGGAGCCAGCAGTTCTACCGCTACGACGTGGCCCGTTGGCTCGACGGCGACGCTGCGTGGCCGCCGCCGCCCCCCGGGCGTGGCGACATCCGCAACGGGCACTGGCGCCACCTCGATGCCAACGACGTGATCGTCATGCCCGACACCTGGGAGTACCCGTGGTTCGCCTCGTGGGACCTGGCCTTCCACTGCGTCGCGCTCGCCCACGTCGACCCCGCGCTCGCCAAGGCGCAGCTGCTGGTCCTGTTCGAACCCTGGTACCAGCATCCCAACGGCGCGCTGCCCGCCTACGAGTGGGAGTTCGGCGATGCCAACCCTCCGGTCCACGCCTGGGCCGCCATGCGGGTGTTCGAGATCGACGGACGCCGCGACCACGAGTTCCTGGAACGCATCTTCCACAAGCTGAACCTCAACTTCACCTGGTGGGTGAACCAGGAGGACCGCGAAGGCGACAACGCGTTCGAGGGCGGGTTCCTCGGCCTCGACAACATCGGTCCCTTCAACCGCTCCGAGGGCCTACCGGTCGACGGCGTCCTCGAGCAGTCCGACGGAACCGGGTGGATGGCGAGCTACTGCCTCGACCAGCTCGAGATCGCGCTCACCCTGGCGGCGCGCAACCCGGTGTACGAGGACCTGGCGGTCAAGTACTTCGAGCACTTCAACCTGATCGCAGATGCCATGACCGAAACCGGTCTGTGGAGCGAGGAGGATGGGTTCTTCTACGACATCGTCCGTCTGGCGGACGGTTCGACCGTTCCGATGCGCATCCGCTCGATGGTCGGCCTGGTCCCGGCGGTCGCCCTCACCGTGATCCGCGACGACGACGTCGCCGGGTTGACCACGTTCCTCGACCGGTGCCGGTGGTTCGTGCAGCACCGCTCGGACCGCTCGTTCTTCGGCCGCTTCCTCGCCGACGAGCAGCGAGCGCTGGGCCTGCTCGCGGTGGTCACCCCCGAGCGCCTCGGGCGCATCCTTCGGGTCATGCTCGACGAGGCCGAGTTCCTCTCGCCGTTCGGCCTTCGTTCGTTGTCCCGTGCCCACCTCGCCGATCCGGTGGTGGTGGACATCGGTGCGTTCCACGCCGAGGTCGGCTACGAGCCGGCCGAATCGACGTCTGGCCTCTTCGGTGGCAACTCGAACTGGCGAGGGCCCATCTGGTTCCCGGTCAACTTCCTCATCATCGAGAAGCTGCGCCGCTTCCACGAGTTCGTCGGCGACGAGGTCACGGTGGAGCTCCCCGCCGGGTCCGGCGTCGCGCACACCCTGGCCGAGGTGGCCGACGAGCTGGCTCGCCGACTCGTCTCGATCTTCGAGACCCCGGGTGGGTCCGGAGCGATGCGCCCGGTCGACGGGCGAGCAGCGATCGACGCCGGGTTGCACCGCGCTCCGCCGCCGGACTGGTTCGATCACCCGCTGTTCTTCGAGTACTTCGATGGTGACACCGGCCGAGGTCTCGGCGCCTCTCACCAGACCGGCTGGACCGCGCTCGTCGCGGACCTGATCCTCAGCCTGCACCCTCGTCGGATCGTCGACCCCGACCGCTGATTGCCGGTGCGTGGCCACGTCGGACCTCCGCCGGTGCGTCGCCGGTGGAGCATCGGACCGGTCCGGACGCCGGGTGCCGGGCGTGGCCGGTGGCCCGGACCGGGACGCCGTGGACGCCTGGTGTGTACCGGTGAGCGGGTCCGAGCGGCTACCGTCAGCCCTCGTGCGCAACCACATCTTCGCCATCGGCATCGACCCCGAGAAGCTCCTCCAGTGGTTCGGAGCGTTCGCCTACTTCGGATTCCTGGCGGTCGTCTTCGCCGAGTCGGGGTTGATGATCGGGTTCTTCCTCCCGGGCGATTCGCTCCTCTTCGTGGCGGGCTTCCTCTCGTTCCTCGGTGAAGATCCGGCCAACACCGCCATCATGCCCAACATCGCGCTGGTGTCGCTCGGAGCCTTCGTGGCGGCGGTCGCCGGCGACCAGGTGGGGTACGCGTTCGGCAAGCGGGTCGGCCCGGCGCTGTTCCGACGGCCCGATTCGCGGCTGTTCAAGCAGAAGTACCTGGTCAAGGCCGAGGAGTTCTTCGAGGTCCACGGGTCGAAGACCATCATCCTGGCCCGGTTCGTGCCGATCGTGCGCACGTTCGCCCCGATCGTGGCCGGTGCCGGCAAGATGCGCTACCGCACCTTCGTCACGTACAACATCGTCGGCGGGTTCGTCTGGGCCATCGGGCTGACCCAGGCCGGGTACTGGCTCGGACGCACCTTCCCCGGGCTCGGCGAGAGCATCGACAAGGTCGTGCTCGTCATCATCGCCGTCTCCGTGCTGCCCCTCGGCATCGAGTTCCTGCGTCATCGGCGCAAGGCCGCGAAGGCCAGGGCCGAGGCCGAGTCGCTGCCCACCGCAGCGCTCGCCGACCAGTTCATCGCCGGCTCCACCTCGAACGACTCCGGTGCGCACGTCGACCTCGCCGAGGCCAACGACCCGGGCACCGGCAACGCCTCCTAGGCGCCCGGACCCACCGCGGGGTGGACGGCCCCGTCGGTGTCGTCGATCAGTTGACCTGGCGCTCGCGACCCTCCCAGTAGTCCGCCCGCAGCTTGTACTTCTGGAGCTTGCCGGTGGCGGTGCGGGCGAGCTCCTCGCGGAACTCGACGACGGTGGGGCACTTGTAGTGAGCGAGCCCGTCGCGCGCCCACGCGATGAGGTCGGCCTCGGTGACCTCGGCGCCGGGTGAGCGGACCACCAGCGCCAGCACGGTCTCGCCCCACTTGTCGTGCGGCACCCCGACGACCGCCACCTCGGCGACGGCGGGGTGCGAGAAGATGCGGTCCTCGACCTCGATCGACGACACGTTCTCGCCACCGGTGATGATCACGTCCTTCTTGCGGTCCGAGATGGTGAGGTAGGACTCGTCGTCGAGGAACCCCCCGTCGCCCGTGCGGAACCAGCCGTCGACGATGGCGTCGTCGGTGGCCTCGGGCTGGTCCCAGTACCCGAGCAGGCAGTGGTTCGAGCGGGCGAGCACCTCGCCGTCGGCGTCGGTGCGCAGCTGCACGCCGAGCGCCGGTGCGCCCGCTCGGCTCAACCTCTGGGCGCGTGCGTTCGGCGAGAGATCGTCCCACTCCGCCCGGGATCGGTTCATGGTGAGCAGCGGCGAGGTCTCGGTGAGCCCGTAGATCTGGATGAACTCCCACCCGAGCTCGGTCTCGACCCGCTCGATGGTCTGGGTCGGCGGCGGCGCCCCAGCGACGATGATGCGCGTGCGTCTGGCGCCCGGGATGGGCCCGTCCCACGTGGTGGCCGCATCGAGCGCGGCGGCGACGACCGCCGGCGCGGCGCACAGGATCGTGACGCCGTGATTCTCGATGCGGCGGAGGATCTCGGTGCCGTCGATCTTGCGGATGACGATCTGCTCGACGCCCATGGCCGTGACCGCGAACGGCATGCCCCACCCGTTGCAGTGGAACATGGGGAGCGTGTGCAGGTAGACGTCGCGGTCGCACACGCCCGCCTGCCACCCGAACGTGGAGGAGTTGGTCCACAGCATGCGGTGGGTCATCTGCACGCCCTTGGGGCGTGCCGTGGTGCCGCTCGTGTAGTTGATGGTGGCGGTCGTGTCCTCATCGGGTTCCCAGGGCCGGGGTTCGACCCCGTGGAGGTAGATCTGATCGTCGTCGGTGCCCAGGACGAAGGGGTGGGCGCAGCGAACGTCGGCGAGCTGCTCGTCGAGCTCGGGATCGACGAGCAGCACGGTGGCGCCGCTGTGCTCGACGATGTAGCTGACCTCGACGGGGCTCAACCGGAAGTTGATGGGCACGTACACGCGTCCCCAGGCGCTCACACCGAAGAAGCCCACGAGCATGCGCGCCGAGTTCTGCGACACGATCGCCACCCGCTCGCCCTGGCCGACGCCGAGCTGGTCGAGCCGAGCGGCCTGCGCCTCGGCCAGCTCGCCGAGCCGACGGTAGGTGATCGAGCCGAGCGAGGCGGCCGGCTGGTCGGGCTCGTCCACGACCGCCACCCGGTCGGGGTACACCAGCCGGGCCCGCTCCAGGTGATCCCGGATCGTCAATGGCACCTTCATGGCAACGCCCCCTCGCTGTGCACCCGGCGCCGGCCACCGGCCCGCCCGGATCGTAGCGACGCTCCGGCTCGACCGCGTCCGCCCGATCCCGGGCGCCGGTGGCCGGCGCCCACCGGTTCGGGCCCGAGGCCCGGTTCCAGCCGAGGTGACCGGTGCGGTTCGTGTGGGCGCGGCGCAGGTCGGGGGACGGGTTCAGGACAGGGGACGGGTTCAGGTCAGGGGAAGACCTGACCGGAGAGCTTGCGGTTCTTGCGCAACGCCTTGACGTAGTCGCGGTTCATGTAGGCGATGAAGTCGATGGAGATCTCCTTCGGGCACGCCGCTTCGCACTCGCCGTGGTTGGTGCAGGTCCCGAAGAACTCCTCCATGCGGTTCACCATGTCGACCGTGCGGTCCCACCGCTGGGCCTGGCCCTGGGGCAGGAGGTTGAGCGAGTTGAGCTTGGCGCTCGTGAACAGCTGGGCGGCGCTGTTGGGACACGCCGCCACGCAGGCGCCGCATCCGATGCAGGCGGCGGCGTCCATGGCGGCGTCGGCCACGGCCTTGGGGATCGGGATGATGTTCGCGTCGACCGCCGACCCCGTGTCCGCACTGATGAAGCCGCCGGCCTCGATGATCGCGTCGAGCGGGCTGCGGTCGACGATGAGGTCCTTCATCACCGGGAACCCAGCCGCGCGCCACGGCTCGAGGGTGATCTCGTCGCCGTCGTGGAACGACCGCATGTGCAGCTGGCAGGTGGCGGTCCCGCTCTCGGGTCCGTGGGCCCGACCGTTGATCATGATGCCGCAGGTGCCGCAGATGCCCTCGCGGCAGTCGCTGTCGAACGCGACGGGCTCGAGGTTCTCCTCGATGAGGCGCTCGTTGACGATGTCGAGCATCTCGAGGAACGACATGTCCTCGCTGATGCCGGGAACCTGGTGGGTCTCGAAGCGTCCGTCGGTCGTGGCGCTCTCCTGGCGCCACACCTTGAGCGTGAGGTCCATTACTTGTAGCTCCTCTGGGTGAGGTGGACGTACTCGAACTCGAGCGGTTCCTTGACGACGTTCTGCGGCGTCTGCGGACCCTGCCACTGCCAGGCGGCGACGTAGGCGAAGTTCTCGTCGTCGCGCTTGGCCTCGCCTTCCTCGGTCTGGTGCTCGACGCGGAAGTGACCGCCGCACGACTCCTCGCGGGCGAGCGCATCGCGCGCCATGAGCTCGGCGAGCTCGAAGAAGTCGTCGACCCGACCGACCTTCTCGAGGGACTGGTTGATGGTGTCGGCCGATCCGAGCACTCGGACGTTCGTGCGGAACTCGTCTCGTAGCGCGGGGATCTCCGAGATCGCCTTCTCCAGGCCGACGGCGTCGCGGGCCATGCCGATGTTGTCCCAGACGATCTTGCCGAGCTCGCGGTGGTAGTGATCGACCGACTTGGTGCCCTTGACCGACAGCCACCGGTTGACGTCGTCCTGCACGGCGGCCTCGGCCTGCGTGAACGCAGGGTCCTGGGTGCTCACCGCGGGTTGACCGAGCAGGCCCGACAGGTAGTCACCGATCGTGTACGGCGCCACGAAGTACCCGTCGGCGAGTCCCTGCATGAGCGCCGACGCGCCGAGCCGGTTGGCGCCGTGGTCGGAGAAGTTGGCCTCACCGAGGGCGTACAGGCCCGGCACGTTGGTCATGAGGTTGTAGTCCACCCACAGCCCGCCCATCGTGTAGTGGGTGGCCGGGTAGATGCGCATCGGTGTCTGGTACGGGTTCTCGCCGGTGATGCGCTCGTACATGTCGAAGAGGTTGCCGTAGCGCTCGCGCACCACGTGCTCGCCGAGCCGGCCGATGGCGTCGCTGAAGTCGAGGAAGACGCCGTTCTTGAGCGGTCCCACGCCCTTGCCCTCGTCGACCACCGTCTTGGCGTTGCGCGACGCGACGTCGCGCGGGACG
>JBBSTY010000144.1:0-10144 GCA_038235385.1 Acidimicrobiales bacterium | reverse complement strand
CGCTCGCGGTGGCGGTCGTCCCGATCTGGCTCATCGCCCGCCGGTTGGCGAACCTCCGGGTGGGGGCGGCCTTCACCCTCGTCGTCGTCTATGCGCTGTTCCCGACGATGCACAACCTCAACCTGGCCGGCTTCTACCCCGAGACGCTGGCGCTCCCGCTGATCCTGTACGCGGCCTACTTCGGGCTGGCCAAGCACTGGAGGCGCTACGCGGTCTGCTGCATCCTCATCGTGTTGTGCCGCGCCGATTTCGGTCTGGTCGTCGCCGGCCTCGGGGGTCTGCTGTGGGCGGAAGGTCGCAAGGTGGAAGGGCGCATCTCGGTCGTGCTCGGTGTGGCCTACACCGTGGTGGCGATCGCCGTGCTCCAGCCTCGCTTCGGGAGCAGCGACTTCGCGCACATCGCCGCGTTCTCGGCGTTCGGGGACTCGCCCGGGTCCGTCCTCTCGGGCATGGTCGTGCACCCGGCCGACACGCTCTCGGCGCTCTTCCGCGAGCAGAACTTCGACCTCCTCGTCACCCTGTTCGCACCCGTCGCCTTCCTGCCGTTCCTCGCGCCGCGCTACCTCCTTCCCGTCGTGCCGCTGCAGTTCCTGTTCCTGGTGGGTGAGGTCCCGCAAGCGGCGGTGTACGGCCAACAGACGGTGGCCATCACGGCGTTCATCTTCATCGCGACGGCATTCGCCCTCTCGCGCATCGGCCGCACCGGGATCGACCGCGTCACCGTCGACCGGCGGGTGCTCGCTGCCCTTCTGCTCGCCGCCACACTGTTCTTCGTCCGTGACGCCGCCAGTTCCCCGTACCGATCACCGTGGGCGTGGGGGGGGCGCGACGCGCTCGACGTGGCGCGCATCGACGCCGCCTCGGTGATCGGGCCCGACCGATCGGTGCGAGTCTCGGCGGCGCTGCTGAACCGGGTCGCCGAGCGCCCGAAGGTGTACGAGCTCGTTCCCACGGCCAGACCCGACGCGGCTGCCGCGGCGGAGGGCGTCGACGGCATCGTGCTCGACGCCACGACCGTGCCGTCGTGGACGGCCACCGATCGCGAGGTGTTCGATCTCGGGCTCGAGGCGCTGGGCTTCTCGAAGGTGTCGTCGAACGATGGCATCACCGTCTACCTGCGCGGCGACGAGGCCGAACCACCGACCCCTGACCGCTGACCGCTGACCCCTGAACCCTGACCCCTGATTCTCACGCCTGACGGCCGTCACGCCGTGGGCGACGATTCCTGGTTCTGATCGGCGAGCGCCTGGCGGATCGCCTCGGCTGCCGCATCGAGCTCGGCCGGATCGGGGGAGGGGTCGGCGTTGGCGAACGACAGGTCGGCCTCGGAACCGATCGGCACGACGTGCAGGTGCAGGTGGGGGACCTCGAGCCCGGCGATCATGAGCGCCACGCGTGCGGGGGAGAACGCCGCCTGCTGGGCGAGGCCGATGCGCTGGGCGACCTGGGAGAGGTGGGCGGTGAGACCGGGATCGGCATCGATCCAGTGGTCGACCTCCTCGATCGGGACCACCAGGGTGTGGCCCGGTCGGATCGGTGCGATCGACAGGAACGCCACGCACCGGTCGTCACGGTGGACGAACCGCCCGGGAAGTTCGCCTTGGATGATGCGGGTGAAGATGGTGGCCATTGGTTCCTCCGGTGGCTGGCGATGCTGCTCGCATCGGTCGGCTCTGATCGCGGCCCGACCGGGCCGAGATCGTACGCTGGGCGCGTGTCCTCGTCCGGCGAGTCCGAACTGCAGCCAACGACCACCGACGCGATCGAGGTGGCCGACCCCCAGGATCGCTACCTGACGATCCCGAACGTGGTCACCCTGGTCCGGCTGCTGTGCCTCCCGGTGTTCGTGTGGCTCCTCTTCGGCATGCAGAACCGGCTGGCCGCGGCGGTGCTGCTGGCGGCGCTCGGCGCCACCGACTGGATCGACGGGTACGTCGCTCGGCGGTTCCACCAGGTCTCGTCGTTCGGCAAGCTGTTCGATCCCACCGTCGATCGGCTCCTCTTCTTCGTCGGGGTGGTGTCCATCGTGATCGATGGATCCGCACCGCTCGGCTTCTGCATCCTGGTGCTCTTCCGGGAGACCGTCGTCGCCGCCGTCACCGTCGTCCTCTTCCTCCGCAAGGTGGAACCGGTGGAGGTCACGTGGTTCGGCAAGGCCGGCACGTTCGGGCTGATGTGCGCGTTCCCGCTCTTCCTCGCGGGAGCCAGCGACGTCGCGTTCGCCGGAACCCTCACCACGCTGGCCTGGATCGCCGGTGCTCCCGGGCTGGTCCTGTCCTACTACGCCGCGTTCGCGTACGTCCCGCTCTGGCGGGCGCGCATCGCCGAGGCCGACGCGACCAAACGGGCATCGCGGACCGTTCCCCCTGCGGGGTAGGTTGCGAGCATGTCGTCACCGATGACCGTTCCACGTCCGCTGTCCGTGCGCCGCGCACCGAGCACCACGACGAGGGGTGCCCGGTGAAGGCGGTGATCATGGCCGGGGGTGAGGGCACCCGGCTCCGTCCGCTCACGTCCAACGCGCCCAAGCCGATGCTGCCGCTGGTCAACAAGCCGATGATGGAGCACATCATCGATCTGCTCAAGGTGCACGGCATCGACGAGATCGTGGTGACCGTCGCGTTCATGGCGAACAGCATCCGCGCGCACTTCGGCGACGGTTCCGACTACGGCGTCTCGATGGTCTACGCCACCGAGGAGACGCCGCTCGGCACGGCCGGGTCGGTCCGCAACGCCATGGAGCACCTGACCGAGCGCTTCCTGGTGATCTCGGGCGACGTGCTCACCGACATCGACCTCACGGCGCTCGTGGCGTTCCACGACGAGCACGACGCGATGGCCACCATCGGGCTCGCGCACGTGGAGAACCCCCTCGAGTTCGGCATCGTCATCACCAGGGACGACGGCAGCATCGAGCGCTTCCTCGAGAAGCCGACGTGGGGGCAGGTGTTCAGCGACACGATCAACACCGGGATCTTCGTGCTGGAGCCGGAGATCTTCGACTACATCGAGCCGAACAAGCCGGTCGACTTCTCCGGGGAGGTCTTCCCGCAGCTCCTCGACGAGGGAAAGCGCCTGTTCGGGGCGATCACCGAGGGGTACTGGGAGGACGTCGGAACCCTCGACGCCTACCTGAGTGCTCACAAGGACATCCTCGACGAGAAGGTGAAGGTCTCGATCCCCGGCTTCGAGCTCCGCGACGGCGTTCGTCTCGGCGAAGGCGCCGAGGTTCACCCCGATGCCACCCTCGTCGGTCCTGTCGTGATCGGCGACAACTGCCGGGTGGAGGCCGGCGCCCGGCTCGGCGAGTACGTGGTGCTCGGAGCCAACGTGCGCGTCCGATCCAAGGCATCGCTCGAGCGGACCGTCGTCCACGACCACGCCTACCTCGGTGAGGCGATCCGGTTGCGGGGCACCATCGTCGGTCGATCGTGCGACATCCGCAACGGCACCCGCGCCGAGGAGGGCGTCGTGCTCGGCGACGAGGTCTTCATCGGTGAAGACGCGCTCATCAGCTCGGGCGTCAAGGTCTACCCGTTCAAGACGGTCGAGGCCGGGGCGATCGTCAACGACTCGATCGTCTGGGAGTCGCGTGGCGCTCGCAGCCTGTTCGGTCGCAACGGCGTCACCGGTCTCGCCAACGTCGACATCACCCCGGAGCTCGCCGTCAAGGTGGCGATGGCCTACGGCAGCACGCTCAAGAAGGGCGCAACCATCATCACCTCGCGAGATTCGAGCCGTTCGGCCCGGATGCTCAAGCGATCCATGATGGCCGGGCTCAACTCGACAGGCGTGAACGTCGAGGACCTCGAGGTCGCGTCGGTGCCGGTCACGCGCTTCGTGGTGCGGCGCCCCGCCGACAGCGGCGGGATCACCGTCCGGCTCCTCGACGGCGACCCGCAGTCGGTGATCATCCGGTTCTTCGACTCCGATGGGCTCGACATCACCGAGGAGGCGCAGCGCAAGATCGAACGCATCTTCGCCCGGGAGGACTTCCGGCGCGTGTTCCCCGGTGAGATCGGCGACATCGGGTTCGTCCCCCGTGCGCTCGAGCACTACGCCACGGCACTCGAATCCACCGTCGACATCGAGCGCATCCGTGCGGCCGAGTTCAAGGTCGTGATCGACTACGCCTACGGTTCGGCGTCGTTCGCCATGCCCAACGTGCTGGCGAAGCTCGGGCTCGAGGTGCTCGCGGTCAATCCCTTCGTCTCGACCGCCGGTTTGATCCGAGACGACCTGCACCGTCACGCCACCGACGTCGCCGACCTGGTTCGCAGCTCCGGCGCGCACCTGGGCGCGGTCATCGATCCCGACGGCGAGCGCCTCGTGCTCATCGACGACGAGGGGACGGTCCTCGACGACACCCAGGCGCTCCTCGCCCTCATCGAGCTGCTCCCGGCCAAGATCCTGGGTGATCGCATCGCGCTCCCGGTCTCCACCACCACGTTGGCCGAGGCGCTCGCGGCCAAGAGCGGCACCACCATCGCGTGGACCAAGTTGTCGAACCCGGCACTGATGGACGCCTCGGCCGAGGCGGGGGTCGGGTTCGCCGGCAACCAGAACGGCCAGTTCATCCTGCCCGGGTTCATGCCCGCCTTCGACGCCGCCGCCACCCTGGTCAAGGTCCTCGACCTGTTGGCGTTCCACCGACGGAGCCTCTCCGACGTCACCGCAGGGCTGCCCAAGGTGCACGTCGTCCACGAGACGGTGGTGACCCCCTGGGAGCAGAAGGGGACCGTGATGCGATCGCTCGTCGAGCACTCCAAGGACCGGGCGGTGGATCTGGTCGACGGGGTGAAGGTCCATCACGGCGATGGTTGGGCGCTCGCGCTGCCGGACCCCGAGGAGCCCATCACCCACATCTGGGCCGAGGGCGCCTCCGATGCCGAGGCTCGGCGGCTCGCGCAGGAGTACGTCCGCCGCATCCGCCAGATGGTGCACTGACCGCGTCGGGGCCTGCCGCACGTGCGATCGCGGCGGGAGCCACCGAAGCTGGCCGATTCACGGATGGGGTAGGTTGCGGTATGGATTTCCCGGAGGAGCTGCGGTACTCGTCGGACCACGAGTGGGTCCGCCTCGACGGCATGCGGGCCACGGTCGGGATCACCGACTACGCCCAGGACGCGCTGGGCGACGTCGTGTACGTCGAGGTTCCCGACGTCGGGCAGAGCGTCGCCGCCAACGACAAGGTGAGCGAGGTCGAGTCCACCAAGTCGGTGTCGGACATCTACGCCCCGCTGGCGGGCACGGTCGTGGAGGTCAACGCCGATCTGGCCGACACACCCCAACGCGTGAACGAGGATCCGTACGGCGACGGGTGGCTGTGCATCATCGAGATCGCCACCACCGACGGGTACGACACGTTGATGGACGCTGCCGCGTATCGGGCCCTGGTCGAGGGTTAGCGAGCCGTGGGCGACGTCTACTGCAACAACTGCGGACACCGGAACCCCATGGGTTCCAACTTCTGCTCGTCGTGCGGGAGCGTGCTCGAGACCAGCATCGACGAACCCACCACCATCACCTTCCACCCGATCGCGCCGTCGGATCCCATCGACGAGGAGCTCACCTTCGAGCTCGACGAGATCCCCGCCGGCATGGGCGCCCTCGTCGTCCTCCGAGGCGCCAAGGCCGGATCCCGCTTCCTGCTCGACGACCCGATCACCACGGCAGGACGCCACCCCGACAGCACCATCTTCCTCGACGACATCACCGTGTCGCGCCGTCATGCCGAGGTGCGTCGCGAGGGCGACCGCTACCTCGCCCGCGACGCGGGATCGCTCAACGGGACCTACGTCAACCGCGAGCGCATCGAGGACGAGGCCGAGCTCGCCACCGGCGACGAGCTCCAGATCGGCAAGTACAAGCTCGTCTTCTTCGTCGGGAGCGCCTGAGATGCAGCCGGGCGGTCGGCGGTGAGCACTCGTTCCCACCTCTCGATCGGTGAGGTCCTCAACCTCCTGCAGGACGACTTCCCCGATGTCACCATCTCCAAGATCCGGTTCCTCGAGAGCCAGGGGCTGCTCGACCCCGAGCGCACCCCTTCGGGGTACCGCAAGTTCTACGACACCGACATCGAACGGCTCCGGTGGATCCTTCGCCAACAGCGTGAGAACTTCCTCCCCCTGAAGGTCATCAAGGACCGGTTGGCGTCGGACTCCTTCGATGCATCGGTCGACGGCCCGACCGACGCCTCGTCGCCCGGCACCGAGGCGGCGAACGCCGACACCCGAGGGCGGGGGACCGATGCCGACGACGCTCACGTCGGTGCTGGCCACAACGGGCCGGACCCGGCTCTGCTCCAGGAGGCGCCCGCATCACGCGGTGCGGGGTCGCCGCCGACCCAGACGCCCGACGACGCCGCCCCGGTCCTGCTCGACACCGGCGAGACCTCGATCTCGATGACCCTCGAGGAGCTCACCGCGTCCACCGGGCTCACCGCCCGTGACATCGGCGACCTCGAGCGGTTCGGCATGATCACCAACCGCTCGCTCGGCGGGACCACCTACTACGACGAGGACGCGATCGTGGTCGCTCGCGTGGCCGCTGGCTTCCGGGCGCACGGGGTCGAGGCCCGCCACCTGCGCATGTACCGCGTGGCCGCTGAGCGCGAGGCCGGCGTGTTCGAGCAGCTCCTGAACCCGTTGGCCCGCAAGCGCACCGCTGCGGCCCGCCAGCAGTCGGGGGAGCTGGTGAACGAGCTCGCCGCTCTCGGCGGCCGCATGCGCTCGGCCATGTTGCGTCAGCTCCTCCGCGAGTACGTCGACGGCGTCTGATCGTTGCGAGTTGCCGAGCCGACCAGCAACGGGGCGGCGGGCGAACGAGCGACAGGCGATCGACGGTAGGGTGGTCGGTGATGGTCGAGATGGAACTCGTCGGGGTCCGAGTCGAGCTGCCGAGCAACACGCCGATCGTGCTGTTGCGCGAGACAGAGGGGAGCCACCGGGTCCTCCCGATCTTCATCGGCGGTCCCGAAGCGACCGCCATCGCCTTCGCCCTCGACGGGGTGGTGACCCCCCGCCCGATGACCCACGACCTGCTCAAGGACGTCATCGACGGCCTGGGTTCGCACCTCGACCGCGTGGTCGTCACCAGCCTCTCGGCCGGCACCTTCTACGCCGAGCTCCACCTCGTCTCCGAGGGTGGGCTCCGTCAGATCTCCGCTCGGCCATCCGATGCCATCGCGTTGGCGGTGCGGGTGGGCGCTCCGATCTTCGCCGACGAAGCCGTCGTCGACGAGGCGGCCACCGCCGTCGAGGAGGATGCGCCCGCTCCGGTCAAGGAAGACGTGGTCGAGCAGTTCCGGGAGTTCATCGACAACGTCTCCCCGGACGACTTCGCGTCCTAGCTCCCTGAGCGCAGAGGTCCCCACCCGCCTCCATCTCTGAAGTAGAGGGTGAGAGTCGAGGGTTTTTCGCCTGGTGCACGAAGAAGGTCCGAAAGAATCCTCGGCGGGGGAGTGACGGTCGACCATCGGTGAGAACCCTGGATCCAGGCGGTTCTGGGCGCAACGGCGGCCGGCGGCACCCTCTGGAGGGCGGTCCTCGGAGCGTGCGCAACAGAATCGATCATTGACGCTCAGCGTCACGGTGAGTATGTTCACCGGGCCGGTCACACGAGCGTAACTACTGCCGTGTGATCATGACCTTCATGGAGACCTCGAGGTCGAACTCGAGGATGGGAGGCACACCCTGAACCTGCACTGCAGGGTCAGGATCCTGGGACGGCATCCGCCGCGCCGGGTTCACTGGTGGAAGTAGGGGCTGATGAGCGACCGTACGGCTGATGAGGGCTACAGCGGACAGAGGACTGCCGAGATCGTGGGCATCACCTACCGCCAGCTCGACTACTGGGCTCGAACGAACCTGGTCCGTCCTTCCCTGGCTGATGCCAAGGGGAGCGGCAGCCGTCGGCGCTACTCCTACCGCGATCTGCTCGAGCTCAAGGCGATCAAGCGGCTGCTCGACGCCGGCATCAAGCTCGAGGTGGTGCGCGAGGTGTTCGGGTACCTCCGCGACGAGTTGGGCTCGGACATCACCCAGGCGAACCTGGTCATCTCGGGCAACAAGTCGGTGCTGATCCAGAGCGACGGCGAGCTGATCGATCTGGTCAAGCAGGGCCAAGGGGTGTTGAACATCCTGCCGCTCGGCGGGGTGAAGCAGGAGGTCGACGCCCGCATCCTCGAGCTGCGCCCGTCCACCGATCTCCGCATGCACGGCGAGGCAGACACCGGCTCCTGAGCCGCCGGGTCCGCCCACGTCGCGACCCCACCTGCCACCCCGCTGACGCAGCCGCCCCGCCCCGCCGAACATGCGTGTCCACGCCGTGGTCGGCGCCGCGCCGCGACGCACGTTCGTCGGTGCATCGCAACGTGCGTGTCGACGCCGCCGTCGGCGCCGCGCGGCGACGCATGTTCGTGGGTTCGTCGGGCACTCGTGGTGCCGGGAGCGGGGGCATCCGCGGTCGGGGACTGAACGTGGTTCATACTCTGAACGTGGTTCAGAACCTGAGTCGGGCTCATCTCACGGTCGTCCCGGACGACCGACGCGAGCGATCGCGGGACAAGAAGCGCAAGGCCATCCTCGAGGCGGCCGACGACCTGATCGCCGAAGCCGGTCTGGCCGGGATCACCATGCAGGGCGTGGCGGATCGGCTCGACTGCGCCGTCGGCACGATCTACCTCTACTTCGATTCCAAGGCGGCGTTGATCAGCTCGTTGCAGCGAGAGGCGGTGTCGACGCTGCGCTCGTCGTTCGCCACCGCGCGTCCGCGCTGGGACGACGAGTTGGGCGACGCGCACCTGCCCGCGGATCTGATCGGTCTCGTGCACCTGTGCGCGTTCGGCGCCTTCTGGGTGTCGGCGTCGGTGGTGTTCGCCGACGAGTTCCACCTGCAGCGTGCGCTGCTGTCCGAGACGGTCGTACCGGATGTGGATGGCGATGCCCATGCGTCGTCGGCGACCGTCGGCCAACTCCTCGGCCAGCCGGCCTCGCTGATCCGGAGCGCGTCCGATGCCGGTGCCATCGAGGGTGGCGACCCCGAGGAGCGCGCCGTCGTGTGGTTGGCGGCGTTGAACGGGGTGCTGCTGGTCGAGAACGTCGCGCCACTCGATCGCCACCTCTTCCGCTCCCACCACCTGGGCCGCCGGCTCACCCACGACCTGGTGTGCGGGTGGGGGGCCGATCGGGTCGACGTCGAGGTCGCCGCCGGTCATGTGGAGCGGCTCGCCGCGCTGGGCCCGATGGCGCCGCAGCCGGAGGGTCCGGTGGGCGAGTGATGCGACGGATCGTTGCGGGCTCGGTCCTGGTCCTGGTCCTGTTCCTGTTCCTGCTCCCGGCGGGGGGATCGGTGTCGTCCGCCTCGACGACATCGGCTGCGATGGCGTCGGAAGCGACCGCCTCGGCGGCGGTGGGCGTGGCGGCGTCGGCCGATGAGCCGACGGGGACGACCACGCCGGAGCAGAGCGGGGCGGGCATCGGCGGGCTCGACCCGGGTGCGGACACCCCGAGCGCGACGGGACGGTCCGAGCCGTCGCGCACCCAACGGACGGTCGACACGATGATCTTCGTCGGGTTGCTCGTCGTCTTCGGGGTGGGCGTCCTGGTCGCGCTGTGGTCGGCGCGCCGCTCGCCGCCATCACGCGGAACCGGCGTGCGTCGTCGGGTCGCGGCGCGGCGGTGGCCCCGGTAGGGTCGGCCGACATGACCCCCCGGATCTCGCCGCTCGACGCGGCCCACCGCTCGCTCGGCGCCAAGATGGTTCCCTTCGGCGGGTGGGACATGCCGCTCTCCTACGCCGATGGCACCCTCGCCGAGCACCACGCGTGCCGCCACGGTGCCGTCGCGTTCGACGTGAGTCACCTGGGCACCGTCCGGGTTACGGGGAGCGACGCGCTCGAGTCGCTCCAGCGGGCCCTCACCAACGATCTGGCCAAGATCGAACCCGGACGCGCGCAGTACACCCATCTCCTCGACCCCGACGACGCCTCGGTGCTCGACGACATCATCGTCTGGTGGATCGGACCCGACACGTTCGATGTCATGCCGAACGCCTCGAACACCGATGGGGTGACCCGGGCCCTCGGTGCCGGCACCGACGCCGATGTCTCCATCGTCGACCCCACGGCCGAGCGGGCGCGCAT
>JBBSTY010000143.1:0-10145 GCA_038235385.1 Acidimicrobiales bacterium | reverse complement strand
TCGCCATGCGGTCGCCGCGCTCGAGCAGGTTGTCGGCCAACCAACCGTTGCAGTCGTGGAGCAGCATGCGCCGCACGGGGTCCCCGCCCCGAAGACCATCCGGACGGAGCCGCTCCTCCGGCAGCACGCGGCCACCGGAAACGGGATCGAACCCGGCATCGGCGAGGAGGTGGGCGCGCTCGCCGGCGGTGAACGGTGCGAACCAGGTGGCGATCCGTTCTGCTTCGGACTCGGCGGCGAGCGCGCGCAACGCGACGCGGCCGCGCGACGCCCCGATCGGCAGTGCGTGCTCGGCCCAGCCGAACGCGGCGCCGCGCAACCGGCTCGGGATCAGATCGACGGCGCGTGAGGGGCGCGCCATCCGGTACTTCGGATACCCGGCGAAGATCTCGTCACTCCCCTCACCCGAGAGCAGGACCTTCACGTGGTCGGCTGCCTTCGACGCGAGCGCGAAGACCGCAACGTCGGCTGGCTCGGAGAGCGGCGCGTCGCGGTGCCACGTGAGCATGCGCCACTGGGCCTCGAAGTCGACCGGGTCGAGCACCACCTCGTGGTGACGGGTCCCGAAGATGTCGCTCACCTCTCGTGCCTGGGGGAGCTCGTCGTGGCGCTCGTCGCCGAACCCGGCTGAGAACGTGTTCACCGGTTCGCCGTCGCGCAGCTTGGTGGCGAGGGCGACGATGAGGCTGCTGTCCACGCCTCCACTCAGCAGCGACCCGACGGGCACGTCGGCGACCAGCGCTCGGCCCACCGCACGGCTGAGCTCCTCCTCGACCGCATCGATGGCCTCACGGTCGGAGATCCTCGGTGCTTCGACGTCCGGGACCGTCCAGTACGGCTCGGACACGGCGCGACCGGTCGGCTCCACACGGAGCCGGTGTCCGGGCAGGAGCTTGCGCACGCCCTCGAACAGGGTGAACGGGGCGGCGACCGAACGCCGACCGAGGTACGAGTCCAGCGATGCCAGATCGACACGGGCTCCCCCCGGAACCGCGGGGAGCAACGCCTTGATCTCCGAGGCGAACGCGAACACCGAGGCATCGACGTAGTAGAAGAGCGGCAGGATCCCGAGACGGTCGCGGTGGAGCCAGAGATCGCGCCCATCGTGGAACGCGTAGGCGAACTGCCCGTCGAGGAGCTCCACGGCATCGCGTCCGTGTCGTGCGTGGAGCGCGAGCAGCACCTCCGTGTCCCCTTCGGTGCGGTACGGGTAGGGGCACCGGGCTCGCAGATCAGCGAAGTTGAGGATCTCTCCGTTGAACGTGATGTGGCTCTGGCCATCCGGCGAGGCCATGGGCTGGTGGCTGGCCTGGAGGTCGATGATCGAGAGACGGCGATGCCCGAAGCCGATCGAGCCGTCGACCCAGTACCCCTCGTCGTCGGGACCTCGGTGGGTCAGCTGTCCCGCCATCGTCCGGAGGAGCTGCTCGGTGACCGGCCGACCGTCGAACCGTCGGATGCCTACGATGCCGCACACGTGGTCATGGAACCACGACTCGCGTCGACGACCGAGCGGAACCTGCGAGCTTTCAGCCGATCTTCAGCAGGGGTTCAGCCGTCGGGACCGCCCGGCCGGGGCCGTCTGCGTCGAGGACCGGCGCGCACCGGGTCCGACCCGGCTCCCCACCACGAGGGACGACGACGGCCCGTCAGCCGCGGTCGGGAAGGTCGTACTCGGCGAGGTGGTACGGGTGGGCCGGGTCGTAGGTGGTGAGCGGGCGCGGGTCGTCCACCCTCCCGATCGGTCGGACGTCGCGACCGACCCTTCCGACCCGCGCGTCGCCGAGTGACGCTCGGGCGCGCTCCACGACCTCGAGCAACGAGGCCACGATCTCGGGCTCGTCGGCCACTCGGTTCGTGGTCTCGCCCCGGTCGACCTCCAGGTCGTAGAGCTCGTCGATCTCTCGACCGTGCTTGGCCAGATGGAGCTTCCACCGACCCCGTCGGACGGCCTCCAGATCGTTCATCCAGTAGTAGTAGAGGTCGACATCGGCGAGCTCGACCTGCGGATCGACGAGGATGTCGCTGATGTCGCGGCCATCGATGGTTCTGTCCGAGGGGATCTGCCCGCCGCACACCGATGCCAGCGTCGGAAGCAGGTCCATCGCCGTGACCAGCGCATCGCTGGTGCGTCCGGCGGGGATGTGTGCCGGCCACCGGATGGTGCACGGCACACGCATCCCGCCCTCCCACGTGGTGGCCTTCGTGCCCCGGAGCGGTCCGTTGCTGCCCCCTTCGTCGCGCGCCCGTGAGCCGTTGTCGCTCGTGAAGATCACGATCGTGTCCCGGTCGAGCCCGAGCGTCGTGAGCTCGGCGAGCACCACCTCGGTCGCCCAGTCGATCGCCTCCACCGCCGCGCCGTAGCGACCGTTCTGCGAGCGCCTGGCGAAGCGGTCCTGCACGTAGATCGGAACGTGCACGTACAGGTGCGCGAGGTACAGGAAGAACGGGTCGTCACCCGCTCCCCGCAGGAACTCCACCGCCTCCTGGACGTATCGCTCGGTCAGACCGGCCTGATCCGGCTGCTGCTCGATCACCTCGTCGTCCCGGACCAGCGGAAGTGGGGGTTGGTACCGCACCTCCTCACCCGGAACAGGCTCCTCCAGCGGAACCTGACGTCCCATGTCGTTGCTGTAGGGGAGGCCGAGGTAGTGATCGAAGCCGTGGTTCGTGGGCAGGAACGCCGGCTGGTCGCCGCAGTGCCACTTCCCGATCATCTGGGTCCGGTAGCCGGCGTCGCGCAGAACGGCCGCCAACGTGATCTCCGACGGATCGAGGCCGACGCCTTGACCCGGGAAGAGCACCGGGAGACCCTCGAACGATCCGAACCCGATCCTCGGCGGGTAGCAACCGGTGAGCATGGCACCCCGTGACGGGGAGCACACCGGCGATCCCATGTAGAACGAGTCGAGCCGGAGGCCGGCTGCCGCGAGCGCATCGATCGCAGGCGTCGCGTTGCGAGTGGAGCCGTAGCAGCCGAGATCGCCGTAGCCCAGATCGTCGCAGTTGATCAGGACGACGTTCGGCCTCCGTCGTGCTGGTGCTGCGCTCGCCCCCGTCATCGGACCCCCGTGCCCTCGCCGACCGGGGCCACGGTAGCCCCTCGAGCTTCCGACGCGGCCCGGTCACCGATGGTGGCGGTGACCACCGATCAGGGCGGAGCCACCAGGTCGCCCGTGATCTCCTCGTTGTTCGCCGACCACCGGTTGCCGGGCCCGGACGCGTCGAACGAGTGCACCAGCGGCGATGCGTCACGGTCGCTCCGGGTCCGTAGGACGTTGTTCTCGATGACGACCTGCTCCATCCCCGGCGCGGCCTTGTCTCGGACCGACCCGCCGACGATCGCGACGGACCCGTTGCCGTCCAGGTAGTTGCCGGCGATGACGATCTGGCTGCCGGGCCAGTCGTTGATCAGCGCGACCGCAGCGGTCGAGTGATCGTCGTTGGCGCGCATCCAGCTGCCCCGCACCTCGATGCGGCCGCGACCCCCGTCGAAGAAGAAGGGTTCGGTGTGCGTGGCCCCGTCGTGCGCCAGGTCGTTGATGTAGCTGTCCACCACGGATACATCCTGATCGGCCTTGGCGCCCTTCGCGGTACCCACGATCTTGCAGCGGGTGCACGAGTACTCCGTCTGACCGATCCCGATGGTGTCGCCGGTCGCGCCGAGGCCGTCGATCTCGGTGTCCCGCACGACGAGGTCCGAGATGCCGCCACCGCCGTTCTCCCCAGTGCTGATGAGGGCGGGGGCCGCCGGCCCGAGTCCCCCGACGCAACCGTGATCCGAGCGGACCAGGACGCGCTCGATGGTCACGTGCGACGCCTTGACCGCGATGCACCCGTCGACCCAGTGGTCGCGAAGGATCGCTCCGTCCTCGGTGATCTCCAGGTCGCCGTGCGTCACGGTGAGGGGGGATCGGCCGGCGACGATCTCGTCGCCGCTCCACCCGGGCACGCCCGTCTTCTGCTCCCAGCACCGCTGCGCGTCCGCACGCAGCGGACAACCGGTCGAGCTCATCTGCGGAGCGCTCGACCCGGAGGCCGTCGAGATCGGATCGGGCGCCCGAACCATGGCGAACACGACCAGCACCGCCGCCCCCGCGAGCACGCCGAGCAGCACACGGACCCGCCGTCCGCCCGGCAGGACCAGTCGGTCGAGACGCCGAGCGTCGCAGGTGCGCACCATGGGTGCGACGCTACGCCGCACGCGATGGGCCATCACCGCCATCACCCGAGGATTCAGACGAACCTCAGCGATCGTTCAGCCCGCCTTCAGCGGCTCCACAGATCGGGTTCAGTCTCGTGGCCCAGCCTCAACGTGTGGACATCTTCCTCTTCGACCCGGACCGACTCGGGGAGCTCGCACGCACCCATTCCGAGCGCTACCAGGCCGCCGCGCCCTTCCCGCACGCAGCGATCGACGACTTCCTCCCCGACCCGGTCTTCGAGGAGCTGGTCGCGTCGTTCCCGGGTCCCGAGGAGCTGGCTTGGCGACGGTTCGACGCCGAGAACGAACGCAAGCTGGCGTCCCAGGACCCATCGAGCCTGCCCCCGTTCGCCCAACACGTGCTCGCGCAGTTCAACGCCGCTGCGATGATCGAGTTCCTCGAGCGCCTCACCGGCATCGACGGGCTCATCCCCGACCCGCACCTCTGGGGCGGCGGCCTGCACCAGATCGAACCGGGCGGTCATCTGGAGATCCACACCGACTTCAACTGGCACCAGCGCCTGTTGCTCGACCGGCGCCTCAACCTCCTGCTCTACCTCAACGAGGATTGGCGAACCGAGTGGGGTGGCGACTTCGAGCTCTGGGACCGCGATCTTCGGGCGTGTCAGGAGAAGATCGCTCCGCTCGCCAACCGGTGCGTGGTCTTCAGCACGACCGACTACAGCTTCCACGGACATCCGCACCCGCTGGCCTGCCCCGCCGACCGGACCCGCCAGTCGCTCGCGTTGTACTACTACTCCAACGGAAGGCCGGCCCACGAGATCGGTCCGTCGTCGTCGACCGTCTTCCGATCCCGCGAGGGGGAGGTCTGGAAGCGGCCGAGGGCGGGAGGTCACGAGCGCCTGGCTCGGTGGGTGCCGCCGGTGGCCATGGACGCAGCCCGGGCCGTTCGAGCACGGGCACGGCGCTGACGCTCCGGGCCGAGCATGCGCATCGAGGGGCGAGATGACCGTTGACCCGGTTGGGCCGGCGTCGATCCGCAACGTGGCGCTGGTCGGCCACGGCGGAAGCGGCAAGACCACGCTCGCCGAGGCGCTGATGCACCGGGCGGGAGCGATCGACCGCATGGGCCGGGTCGAGGACGGCTCCACCGTCTGCGACACCGATCCGCAGGAGCGACGCCACCAGCAGTCGGTCTCGCTGGCCATCGCCCCCTTCGTGTGGAAGGACCACAAGATCAACCTGATCGACACCCCCGGCTACGGCGACTTCGAGGGCGAGGTCGCCGCCGCACTGCGCGTCGTCGACCTCGCGATCTTCGTCGTGAGCGCCGTCGACGGGGTGGAGGCGCAGACCGTGCGGATGTGGAAGCTGGCGGAACGCCTCGAGCTCCCCCGCATGGTGTTCGTCAACAAGCTCGATCGGGAGCGCTCGTCGTTCACCCGGACCCTCGAGCAGCTCCGAGCTCGCTTCGGCGCCGGCGTGGCTCCGGTCGAGCTGCCCATCGGCGACGAGGACGCCTTCCGTGGGGTCGCCGACCTCCTGAGCGATGTGGCGTACATCTACGACGACGACGGTCGTTCGAGCTCGACCTCGATCCCCGACGACATGCGGGAGCTCGAGCATCGCATCCACGACAACCTCGTGGAGGGGATCGTCGTGGCGAACGACGAGCAGCTCGAGCGCTACCTCGCCGGGGAGGTGATCCCGGTCGAGGACCTCGAACGCACCCTCGCGTTGGGGATCGGTCGCGCCGAGGTGTTCCCGGTGGTCTGCGGATCCGCCGTGGCGGAGGTGGGCGTCGACCGTCTCGCCGATCTCATCTGCGAGATCGGTCCGTCACCGCTCGACCGGCCCCCTGTCACCGTGTCCGTGGGCCCCGAGATGGTCGAGGTCGACCCGGACCCGGCGGGCGACGTCCTCGCCTTCGTCTTCAAGACCTACGCCGACCCGTACGGCGCCATCTCCGTCTTCAAGGTGCTGACAGGCACGATCACCGTCGATGACCACCTCACCAACAGCCGCACCGGGGCCGACGAGCGCCTCCACGGGCTGTTCACGCTCCGAGGTCGTACCCACGTCCCGGTCGGGGTCGTGCCTGCGGGCGACATCGCCGCGGTCGCCAAGTTGAGCGGGACCGAGACGGGAGACACGCTCACGTCGCGCGGCCGCACCGTGGTGGTGCCGCGCACCGAGATGCCCGCCGCCACCTTCGCCGTCGCCGTGACCCCGCGCACCCAGGCAGATGACGACAAGCTCACCGTCTCGCTGCACCGCCTCGTGGACGAGGACCCGTCCCTGGTGGTCGATCGATCCGACGAGACCCGTCAGACCGTGCTCCGCGGGCTGGGTGAGACCCACATCCAGATCGCGCTGGAGCGGCTCGAGGAGCACTTCGGTGTCCGGGTGATCGCCGATGACGTGCGGGTGCCCTACCGCGAGACGGTGTCGTCGACGGCCGAGGCCGAGGGTCGGCACAAGAAGCAGAGCGGGGGTCACGGTCAGTTCGCGGTCTGCGTGCTCCGGATCGAGCCCCTCGCCCGGGGTTCCGGCTTCGAGTTCGTCGATCAGGTCGTCGGCGGCGCGATCCCCCGGCAGTACCTCCCTGCGGTGCGCAAAGGTGTCGAGGAGGCCATGGCCGAGGGTGGTCCGAACGGCTACCCCGTGGTCGACGTCCGGGTGACCTGCCTCGACGGCCGCCACCACCCGGTCGACTCGTCGGAGATGAGCTTCAAGCTGGCCGCCCGCCTCGCGTTCAGCGAGGCGGTGGCACGAGCCCGGCCGGTCGTCATCGAACCCATCTCGACCCTGGCGGTCACCGTGCCGATCGATCTGCAGGGCGAGGTGATCGGCCACCTGAACGCCCATCGGGCGCGGGTGTCGGGAACGAGCACCGGCGATCGTGGCGAGCAGGTCATCGAGGCGAGCATCCCGACGAGCGAACTGCGTCGTTACGCCGTCGACCTGCGCTCGTTGACCCGCGGCCTGGGAACGTTCCAGGCGTCGCACGAGCGCTACGACGTCGTACCCGACCACGCCGGGGGTACCTGAACGACGAGACGAACGTCACGATCGGGCCGAGCCTGCGTGCGTGTCCCTACAGCGGGCGGGGAGCGCCGATCACCGCTCCGGTGACCGAGTTCGTGTTGTTCGACCACACGTTCCCAGCGGCATTGGGATCGAACCCGTACGCAGCTGCGTTGCCCCAGGAGTTGTTGGGGGAGAACTTGTTGTTCGTGACCACGATGTGGTGCATGTTCGGCGGCGTCTTGCCCATCGCTCCGCCGGTGAAGCCGGCACCGCCGTTGCCCTCGAGGTAGTTCGAATCGACGGTGGCGTTGCTACCGGCCCAGTCGTTGTTGAACGACACCGCGGCGGTCGAGTAGTTGGAGTTGGCCTTCATCCAGTTGTGCTTCACGGTGACGTTGCCGGCGCCGCCGTTGTAGAAGAAGTTCTCGGTGTGGGTCCGACCGTCGTAGGAGAGGTCGTGCAGGTAGCTGTCCTGGACCGTCACGTTCTGGTCGGCCTTGGCACCCTTGGCCGTGCCGTGGATGTCACAGCGGATGCAGGTGTACTCGGTCTGACCGATTCCCATCGTGTCGCCTGCCGTGTTGCGACCATCGATCTCGGTGTCGATCACCCGCAGGTTCTTCACCCCGCCGCCGCCGTTGGCTCCGGTGCTGATGAGCGCTGAGGTCCCTGCGGTCTTGCCGCCGTAGCAGCCGTGGTTCGAGCGCACGAGGACGTTCTGGATCGTGACGTTCGACGCCTTCACCGAGATGCAGCCTTCGACCCACTTGTTCGCGTAGACCGCGCCGTCCTGGGAGATGGTGACATCACCGTTGACCTTCTGGAGCGGTGACTGACCAGCGACGATCTGGGCGTTGGACCAACCGGGCACGCCGGTGCTGTCCCGCCAGCAGGACTCGCCGGCCGCGTTCAACGGGCATCCGCCGGAGGGCGGGGCCACCGTGGTCGGCGGAGCAGTGGTGGTCGGCGGCTTCGTGGTGGTGGGCTGCGGCTTCGTGGTGGTGGGCTGCGGCTTGGTCGTCGTGGGCTGCGGCTTGGTCGTCGGTGCCGCCGTGGTCGGCGTCTCGATGGTGGTGACCCGATCGAAGGCGACGTCGATCCAGTAGTTCGTGGCCGCGAAGGTGTCGGTCGGATGGGCGCTCGATGCGCCGTACCGGTAGACCGATCCGGTGGCGGTGAGCGGATCGACGACGGCCGGTCCACGCGAGAAGTACCCCGGCGTGGCCGCGTAGCGCCCCACCGACGTGTGGTACGACGCGGTGTAGGTGGTGTTGGCCGTGACCGAGACCGGCTTGGCGAAGGTCACCGACTGCCAGCCGGATGCGGTTTCATCGGTGAAGGTGGCCGATGCCAGGCGGCTGCCCGAGCTCGACCAGAGGTTGCCGACGTGGGCGCCCGTGTTGGCCGACCCCTTGAAGAAGCGGATGCCGGTCACCGTGCCCGGAACCGAGGTCTGGAACCGGACCCCCAGTTCGACGGCGTTGGCATCGGGGTCGGTCGATGCCGCGGGCGGGTCGTCGCCGAAGAGCGTGTGCGAGGTGGTGATCTCGCAGGACGCGAGGGCCAACGTGGCCAGCACGAGGATCGGTACGAGCGAGAACAAGGCGCGTCGGCGGGACCGACGTGTCGAGGTTGCCATGAGGGATGGGTTCCTTTTCGGGCGCGTGAAGCCAGGGAGCTGGAGGGATGGAGACAGCCCCGTCGCCCGTCCGCTGTGCAGACTCCGACGACCCGGTGGAGGACCATTGTCATCATCGGCACGTGCCCTCTGGGCCTTTAGGCCCAGAGCGCGGTTCCTTGATCACTCAAAGTCCGCACGACCTCGCCATTGAGGCCCGACACATGACGTTCTGATGTCAGACCGAAACACTAGCGCAATGTCGACGGAAGCACGCGCCTCGGACCGATGTCACCCCGGACGACCGCTCGGCCGACCGATCCACGTGAACGCGGGCGCGCCTCTCCGGGGCGCGGCCACCATCGCCGTCGCGACCGTCACCATCGTCATCGACGACGCCGGACCGCCTCAGCACCCGATGGCGGTCGAGGCCCCCTGCTCGATGATGTCGACGAGCACCTCGACCACTCGCACCTGCTGGTCTGCGGTGATGCCCGGAAACATCGGCAACGAGAGGATCGAGGCCGCGGCGAGATCGGCTTCGGGACACTGCGCGTTCGCCCCCCACGGCGCGAGCGATCGCTCGCGGTGCAGAGGAACCGGGTAGTGCACACCGGCTCCGATGTGGCGGCCGACGAGCTCACGGCGCACTCGGTCGCGGTCGGGTACCCGGACCACGTACAGGTGCCACACGTGCTCGTTCCCCGGCAGCGTCGTCGGACGTCGTGGCCCGGGCCCGTCGAGCAGGAGCTCGTCGTAGCGGGCGGCCGCGACCCGCCGCTCCCGGTTCCACCCGACGAGGTGCCCGAGCTTGGCCTGCAGGACCACGGCCTGCATGGTGTCGAGACGCGAGGTGAAGCCGACACGTTCGTGGCAAGAGGGGTCGTGATCGATCCCGTGGTGCCCGAACGACCGCGCCAACGCGGCGACATCGCTCCGATCGGTCAGGACCGCTCCCCCGTCCCCGTACGCGCCGAGGTTCTTCGTCGGGTAGAAGCTGAAGGCCGACGCAGCACCGAACGAGCCCACCAGTTGACCGCCGACCCGCGCACCAGCGGCCTGGGCGTAATCCTCGAGGACTGGGACGCCCCACCTTCCCGCGGTCGCGAGGACCCGGCCCATCGCGGCGGCCTGGCCGTACAGGTGAGTGACGACCACCGCAGCAAAGGACCCATCAAGAACCTCGTCGAGCCTCTCAGCGTCCATGCATGCAGTTTCCGGGTCCACGTCAACGTAGATGGGGCGCGCACCCAGTCGGCGGCACGCCAGCGACGTGTAGAAACCCGCGTTGGCCACCGTGGCCACCCGACTACCTGGCCCAACCTCCAAGGC
>JBBSTY010000142.1:0-10245 GCA_038235385.1 Acidimicrobiales bacterium | reverse complement strand
GGGCGGCCACCTCGTCGATCTCGGACTGCGCCGGATCGGCGTGGGCGATCACCTCGAGCGCGAGCAGCTCGAGCGCGCCATCGGCCTCTGTCCGATCGATCTCGTCGGGCGCGACACCGCTCTCGATCAGGAACGTGCGCAGGTCGGTCCCGGCACCGGGGCCGGTTCCGGCGATGGCATCGGCCATCGGATCGAAGGTGCCGCCGAAGTCGCTCACGTGAACGAACCCCCCAGTGCGCCGCCACCCGTCGGGTCGGCGTCGGGCGCAGAGTCGGTGGCGGTGTCGGTTCCGGTGGCGGGTGCGGTGGCGCGTGCCCGGAGCGTCCCCGCGAGGTCGACCGACACCTCGCTCATGCCCGCCACGGCGAGGAAGGAGGGCTCGGTCGAAGGGGTCGACGCGCCCGATCCCCGAGCAACCGCTGGCTCGGCGACCGCATCGGTCTCGTGGTCGTGGTCGTGGTCGTGGTCGTGGAGCTCCTCGGGGACCGGGACCGTGGCGAGGAGGGCCTCGCCGGAGAACGAGGTGGCCGACCACGCCGGGTCGAGTCCGGGCGCGGTGAAGGTGGCGGCATCCACGTCGGGGTGCGGGTCGAGCTCCCAGAGCAGCGCCGGCCGATCGCCGTGCCACCGCACCGAGTACGAGAACCGCCCCAGCTTCGTGGGCGCGTCCCGCACATCGATCGGTTGGCCCAACCAGCGCGGGGGCACCACGGTGCACATCGCCAGCCCGGTGACCGATCCGGCCGTGTCCTCGACCTCGCGGATGGCGAGGCGGCGGACGACGGTGACGAACCGGGCGAGGGCGACGGGATCGTCGGGACGGCCCCAGGAGCCACCTCGAGAGACCGGATGGACGGCCCCGGGCCAGGTCACCGTGTCGCCACCCACCTCGGTCATCCAGCTCAGGCGCTCGAACAACGCCGGGTCGCCGGCCTCGAGCTCGGCCGATGCGAGCTGCATCGTGAGGTCGGGGCTGAGGCCCACGTGGTGGACCCCTTGGACCACCGCCGGTCCGCACGTGAGGTGGCTGCGCACGAGCTCGATCGTCGCTGCGATCGCCGGATCGGACGGCCGGTGGACGCCGAGCGGCGCGACCAGGGACAGGTTGGCCACCGTGCCGGCGTCGAGCCGGCGCGACGGCGTGGGCGGAACGGGTCCGCCGGTGTCGGCCACCGCGGCGGCGATCGCCACATCCATCGCCTCCACGAGCGACGACGCGAACCGCCTGACGTCGGCCGCCACCTCGGGCTGACCGGCAGCCTCGAGCGCAGGCGCGAGATCCGCGAGCGCACGTGCCGACCTGGCTGCGTCGCGGAAGTACACGCCGGGGGGACCGGCACAGGCGGGCGCCGCGCCCTCGGGGAGCAATCCCCCGCTCCCGGTGTCGCGCCGGGTCCGGCGCCCGGACCGCCGCTTGTTGATCCAGTGGGCAGCCTTGGCGATCGGACCGATCAGGTCCTCGACGATCGTGGTGTCGTGGGTGAGCGACCAGTGCGCTGCGATCGCGCCGATCACCGCCGCGTTGGCGTCCATGCGATCGGTCTCGCCCGCCAGCGATCCGTCGAGAGGCTGATCGTCCATGGAGGTGCGCAGGACGGACGCCACCTCGTCGGTGAACCCGAAGATGCCGAGCGCCTCGAGCACCACCGACGTGTCGTCGCGCCCGAGCGGTTCGCCGGGTACGTCGACCAGAGCCGACGAACCGGGGATGAGCAGCAGGTGACGGATGGCGGCGTCGAGGGCGCCCATCAGACGTTCGTCGGGCAACGACACCGACGTCGACCGTCGGCTCTGCACGGCCCACCCGGCCGCGACCTGCTCGGCGGCGGGGACCGCGTCCGGAAACGCGACCTGGACGGGCCGATCCCGTGCACGCCGCCCGGCGGCCGCCACCGGCGGCCGGAGCGGAACGACCACCTGCGCCACGGCGGTGTGGGGCAGCGGGAACACGAACGACGCCGTGGCCCACCCGGCGTCGCAGCGCACCGAGATCGGATCCGCCGACACGACCGGAGCCCGGCCGTCGAAGATGTGCGTGGCGCTGTCGCCACCCTCCTGGTTCGAGAGGGCGGCCCGCCCCGGAGGCCGGGCGAAGAGGACCGACGGCGTGCCGTCGATGGTGACGGTCGACCCCTCGAAGCCGATCTCGTGGATCGGGAGATGGCCGAACGGCCCGAAGGGTCGCACGGCGATCACGAGCGCGAACGGCACCGCGGTGGCGTTGCGGATCTCCATGACCGCGCAGGGACCGGTGGATGTGCTGACCATGGCGTACGTGCGGGCGACGGCGTCGCCGCCGGGCACCCGCATGGCGGTCTCGACCACCGGGGCACGATCGACCAGGCGCTGACGCACCGCGCCGGCGCGCGAGGGCACGTGCCACCGGTCCTCGGCTCCGATCCACCAGTCGAGCGACCATCCCGCCCCGTCAGGCGTGAGCAGGCCCCGTGGGTCGACCGCGGCACGCTCGTCGGTCGCCAGGTTGCCGATGATCGTGGTGTTGCGGTGGGTGAGGTTCACCAACTCGTCGCCGGCGGTACCGGGGACGAAGTCGGTGCTCGACGGATCGAGCTGGCGTTCGAGCCAGAAGGGCCACACCCACGACGGATCCGAGGCGCTCATGACCAGGAACCTGACACGCGGAGCGGGGCGCCGTCGAACCCGCGCCGGGGCGTCGACCGGTCAGGGGCGGGCGTCATCGAGGCCGTGCAGTTCGTGTCGAGACTCACGACGCAGCAGGCCCCGATACGCCTCGGCCGCCGACCGGCCCTCGTGGCACACCGCGTAGACCTGCTCCGCGATCGGCATCTCGATGCCGTGCTCGTCGGCGAGCTCCATCACGACCCGCGCGGTCTTGACCCCCTCCGCCACCATGTGCATCTCCTCGATGATCTCGTCGATCGTGCGTCCCCTGCCGAGCTCCTCGCCGACGTGACGGTTCCGGCTCTGGGGGCTGATGCACGTGGCGACGAGGTCACCCATGCCCGCCAGTCCGGCGAACGTCCGGAGGTCACCGCCCATGGCGACACCCAGCCGGCTGAGCTCGGACAGGCCCCGGGTGATCACCGCCGAACGGGTGTTGTCACCCGTTCCCAGCCCATCAGCCATACCCGCGGCGATGGCCATGACGTTCTTGAGCGCGCCGGCGAGCTCGCAACCGATCACGTCGTCGTTCTGGTACACCCGGAACAGGTTGGTGCCGAAGACGTTCTGGAGCTCGCCGGCGACGTTGGCGTCGGACATGGCGATCACCGACGCCGCCGCGTCGCCCGCGCAGATCTCCTTGGCCAGGTTGGGTCCGGTGAGCAGCCCGTAGGGGTGCCCGGGCAGGACGTCCTGGATCACCTGGGTCATGCGCTTGCGGGTGCCCTGCTCGAGCCCCTTGGTGAGGCTGACGATCGGCACCCACGCGCGGACGTGCTCGGCGACGAGCTCGAGCGTGCCGCGGAAGACGTGCGACGGGACGCCCATCACCACGACGTCGGCCCGGCACACCACCCCCTCGAGGTCGCTCGACGACTGCAGGTCGGGGTGCAGCTCGTAGCCCGCCAGGTACCGGCTGTTCGTGTGCTGGACCTGGATCTCCGCGGCCAGCGCCGGATCGCGCGCCCACAGGACGGTCTCGCTGTTGCGGGCAGCGAGGTGGGCGAGGGTGGTCCCCCACGAACCGGCTCCGATCACGGCGACGCAGATCCTCATCGGGCCAACGTAGGCCACCCATCCTGCAACCGCCGCGGCGATCCGGACTCGGCGGGGTTTCGCCGCCGCCCTCCTAGACTCCCCGCGTGCCGCCATCGTGGAAGCCCGTGGGCTCCCCATCTGGTCCGACCTCCGCCCCGACCCCGGTGCGGGCACGCGCCACCGACCGCTCCGGTGTGGCCGTGCTGTTGCCGGTGAAGGCGTTCCGCCACGCGAAGCGCCGCTTGGCCCCCGCACTCGATCCGCACGATCGCGCCGCGCTGGCCCGCGACATGGCCACCAACGTCGTGCGCGCGGCCCAGGGACTTCCCGTGGCGGTCGTGTGCGACGACGACGACGTCTCGGCGTGGGCCACCGCACACGGGGCCGAGGTCATCTGGCGCCCCGGACGCGGGCTCGACGCGGCAGTCGCGGACGGCGTCGAGGAGCTCGGCCGTCTCGGGTACGCCCGGGTGATCATCGCCCATGCCGACCTCCCCCATGCCCTCGACCTCACCTGGGTGGCCGAGTTCGACGGCGTCACCCTCGTGCCCGATCGTCGAGACGACGGCACCAACGTCGCGTCGGTCCCCACCCGGTCCGGGTTCGTGTTCGCCTACGGACCCGGCTCGTTCTCGCGCCACCAGGCCGAGGCGCTCCGACTCGGTCTGACCCTGCGGGTCGAGCGTGAGGACCGGTTGGGCTGGGACGTCGACACGCCGGAGGACCTCGTCCGCCCCGACTGGCTCGCGGCACGCTGAACCGATGACCGACCCCACCCGTCCCGACGACCCCAGCGACCCCAACGACCCCGCAGGCGCGCCGCGTCCCGGCCAGCCGATCTCCGGGGCCGGTCGGATCGGCGTCGATCTGGCCACGCCGGCGTCGGCCCTGGCCATCATCGCCCATCCCGACGACGCTGAGTTCCGGTGTGGTGCCACCTTCGCCAAGTGGTCCGCCGCCGGCTCGGTGGTGTCGTACCTGGTGCTGACCGACGGATCCAAGGGGACCTGGGACGTCACGGCCGACACCGGCGCGCTGGTCGAGCAACGTCGCCTCGAGCAGCGGGCAGCGGCCGAGGCACTCGGCGCCACGGGCGAGGTCGTGTTCCTGGGTGTGGTGGACGGCGAGCTCGAAGCCACCCTCGAGCGGCGGGGCGAGGTGGCACGGGTGATCCGTGAGCTACGGCCCTCGGTCGTGCTCGCCCACGACCCCTGGAAGCGCTACCGCCTCCACCCCGACCACCGCCACGCCGGTTGGCTGGCCGTCGACGGCGTCGTCGCCGCTCGCGATCCGCACTTCTTCCCCGAGCACGGGCTCGCCCACCACCGCCCCGATGCCCTCCTGCTCTTCGAAGCCGACCAGCCCGACCACGTCGAGGACGTCACCGGCTACGCCGAGGCCAAGCTCGCCGCCCTCTTCGCGCACACCAGCCAGTTCGAGACCACCATGCACATCGGCTCGACCACGACACCGACGCGATCAGACGGCGAGCCCGACCACACCGACGAGGTCGAGCGGTTCCGACGCCGCATCCTCGATGGCCTCACCGCTGCCGGATCGCTGGCCGGCGTCACCCACGGTGAGTCGTTCAAGCTCATCGCTCCGCTGTGACCGAACGGCGACCGACGGTCGTCGACATCAGGTGGCGGCGGCTCGGGCCTCGAACAACGTTCGGAGGTGGGACGTCGCCGCGTCCTGATCCGCGAGGTCCTTTCGGAGGTAGATGATCTCGCCCTGGTCGAGCACCATGAGCATGGCGAAGTAGAGCTCGTGGGTGTCGGCGAGCACCTGCTCGATGCGGCGCCGGGCGGCGCGGCTGTCGTACTCGACGTACACGACCTTCATGGTGGGGATGAGCGACGCCAGGCTCTCGAGCACCTCGACCTCGCAGCCCTCGACGTCGAGCTTGAGGATGTCGATCCGATCGATGCCGTGGTCGGCCGCCCAGGGCCCCGCGGCGCGGATCTGCACCTGCTCGGACTCGTCGAGGTTGATGCTGCGCCGAACGGTCGAGGCGGTGATGGAATCATCCTCGCCCCGGTAGAGCGCCGCGTCACGGTCCTCGTCGGAGAGCCCGATCGGGTGGACGACGATGCGCTCGCTCCGCCCGGCGTTGCGCTCGAGCAGGGCCCGGGGCTCGCTGCCCGGTTCGAAGGCGTGCACCGTCGCCGTCGGGTGGTGGTGGTTGAGGTAGACGCTCGTCGCGCCGCAGTTGGCACCGACATCGAAGACCACCTCCACCCCATCGACGAACGGGAGGTGCGGGTAGGTCTTGCCCTCGAGGATCTCCTGGCACACCCAACGCGAGATCCAGGTGTCGGCGCACACCATCGCCGCCGGGGCACCGTCGTCGAACGTCGTGTTCAGCTCCATCGGATCCTCCGGTTCCCGTGATCGGTCGGTAGCATCGGCGGGCGCAGTCGCAGGTGGCGGGGCCGGGCACACGTCGGACGAGGCAACATCGCCGCACAGTACGCGACCAGCGCGACCACCACGGCGGCCGACCGCCGAACAGTCGAACGACGATGCGAAAAGATTGCGACCCGTGTCAACGTCTGCCGCGCCGTGTGCGTTGATACCCAGTGAGTGATGCACGAGACCCTTCCTGCCTCCGGGCCGCCCAGCTTCGACGAGCGCTTCGATGCGCTCGCCACGCTCAGCTATCGGGTGGCCTACCGCATGGTCGGATCCCGTGAGGACGCCCGCGACATCGCCCAGGAGGCGATGGCACGGGCGTACGCCCGCTGGCCCAAGGTGCGCGACAAGGCCGGGGGCTGGGTGGGTCAGGTCACGACCAACCTGGCGCTGGACCTCCTGCGCCGAAGGTCACGTCCCGTACCGGCTCCGTCCGAGCCGGTCAGCGACCCCGCTGGCCGAACCGCGGAGCGAGCCGACCTGGTGGTCGCGTTGCGCCGGCTGCCGCGTCGACAGCGCGACGTCGTCGTGCTGCGGTACCTGGCCGACCTGCCCGAAGCCGAGGTCGCCTCGACGCTCGGGTGCACGGCTGGGACGGTCAAGCAACACGCCCACCGCGGGCTCGCCGCGCTCCGGGCATCACTCGAACTGACCACGACGGCCCTCGACGAGGGCACGTCGATCGAGACGGTTGCGAAGGGTGCGCCATGAACATCGACGATCTGCACGAGCTCGACGATCCCGACCCGTTCGTCCCGGACGCGACGTTCCGGGCCGCGGTCGACACCCGGGGCCGCCGACGACGCCGGCGCCACCGGGTGGCACTCGGCGTCGTCGGCGGGGCCACGACCATGCTGGTGCTGGTCGTCGGGTTCGGCGGCTACCAGAAGTGGCGGTCGTCCCAGGTCGTTCGCATCGACCTCGCCGACCGACTCGATCCCCGTCTCGGGGCGGTCAGCGATGCGGGCCAGGACCCGCCACCGCCCCCCGACGAGGCGATCAACATCCTCGTGGTCGGGAGCGACGCGGCGATGCCCGGCGAAGGTCGTGAGCTCGTCACCGACGTCCGGACCGACACCATGATGATCGTCCGCGCCGATCCTGCGGCCGGCACGATCGCCGTCCTCTCGCTCCCCCGCGATCTCTGGGTGGCCATCCCCGATCACGGGATGGAACGGCTGAACACGGCGTGGGAGACCGGCGGGCCGGCGCTGTTGATCGACACCATCAAGGCCAACCTCGACGTCCCCATCAACCACTTCCTCCAGGTCGACGGCCAAGGCTTCCAACGCATCGTCGACCAGTCGGGCGGCAGCGGCGTGTGGGCGGCCGGGGACCTGCGCGACACCAGCACCGGGTTCGTCGCCGACGGCCCCGGATGCGTGCACCTCGACGGCGCCCAGGCCCTCGCCCTCGTGCGGTCGCGGCACCTCGAGCTGGCCGGACCCAACGGTGCCTGGACGAGCGATCCGACCGGCGATCTCGGGCGCATCGAGCGCCAGCAGGTCATGGGCCTGGTCTTCGCCTCGTCGCTGCTCGACCAGGACCTCAGCATCACGGCCGCCGACGACCTCCTCGACACGCTGATCGACAACGCGGCCATCGACAACACGTGGGCGATCCGTGACATGGCCGGGCTGCTCCGCTGGGCCCAGGGCCTCGACCTCGCCGAGAACCTGGTCATGACCTCACCGCCGGTCCGCGGCGGGCACGCCGGCCAGGCGGCGGTCCTGTACCTCGAGACCGATGCGGCCCAGCCGGTCCTCGACCTCTTCCGGCCGACACCCCCGGCCGCGTCGACGGACGACACCGGGACCGTCACCACCACCACCGGCGCGACGGGGGCCGCGACGACGAGCACCCTTCCGGCCGGGGGCATCTCCGAGGGTCCCGAGTGGGTCCTGGCCACCGCACCCGATGGGACGCGCTGCCCGTCCTGACCGACGCCGCCCAGCGGGTTCGGACCGGCGGGGGGCGGCCGGTAGGGTTCGGGTTCCCCGATCGATCTGTCGGTGGCCCGACCTGCGCTGCGGGCACGGGTCGTCGACCCAGCCAGGACCTTCGATGACCGACGCCACCGTCCCAGCCGCCGACGACGAGTCGACCATCGCGGATCGGCCCGACGACTACCGCCCGGCGAGCCGCTTCCCCGTCGACACGAGCGCCGCCGACGCGCCCGCCAAGACCGACGGCGAGGTCATCCACCTCGCCGGCCGGGTGGTGCTGTGGCGCAAGTTCGGCGGCTTGGCGTTCGGCCACATCCAGGACCAGTCGGGCAAGGTCCAGGTGTCGCTCAAGAAGAACGACCTCGGCGTGGAGCAGTTCAAGGCGTGGGTGAACGCCGTGTCGATCGGTGACTTCATCGGGGTCACCGGCACCATGTGGACCACCGACAAGGGCGAGCGCACGGTCGCCGTGTCCGAGCTGACGATCCTGTCGCGCGGCTTCCGCTCCATGCCCGACAAGTGGGCCGGCGTCGCCGACACCGAGATCAAGTACCGCAAGCGGTACCTCGACCTGCTGGCCAACGAGGAGTCACGCGACCGCTTCCACACGCGCTCGCGGGTGATCTCGCTCATCCGCCGCGAGCTCGACGACCACGACTTCATCGAGGTCGAGACCCCCATCCTGCAGGGCGCCGCATCGGGTGCCGCCGCTCGACCGTTCTCGACCCATCACAACGCGCTCGACCGCGACTTCTACCTGCGCATCTCGCCCGAGACCTACCTCAAGCGCGTGGTCGCGGGCTCGTTCGACCGCGTGTACGAGATCGGCCGGAACTTCCGCAACGAGGGGGTGGACTCCTCGCACCTGCAGGAGTTCACCATGCTCGAGTGGTACGCCGCGTACTGGGACTACCGCGACAACATGACGTTCCTCCAGCAGCTCGTGCAGACCGTGATCGGCGAGGTGTGCGGGTCGCTCACCGTGCACTACCAGGGTGTCGATCTCGACTTCGGGGGCGACTGGCCCGTCATCGACTACCGCGACGCCGTGCGCGAGGCCACCGGGATCGATCTGGTGCAGATCCGAGAGGTCGACGAGCTCAAGGCGGCGATCAGGGCGGCCGGCCTCGGTGACGATCTCGACGACACGGTGTCCTACGCGTCGCTCGTCGACCTGCTCTACAAGCGCACCGTCCGGCCGGGGCTGGTGCAGCCCTGCTTCCTCGTGCACCACCCTGCCGAGCTGGTGCCCCTCGCACGGCGCAGCGACGACGACGGCACCCGCCTCGACATGTTCCAGGTGGTCGTCAACGGCTGGGAGATCGTCAAGGCGTACTCCGAGCTCATCGATCCCTTCGAGCAGAAGGCCCGGCTCCTCGAGCAGGTCGAGCTCCGCGCCGCCGGCGACGACGAGACCATGATGATGGAGGACGACTTCATCGAGGCCATGGAGTACGGCATGCCCCGATGTCGGGCCTCGGCCTGGGCATCGATCGCTTCGTCGCGCTCGTCACCGACGCGCCGACGCTCCGCGACGTCGTGCTCTTCCCGCAGATGCGCGACGACTCCCGCGCACCGGGTGCCCCTCCGACCGGCGCAACGACCGACGCCGACTCGTGACCGACCTCGCCGACGGCACCTACGACGTGTTCGTCGTCGACGCCACCGAGGCCACGCTCGAGGACGGCACCGAGGTCGTGCACCTCGAGCTCACCGTCACCAGCGGCGATCACAAGGGCGAGGTCGTCCCGCTCGCCGCCACCGGCCTCGGCCGCTCCGAGATCGACCTCATGGGCATGCCCGCCACCCTCACCGTCACCGACGGCGCCCCCACCATCACCATCGACGACTGACCGCCTGACCCGGTGCGGGTCAGGCGGCGTGCTCGCGGAGGCGGCGGAGGCGGCGGAGCATGAGGTTGCGGGTGAGGGCGAGCTCGTGGGGGTCGCCCTCGCGTCGGTACCGGCAGACGCCCTTCGCGGGCCAACCACACCCCCGTCGACTCCGGCCGAGGTGCGGGGAACCACGCGATCGACGGCGAACGGTGACCGGCGCGTACCCTCGACAGAGTCCCGCGGGGTGGTGGGGTTCGAGGTGTGATCCTCGGTGTGCTCAGCCCGCGAGTTGGGGCTGGTCGAGCTCAGCTTCGCGCGGCTCGTTGAGGCGGGCCATGGAGCTCTCCGAGAGGTAGCGGCGGGCGATG
>JBBSTY010000141.1:0-10441 GCA_038235385.1 Acidimicrobiales bacterium | reverse complement strand
CCGCCCCCCCCCGTCCCCCCCCCGCGGCGCCCCCCCGCGCCCGGCGGCCGCGCCCGGGGCGCCCCCCCCCCCCCCGCCGGAGCTCGGCGGCGGCCCGGGCGGCCCGACCCGCCCATCGCCGAGCGCCGCGCCACGTGTCGTCGGTGTGCGCCTGCTCGAGCAGGTCGATGGCGCGATCGACCTCGTCGAGGGTGGCCCACGCCAGTCCGAGGGTGCGGTCGGTGGCACCGAGGTGGAGGAGCCCGTGGGTCGACAGGGCGGTGCCGGCGTGGGGGGTGAGCTCGGCGATGACCAGCTCGGCGAGCCGGCGGTCGGCGGTGGCGAGCGCGAGATCGCCCACCTGCGAGGCGAGCAGTGCCCAACCGGCGCCGGTCCCGTCGAGCACGCGATCGTCCTCCCGGAGGCGGGTGGCCATGTCGATCGCCTGCGCCAGGTCGCCGGCGTCCAGTGCGAAGATCGCTCGCGCCGTCAACTGGTAGGCGGAGGCGTTCTCGTCGAGGGACGAGAGGAACGGGGTCATCGTGGCGACCGCTCCCCGTTCGAACTGCAGCTGGAACATCTGGGTGATCCACACCGCCGCAGAGGACCCCACCCGGAGCTCGCCCCCGGCCATCTGCGCGGCGCTGACGAGCTCCTCGGCTCGGTCGAGCTGGCCGCGGCCGAGCGCCTGTGCGGCACGGGCCGCGTGCACGGTCCAGGCCAGCTCCGGCCGGGGGAAGCGCTCGACGACGTCGGCGAGACGGTGGATCGCGGTTGCGTGGTCGTCGAGGGTTCCGTCGCGGATCGCCTGATCGAGCGCGACGAGCCGTTGCCATGCCTCGGAGCCGAGCGTGGGGAGGCGCTCGGCGAGCCCGCACAGGTCCGCGTAGGCCGCACGGAACTCCTGGGGCGTGGCGGCGATGCCGGACGCGATCTGCATGCGCACGCCGGCGACCATCGCGGCAACGGCTGGGTCGGGGTCGAAACGGTCCTCGTCGGCCGCGAGGGCCACCATCTCCAGGGCGTCGGCGTCATGACCGAGCAGGGCGAGGTGGTGTCCGATCCAGCAGGCCAGGTGGGAACGCCGCGTGGACGCCGACGGCTCCAGTGCGTCGTGCACCAGCCGTGCCTCGTGCACCAGGGTGGCGAGACCGGGGTCGGCGACGTTGGCGGTGCCTCGCGCCAGGATGGCATCGGCGGCGAGCTCGGCATCGCCCGACCGGCGGATCGCCGGGCGGATCTGATCGAGCAGCGCCATGCCGCGACCGAACGGTCCGGCGGTCAGGAGCGCGGCGGCGAGCTGCACCCGGGCATCGAGTCCGGTCCGGGTGATCGGTCCGGTCCGGGTGGCGACCTCGAGGTACTCGTTGCCGACGCGGATGGCCTCCTCGAACGCGGCGCCCTCATTGAGGTGTCGGAGCGCCACCGCCGCGAGCCGGTCGAGCTCGAGCGGCTCGACGTCGGTGCGACCCTGCATCAGATGACCGAGCGCGGCGGCGTGGAGCTGCTGGTCGCCGGTCGCGAGGGCGCGACCGACGGCGGTGTGGACCGCGAGCCGGCGCGTCGGCCCGACCGTCGCACCCACGGCGTCGGCGATGAGATCGTGCGAGAGACCGGTGCTGGTGGCGGTTTCGTCCGTCAGCCCGGCAGCTGCGAGCGCGGCCAGCGCGCCATCGACCTCGTCGCCCGGAAGGTCGCAGGCGGCGGCGAGCAGCGAGGACGGAACCGGGTCCTGCGCGATCGCCAGCGTCTCGGCCACCCGCACCGCGACCGGGTCGAGCCGGCCGAGGCTCGCCCGAACGAGTTGGTCGATCCCCGGCGGCACCGTCGATTCGTCTGCGCCCGACATCAGGTGCCGGAGCAGCTCGGTGACGAAGACGGGGTTGCCGCCGGCGCGCTCGATCACGACCCGCTCCTGGGCCTCGGAGGCGTCCGGCGCCACGATGCGGACGAGCTCGGCCACGTCGGCGGGTCCGAGCGGGTCGAGCGCGTGCCAGCTCGGCCGCCAGCGGGCGACGTCGGCTAGCAGCTCGGTCATCGCCGACCCGTGTTCGCCGGTGCGTGACAGGAGCAGCCACCGCGCCGACGAACGATCCATCAGGTGGTGCAGGAACCGGGCGCCGTCGACCGAGATCCAGTGGAGGTCGTCGACGATGACCAGCACGGGCACCGGAACGACCAGCGAGAGCGCCTGCAGCGCCGCGTCGAACAGCTGCAAGCGGCGGATGTCGGGATCGGGATCGGGGGCGCGGGCGTCGGGGAACGACCCGGGTACGAGCGATTCCAACGGTTCGAGGTCGAGGGTGACATCGGGTTCGACGGTGACGAGGGCCTGTCCGACGATGTCGGCGAGCGGTGCCAGACCCGACCCCCCCTCGCGCGGGCAGATGCCCGTCAACGTCGTACCGCCGGCATCGACGACGCGGTCGGCGAGCTCGGCGGCCAGCCGGCTCTTGCCGATTCCCGGGACACCTTCGACGATGGCGACCGACCCGACGTCGGCGCCGGGGTCGAGCGCGAAGCGGAGGAGCTCGTCGAGGAGCGCTCCCCGCCCGACGAACGGGCCAGCAGCGCGCGACGCCCGGTGGGCGGCGTCCGAACGGGCGGGCCCACCCGTGGTCGCTCGTCTCGTCGAGGTCGGGGAAGGCGGCGGCGTGAGGAGAGCCCGGCCGACGGCCGGATCGGCGTCGCCGGACCGGATCGCCCCGGCCAGCGAGACCGTCGCGGGCGCCGGCGTGATCCGCAGGTCGGTGTCGAGGAGATCGACGAGCTGGCGGTACCGTCGGGCCGCCTCGTCGCGCCGGCCGGACCGCGCCAGGGCGTAGAGCTGCAGGCTCCAGGCGGTCTCCCGGTACGGCGCCGCCGCCACCAGTCGCTCGAGCTGGTCCAGCGCCTCGTCGAGCTCGCCGATCTCGATCAGCGCAGCGGCCCGTTGCTGCCACAGATCCTCGTGCACGGCGTCGAGACGGGCCCGCTCGGCCACGAGCGTGGGGAGATCGGCCACGCCATCGAAGGCAGGTCCACGCCACCAGGCCTCGGCGGCGTCGGCCCGCCGGACCGCGTCGGCGGCGCGCCCCTTCGAGCGGAGCTCGCTGACCGCTCGGGCGTCGGTCGTGAACCGGTTGAGGTCGACGTCGGCCGGGTCGAGATCGAGGGCGTAGCCGTGGGGGTGCGACGCGATCGGGTCGGGGCCGCCGTCGGCGAGGAACCGGGCGCGGAGCCGGTTGATGGTCACCCGGACGGCGGACTCGCTGACGATCTGCCCATCCCACAGCTCGTCCTCGATGCGCGTGGTGCGCACGACCTGGCCGACCTCGGTGGCGAGCAGCGCCAGCAGGCCCGCCTGTCGGGGCCCCCGGAGGTCGACCGGTCGGTGCGTCCCGTCGATCGCGGGCCGACCGAGAAGACGAACACGCATCGCCGTGCAGCCTACTTCGATGGCTCGGCCGCCCCGCTCGCCGGTGCGGCGGTCCATTCGGGCGATTCGGCCCATGGATGGGTCACGGCCCGTGCCGATGATCCAGAGGTGGGAACCGATCCAACCGGCAGGCGCACCTCCGACGAACAGGACCCTTCGCGCCTGAACGCGAGCCTCGAGCGGGCGCCGCACCGGTTGCTCGTGGCCGGCGTCGCCACGGTGGCGCTGGTGCTGCTGGTCGCGTTCGCCACGGTGATCCTCCGGTCCGAGCGCAGTGGTCGCCAGAGCCTCGAGGAACGGGCGGTTCAGCGCACCGTGGTCACCCAGCACTTCATCGAGGCGTACATCGATGATCTCCAGGCGACGATGCGGTCGCACGCGGATCTCGCGCTCGCGGCACCCGCGACGAGCGCCGAGGAGCTCGCGCTGGTCAACGAGATGATGCGGTTTCGGACCGGCGCCCTGCTCGACGGTGAGGGTCGGGTCCTACAGGCGGTTCCTTCGGGCTCGGCGGCGTTCGGTGAGGACCTCGCCGTGAGCGACGACCACCTGGATCGGGCCGTCGGCGGTGAGGCCACGGTCTCCGGAGTGATCCCGTCGTCGGCCGACGGCGCGCCGATCGTCGACGTCGCAGTGCCGTTCGCGGCCGGCGACGGCCGCCGTGTGTACCGCGCCGGCTACGCGGTCAACGACACACCGCTGGGGCCGTACCTCCTGAACGGAACCGTGGTGGCCGGCGAGGCCTTGTACCTGGTGGACGACGCCGGCACCATCATCGCGTCGAGCGACGCCGCGACCGCCACGGACCTCCAGGCCGAGGATCCCGAGCTCGCGTCGGCCTCGGCCGGACAGCAACGGGGGACGTTCACGACCGACGACGGGGACCGGTTCTTCAGTTCGTTGCCCGTCGCCGGCGCGCCGTGGAGGATCGTGCGGGTCCTGCCGACGGCCGCGATGTACGCCCCGGCCGAGCAGGGGCGGTGGATCCCGTGGCTGCTGTTCGGGGGCTTCGTGGCCGTGGGGGTGGCCAGCATCGTGATGTTGAGCGCCATCATCCGCCAGCGCGACCGCGAGCATCGGCGGGCGCGCCATGACGTGCTCACCGGCCTGGCGAACCGACGATCGACCGATGATCTGCTGGCGGTGCTGGTGGATCGTCCGGCCGGCGCCACGCCGTGGTCGGTGCTCATGATCGACGTCGACCACTTCAAGGCGGTCAACGACGTGCACGGGCACCACCGCGGCGACGAGGTGCTGGCGGGCGTCGCCGCCGTGATCCAGGGCGCGGTTCGTCCGATCGACCTCGTCGGTCGTTGGGGCGGCGAGGAGTTCATGGTCGTGCTCGACGGCGCCGACCTGGCGATCGCAGCAACGACGGCCGAGCGGATCCGAGCCGAGGTCGCCGGCGCATCGATCGCCGGCGTGGCGATCACGATCAGCGTGGGGTACGCGTCCACCGACTCGTCCCTCGGCGACGCGGTCGTCGACCTCGCGGATGCATCGCTCCTCCGGGCGAAGGTGACCGGCAGGAACCGGGCGGTCACCCTCGACCCGTCCGAGGCGTTCCCGGCTCGACGAGCCACCCCGAACGACGGCCGACCCCCCCCGTCGGCGAACCATCCGCACGACCGATGAATCCGGGAGGTCATCGTCGTCGGAACCCCACGGCCCGGATCGACCGGGCGTGTCGCGAGGAGCTGGTCGATGGACGAGATCGTGGCAGGTAATTGGCTCGTCGGATGTCGGACCCCATCGGTAGCGTTCACCGACGTGAGCGATCAACCTGCCGTCCTCGCCGAAGGGCTCGTCAAGCGCTTCGGCACCACCGACGCGTTGTGCGGTGTCGACTTCGAGGTGCCCCGCGCGACCGTGCTCGGCCTCCTCGGGCCGAACGGCGCCGGCAAGACCACCTCGGTGCGCATCCTCACGACGCTGCTCAAGCCCGACGCCGGCCGGGCGGTGATCGACGGCATCGACGTCGTCGCTCGTCCCCGCGATGTCCGCGCCCGCATCGGGCTGACCGGTCAGTACGCAGCGGTCGACGAACGGCTCACCGCGCGTGAGAACCTCGAGCACGTCGGACGGCTGTTCCACCTGCGTGTCCCCGAGGCGCGCCGCCGGGGCGCCGATCTGCTCGAGCGCTTCGATCTGGTCGACGCCGCCGACCGGCCGGTGCGTGGCTTCTCGGGCGGGATGCGGCGGCGCCTCGACATCGCCATGAGCCTCATCTCGAGGCCGGCGGTGCTCTTCCTCGACGAGCCGACCACCGGCCTCGACCCGCGGGCGCGGCTCTCGATGTGGGAGCTGATCGAGGACCTGGTGCGCGACGGCACCACCACGTTGCTCACCACCCAGTACCTCGACGAGGCGGAGCGGCTCGCCGACGACATCGTCGTGATCGACCACGGCCAGGTGATCGCCCGGGGCACCGCCGACCAGCTCAAGGACCAGAGCGGCGGCGATCGAGTGGCCGTGCGCGTCGTCGACCCCGCCGACCTCGGCCGGGTGGGCGACACCGTGCGGGCCGGCATCGACGTTGCCGGGGACGACCAGATCGATGAGCTGGCTCGCACCGCCACCATCTCGGTGCGCGACACGGCGGGCATCGTGCCCGTCGTGGTGCGACTGCTCGACGACGCCGGCATCGGCATCGACGATGTGGCCGTTCGCCGACCCACGCTCGACGACGTGTTCCTGGAGCTCACCGGCCATGTGGCCGAGCGCGGCTCGGAGCCGGGCGACGACGAGCCGGGCGGACCACGGACAGGAGAGGGAGCAGCAGCATGACCACCACCGATCCTTCGGTCGACCGTTCCCTCGTGCGCGCGCAACCTCCGCACGAGCGCGTGCTCACCCGCGAGGTCCCGCGCGGGCCGATCTGGTTGTGGCGCGACAGCTGGACCGAGGCCACCCGTCATCTCCGGGCCGTGCCCCGCGACCCGGAGCTGCTGATCTTCGCCACCATCCAACCGCTCATGTTCGTGCTGCTCTTCACCTACGTCTTCGGCGGTTCGATCGAGGTTCCGGGGTTCGCCAACTACACCCAGTTCGTCATGCCCGGCATCTTCGCCCAGACGGTGCTGTTCGGGTCCGCCTTCACCGGCCTCGGCATCGCCGAGGATCTCAGCAAGGGCATGATCGAGCGGCTCCGCTCGCTGCCCATGTACCAGCCGGCCGTGCTCATCGGCCGCACGGTGTCGGATCTGTGCCGCAACATCTTCACGTTCGCCGTGATGTTCGGCGTCGCCTACGCCATCGGGTTCCGGATCGAAGGCGGGGTGCCTGCGGCCATCGGCGCCACCGCTCTGCTGTTGTTCTTCGGCTACGCGTTCAGCTGGATCCAGGCCTTCATCGGCCTGTCCGTGAACTCGGTGGAGGCCGCCAACTCGGCCGGGTTCATCTGGATGTTCCCGCTCACATTCATCTCGTCTGCCTTCGTCGATCCGTCCACCATGCCGAGTTGGCTGCAGCCGATCGCCGAGGCCAACCCGTTCACCAAGGTCACCGACGCCACCCGGGCCCTGTACAACGGGATGGATCCGGGCAACGACGTGTGGATCTCGCTCGCATGGGCGGTCGGGATCACCGCCGTCTTCGCACTCCTCTCGGCCCGGAAGTTCGTCTCCGCCGCCACTCGTTGATCTGTGTGATGATCGGTCGACATGTGCTTCAGCGCGACCGCGAGCTTCGCCGGAGCGGCGGTGATCACCGCTGCTGGTGTCGGCGCGCTCGTGCTGGTCGACGACAGGCGCCAGATCCCGTTCGCCGCGCTACCGCTCGGTTTCGGCATCCACCAGTTCCTCGAGGGGATGACGTGGGTCGCCCTCGACGGTGACCCCTCGGCATCGCTCACCGGTTGGGGGGTGCACAGCTGGGTGGTGTTCGCGTGGGCCTTCCTGCCCTTCTACGTGCCGTTCGCGGTGTGGCTCATGGAACCGGACCCTCGTCGCCGCCGTTGGCTGCTGCTCCCGTGGGCCGTCGGGTCGCTCATCGCCGTGGTCATGCTCGTCGAGGCGCTGAGGCCTGCGATCACCGTCGTGGTGGTCGAGGGCAACCTCGACTACCAGTTGCACATGACGGTTCCGGCGATCGTGGTGGCGGTTCCCTACGTGTTCGCCACCTGCGTCGCCCCGATGATGAGCACGTTCCGATGGGTGATCGCGTTCGGCATCGCCAACCTCGTGGCCATGGGCGCCGCTGCGTTGATCGAGGCCCGTGACTACTCGTCGATCTGGTGCACGTTCGCCGCGTTCTTGAGCCTCCTGATCGTCGGGCACGTCGTGGCCGAGCGCCGGCACCGCCTCGAGCGCCTCGGTGAGGGTGCCCGGTACGCCACGACGTAGGGGGCTCGAACGGCCCATCCCCGCGCGCGCATCGTGCGTTCCGTACGCTCCCGGAAAAACGACGGAGGTCACGATCATGTTCATCCCCAAGCGGTGGTTCGTTCCCGGCGTGCTGAGCGTCGTGCTCCTCACCGTGTCGATGGCGGTGGCGCTCTCCGGTTTCGGTCCCGCGCGCGGGACCGAGGCGCTCGACATCGCGGCCCGCAACCCCCACACCGAGACCGACCTCGCCCGGTCGATGTCAGATCCGGCGCTGTGCACCCCGGTCGTCGCCGCACCGGTGGCGCTCACCGCCGAGGAGGAGGACGGCATCCGCCGCTACCTCGAAGCGGTCGAGGCCAGCAAGACCATCGTTGTCACCGACGCCGCGACCAACAGCGGTGTGGTCAGCAACAGCCAGTTCACCGACGGCGGCTTCGGCGACATCGGCCAGCAGTGGCGTGAGGTCGAGGTCGCCGCTCCGGTGACCAACATCCACATCTCCGGGACGGGCAACGTGACGACGGTCGTCGTGGGCGACGACAACACGGTGGTCATCGAGGAGACGCCCGCCATCGTCGACACGCCGGTCGAGGCCCTCGATCCGTCGCTCGTGTCCACACCGGCCGAGACACCCGCCCCCGTCCCGGCGCCGGTGTCGACCCCGGTCCCGGTCGACACGCCGCCCGCGGGTGGCGACGTTCCCGCGGCCGCCTGACCCGAGGCGGCTCCCGGTCCTCGCCGGTACGGTGGCCCCATGACGATCGAGCTGGTCACCACCGACGGGATCTTCCGCCTCGACGGCGGCGAGTGGGAGGTCACCAACAACATCTGGCTCGTGGGCGACGACCGCGAGGTGGTGGTCATCGATGCCGCGCACGACCACGCGCCGATCGTGGAGGCGGTGGCGGGCCGCAAGGTCGCCGCGATCGCGCTCACGCACGGGCACAACGATCACATCAACGCCGCGGTGGCCCTGCAGGACGCGGTCGATGCTCCGATCCTGCTGCACCCGGCCGACACCATGCTCTGGCACGACGTCTATCCCGACCGACGACCTGACCGCGAGCTCGCCGACGGCGACGTCCTGCGCGTCGGTGGGGTGGAGCTCGGGATCGTGCACACCCCCGGCCACTCGCCCGGAGGCTGTTGCTTCCACCTCGCCGACAGCTTGCACGTGTTCAGCGGCGACACCTTGTTCTGCGGGGGCCCTGGCGCGACCGGTCGCAGCTACAGCGACTACGACGTCATCATCGAATCGATCCGCCAGCGGCTGCTGTCGTTGCCTCCCGAGACGGTGGTGCACACCGGCCACGGTGAATCCACCACCATCGGTGCCGAGGCCGAGGGTCTCGGCACCGACGCATCCTGACCCACGCAGCGACGCGAACCGTGGACCACGCCCGGCCGAGGCGCAACGACAACGACGGGCTCGGGTCGTGGCCACCGGGACCCAGGCCGGTCCTCGTCGGCGGCTTTCGGACGGGAAGTGAGGGCTGAACCACTCACTGTGGCTAGCGCCGCTCGATCGGCCGCGCACCGTGAGGTTTTCATTGACAGCGTCGTCCGTCGGCAAGACACTCGTGCAGACCACGGTGACGTGACCGTCGACACATTCGGCGGTCGATGGCCCCCAGGGAGGGATCGGGAGCATGAGCCAGCGCAACGAAGGTGCCGACGTGCGACGAACGGCGAGCCGCCGGCGCACGCGCTGGGGAGGCGCGACCATCGTCGCGATCGCGCTGCTGTGCGCCTCCACCCTCTTCCTGCCGAGCGCCGAAGCGGCGCCCAAGCTGCCGATCGGCACGCTCGCCGGGGGCATCGCCCAGGCGGTGGTCGCGCCTCGAACGGTCGCCGGTGCGAACAACTGGTTCTGCCGCCCGAGCGCGGCGCATCCGCGGCCGGTCGTGCTGGTGCACGGCACGCTCGAAGCCGTGTCGGTCAACTGGTCCGCCCTCTCACCGATGCTGCGGAACGAGGGCTACTGCGTCTTCACCCTGAGCTACGGCGAGAACCTGCTGTCGTTCGGCGGACGGTTGCCCGGTCTCGGCGACATCGCCAGCTCGGCCAGGGAACTTCGATCCTTCGTCGACTCCGTCCGCTTCTGGACCGGCGCCAGCAAGGTCGACATCGTCGGCCACTCCCAGGGCGGCATGATGCCGAACTACTACATCAAGAAGCTGGGCGGGGCGTCCAAGGTCGGCACGTTCATCGGACTCTCCCCGAGCAACCACGGCACCACGCTCAGCGGACTCACCACGCTGGGCAACCAGCTCGGCATCCTCGGCGTCGCCAACGCGGTGCTCGGCGTGACGACGCCGGCGCTGGTGCAGCAGGAGGTCGGCTCCAGCTTCCAGACGAGCCTCTTCGCCGGTGGCGACACCGTCGCCGGGCCGCGCTACACGGTGATCGCCACCACCCACGACGAGGTGGTGACCCCGTACTCCAACGGGTTCCTGAACGGACCCAACGTCGAGAACATCACGATCCAGAACCAGTGCCCGAACGACCCGGTCGGCCACGTCGGGATCTCGTACGACTCGCCGACCCTGCAGAACGTGATGAACGAGCTCGGGCCCAACACGGCCAACTTCACGGCCGTGTGCACGGGCTACGGGATCGGCGTCTGACCGTCGACCGCCGGGAACCGGGGGTGGGGGCGCCGCCCCACCAGGGGGCGGGGCGACCCGAAGCCCCGGCCCCCGGGGGGCGGGGGGGGGGG
>JBBSTY010000140.1:0-10591 GCA_038235385.1 Acidimicrobiales bacterium | reverse complement strand
TCGAGGACGTCGATCGCCGCATCCAAGGTCGGCAGCACCAGACGGACGAGCTCGGGTTTGGTGAACGTGATCGATTCCATCGGCCACACCACACGTTCGTCGTCCACGAACGAGAGCGTAGGAACCGTCGCTGACAGCCCCGAGCCGGAGATCAGGGTCAGAACTGGAAGTAGATGAAGGGAACCGGGGCGCCGCCGCTGAAGATGACGATGAGCACGATCGCGGCGCCGACGAGCGCACCGCTGCGCAGCGGCCGTTCGGTCAGCAGGCGCAACGGGTGGACCAGGGACCGTTGCGCGAGGTCGATGCCGAGGGCGATCGCCGTCATCGCCACGACGAGGACCACCGACGACCACTCGACGCCCTCGCCGTCGAACCGCACGAAGCCCCCGATCACGGTGAGCGCCTCCGAGAACGAGCGCGCCCGGAAGAAGATCCAGGCGAAGGCCACGAGGGCGAAGGTGACGAGGATGGCAGGGACCTGGCGCAGCGCCGGGATGCCGCCAGGGAGGTCACGGCGCACCCCGCGGGCGCGATCGACGCACAGGTACAGGCCGTGCAGGCCGCCCCAGATGACGAACGTCCAGCCGGCGCCGTGCCACAGCCCGCCGAGCAGCATCGTGAGCATCAAGTTGCGGTAGACGCGGGCGGTGCTCCCCCGGTTGCCCCCGAGCGGGATGTAGAGGTAGTCGCGCAGCCACGTCGACAACGAGATGTGCCAGCGACGCCAGAACTCGGTGACGTTGCGCGACAGGTAGGGCTGGTGGAAGTTGTGCACGAGCTCGACGTTCAGCAGGCGCGCCGTTCCCCGGGCCATGTCGGTGTACCCGGCGAAGTCCCCGTAGATCTGGATGGCGAACGCGAGCACGCCGGTCGCCGCCAGCGCCGGACCGGGATCGCTCGAACCGAACGCCGCGTTGACCGTGGGCGCGAGCGAGTCGGCGATGACCACCTTCTTGAACAGGCCGAGCAGGATGAGCACCAGCCCCGACATGGCCTGATCGACGGTCGGCCGGGTGCGGTCCGCCTGGATCTGCGGCAGCAGGTTCCTGGCCCGAGAGATCGGCCCGGCGACGAGTTGGGGGAAGAAGGCGACGAAGGTGGCGAAGTCGATCGGGTCGCGGCAGGCGCGGATCTCGCGCCGGTAGACGTCGATCGTGTAGCCCATCGACTGGAACGTGTAGAAGCTGATCCCGTAGGGCAGAAGGATGCGCAGCGCCGGTGTCGAGGGCTCCAATCCGATCTGGGTGAGCAGCTCGACCCCCTGGTCGACGAAGAAGTCGAAGTACTTGAAGAAGGCCAGCACCCCGAGGTTCGCGCCGAGGCTGACCATCAGCATCGACCGGCGGGCCCGGCGGCTCCGGTCGGCCATGGCGTCCAGCCGGAGGCCGACGACGTAGTCGACGACGGTCGTGAACAGCAGGAGGAAGGCGAACCGCCAGTCGAACGCCGCGTAGAAGAGGTACGACGCGGCCAGGAGCCAGAGCTGACGGACGTCGGGCACCCAGCGATCCGCAGACCGGTGCGACCAGGACCGGATCGAGCCGCGGCCGGGGAGCAGCCAGAAGCCGATCACCACGACCGGCAGGAACAGGGCGTACTGCAACGAGTTGAACGTCACCAGCCCATCCCATCCCGATCACGGCGGCCCGGCACCGGGCGCGAGCGATCGTAGTTTCCGGGTGCGAGGCCACCGGACCACCGACGCGGCGCACGACGCCCAGAGCCGAGCGTCGGTGGTCGGCCTGTCGGCGTCGGTGGTCGAGCCCAGCGCTCGCGCACCAGGAAGCCGTCAGACGGCGCGAGGGTCCTCGGCGCGGTGATCAGCGTGGCCCCGGCCACGTGCGAACATGACCCGGTGAGCACCCAGGACGAGGCCAAGGAACGAGCGGGACGGCACGCGGCGAGCTACGTGCGCGAGGGGATGCGCGTCGGGCTGGGCACGGGTTCCACCGTGCACTGGACGATCGTCGACCTCGGCGAACGAGCGCTCGACATCACGTGCACCGCCACGTCGATCCAGACCCACGAACTGGGCACCGCGCTGGGTCTGACCATGGTGACGCCCGATGAGATCGGCGCCCTCGACATCGCCATCGACGGCGCCGACGAGGTCGACCCCGACCTCAACCTCACCAAGGGCGGCGGCGGCGCCCACACCCGCGAGAAGATCGTGGCGCAGATGTCGTCGCGCTTCATCGTCGTCGTGGACGAGTCGAAGCTGGTGCCCGAGCTCGGCCCGTTCGGCACGCCGCTCGAGGTGCTCGACTTCGCACCCCGGGCCGTCGCCGCCCGCGTCGAGGCGCTGGGCGCCACCTCGCTCGTCACCAGGGATGGACGCAGCGACAACGGCAACCTCGTCGTCGACGCCCACTTCGGGTCCATCGCCGATCCGGCCGCGCTGGCGCGTCAGCTCGAAGCCATCCCCGGCATCGTCGAGCACGGGATCTTCCTCCGACCGATGGTGGAGCGGGTCGTGATCGCCGGCCGCGTCGACGTCCGCGAGCTCATCCGCGAGGGGTGAGCGAACCGGCTCGCGTCGCGTCGCTGGGCGGGGCCGCGGACTCGCCGGCGGAGATCAGCGGCCGCGATACTGGGCGCGAGCCCCGATGGCTTCCTTGTTGAGGCGCTTGGAGAGGTGCAGCCCTTCGAGCACGAGCTCGACCGCACTGGCGACGGCCGCCGGTGACTCGTCGCCGTCGGTGAGGATCGCGACCGGTGCCCGCAGCGCCGGGACGTTCTGGAGGAGCGCGACGTAGTCGGCGGAGACGACGTCCTCACCGGCGTTCACGACGACCTCACCGTCGAAGGCCTCGATGACGTCGCGCAGGTCCTCGATGCGCAGGAGGTCCCGGAAGGTGGTGAGCACCGCCGACCGGAGCAGGTGGTCGACGATCTGCTCGTCGCGGCCCTCCTCGATCGACTCGATCTCGACCTTGCCGGCGGTGGACGATGCCAGCGCCTCGAGGTCGGCGACGCGGGGGACGACCTCGGACTCACCGTGGATGAGCGCCCGGCGCATGGCGTTGGCCACGAGGGTTTCGAGGTTCGACACGGTGAGGCGGACCGACACCCCGGACCGTTGGTTGATGTGGGGGCTGCGCCGGGCCTGGTGGCTCAGCTCGGCAACGATCTGGGCCATGTACGCCGGGATGGTGACCGACACCCCCGGCGCGTCCAACGGACGGGCTTCCTGCAGGGCGATCTCCACCTCGGTGGCGACCTCGAGCGGGTAGTGGGTGCGGATCTGGGCGCCGAAGCGATCCTTGAGGGGGGTGATGATCCGCCCTCGGTTCGTGTAGTCCTCGGGGTTGGCCGAGCCGAAGAGCAACACGTCGATGGGGAGCCGGATCTTGTAGCCCCGAACCTGGACGTCGCGCTCCTCGAGCACGTTGAGCAGACCGACCTGGATGCGCTCGGCGAGGTCGGGCAGCTCGTTGATGGCGAAGATGCCCCGGTTGGTGCGGGGGACGAGCCCGTAGTGCAGGGTCAGCTCGTCGGAGAGGTAGCGGCCCTCGGCGACCTTGATCGGGTCGACCTCGCCGATGAGATCCGCGATCGATGTGTCGGGGGTGGCGAGCTTCTCGCCGTAGCGCTCGTCCTGGTGGACCCACGAGATCGGCGTATCGTCACCCGACTCGGCGACGAGGTCCCGGGCATGCTTGGAGACGGGTGCGTACGGATCGTCGTTGATCTCGGAGCCCGCCACGATCGGCATCCACTCGTCGAGCAGGCCGGTGATCGACCGGATCATGCGGGTCTTGGCCTGGCCGCGCTCGCCGAGGAAGATGACGTCGTGTCCCGCGAGCAGGGCGTTCTCGAGCTGCGGGAGCACGGTGTCCTCGTAGCCGAGGACGCCGTCGAACATCGGCTCCCCGGCACGGATCCGGGCGATGGCGTTCTCGCGGACCTCGTCCTTCACCGAACGCGACACCCACCCCGAAGCTCGAAGCTGGCCCAGCGTCATCGGTCGCTCGCTCATCGGTGCAATCCCCTTGGGACGGGTCGGCCCGTCCGAGTCGTGGTTCGCTCAACTTACCGTCCACCGGGCGAACGCGTCGGGGCGCGAGAGGCGGCCACCAGTGCGGATCCGGTCCGTTCGGTTCCTCGACGGTCGGTGGGTTCGGCGAGGCCGCGACCTGCCGGGCGTCTCCAGGCGCGGCTCCCCAGGCGATCAGGAACGCAGGCTCGCGTCGAAGACCTCGTAACGGTTCCGGCCGTTGGTCTTGGCCAGGTACATCGCCGCATCGGCATCGCGCAACAGGCGGTCGGCGTCGTCGCCGGCGGAGGCGATGGCGATGCCGATCGAGCCGGTGGTGACCACCTCGGTCCCGTCGATCACCATCGGATCGGTGAGCTCGTCCCGGATCCGGGCGGCGATGCGGACCGGGTCGCGCCGGTCCTCGAACGAATCGATGACGACGACGAACTCGTCCCCGCCGAGTCGCGCCACGAGGTCCGTCGGGCGCACCAGCGCCTCGATCCGGCGGGCGGTGCCCACCAGCAGCTCGTCTCCCGCTCGGTGACCGAGCGAGTCGTTCACGACCTTGAACCGGTCCAGATCGATGAACAGCACCGCGATCCCCGGCTCGGGTGCTCCGTCGCGCTGCAACGAGCGGGTGAGGAAGTCGTCGAGCAGCACGCGGTTGGCCAACCCCGTGAGCGGTTCGTGCAGCGCTTGGCGGGCGAGCTCCTGCTCGCTCTCGCGCAACGCCGTGATGTCCTCGACGTGGCTCACCGTGTAGCGCAACGACCGATCCGGCTCCCGAACCGCCGCGCTGTGGATGCGACACCAGAAGGTGCGACCTCCGGATCCGACGAAACGCAGGGCCATGGAGATCTGGTCGGTGTCGCCGTCGAGGATCCTGCGGTGGTGCACGACGAGCTCCTCTCGATCGTCGTCGCAGACCAGATCGAGGACCGACTCCCCGATGAGCTCGCCCTCCGGGCGGCCGATGAGCGCACAGAACGCCGGATTGACCTGGACGTGACGACCGTCGGGACCGTGCAACGCCATCCCCAGCGGAGCTCGGTCGAACGCCATGGCGAAGCGCTGCTCGGCGTCGCGACGGCTCAACGACTGCGAGATGAGGCCCGCCGCCGACGTGAGGACCCCGAGGTGGTCGTCGGACCACAACCGCTCGCTGCTCACGAGGTCGAAGCTGATGAAGCCGATCAACTGGTCGCTGTCGCAGATCGGCGATGCGAGCGACGCCCGGGTCCCCGTCCGTTCGAGCAGGGACCTCTCGCCGGACCAGGCGGCCCCGAGGTCCGAGACGCGCGGGATGAAGACCGGCTCCTGCTGACGCATGGCCTCGGCCCATCGGGGGATCGACACGAGCGGGACCTGCGACGCCGATTCGGAGCGGGGCGCCACCCCGGGCGCGCACCACTCGTGGGTCACCTCGGCGATCGCTCGTGACGCCTGCAGGAGGTGCACCGAGCATCGATCGACCGCCGCGAACCGGCCGATCAGGGCCAGCACCTCATCGATGCGCTGGTCGACCTCGTGGGACGGCGAGTGGATGAACGTCGCGGCGATCTCGGTCAGGAGGTCCTCGAACGCGAGACGGTGACCGAGCTCGTCGACCGTGGGCGTGCCATCGCCCGCCGGGCGCAGGAGCACCGAGAGGTGGGCCCACGAACGGCTGCCGTGCGCCGGACCCGAGACGGCGAGGACGTCGCACCAGTGGCCCTCGGCGTGACGGAGCCGGATCAGGCGGCCCGTGGTGCCCAGGTCGTCGGCGTCGGACCCGAGCTCGATGAGCACACCCAGGTTCCCCCTCGCATCGTCGGGATGGACGAGGTCGAGCACGAACTGGCCGACCAGCGATCGGGGGTCGTACCCCAGCAGGCGCCGGACCCCGGCGCTCATGTAGGAGATGGTTCCCGACCTGCTCACGAGCACGAGGGTGTCCGTGAGCGGTGCCAGGAGCTGATCGAGGTCCTCCCGCGACCACGGGGTCCCCTCGGTCCCTTCGCCGTCGAGCCCGGTCGCGAGCGCGGCGAGACCGGTCGGGGCCGGTGCCGCCCCGGCGCCTTCCGCCGGTCCCATGATCGCTGACCTCCTCGTTCGAACCCACGCGATCCTATTCGCCCACGATCGTCATCGACCACCACGCCCGGACTTTGCGTGACTGTGTGACCTCTTTCTGTGGTGTAACCCCGACCGCACCGGTGCCGGATCGGTCGCACGTCGTCCGCCGGCCGGGCGACCGCTATCGTCCGGCCACCGTGGTCGACTCCTCCGCCCCGATGCCGGCACGATCCTCACGACGTGCAGCCGAGTCCGGCTCCGTCGTGCTCGACGGGACGTGGCGAGCCACCCTCGCCGACGACGAGCTCCGACGCTCGTACCCCGAGCCCGACCTCGACGACCGCGACTGGCAGCCCATCGCCGTGCCGGGCCACTGGCGATCCTCGCCGCCGTTCGCCTCGACCGATGGTCCCATCCTCCACCGCACCCACTTCGACGACCCCGGCGTGTTCGGACCTGGGGCCCACGACGCGGCTGCGCCGTCGCGTCGGCGGAGCTGGCTGGTGTTCGACGGGATCTTCTACACCAGCGACGTCTGGCTCGACGGCGCCTACCTCGGCGACACCGAGGGGTACTTCTTCCCCCACGCCTTCGAGATCACCGACGCGCTGGCGGCGCGCCCCGAGCACACGCTCGCCATGGAGGTGAGCTGTCGACCCGAACCCGATCGGACGGCCAAGCGCAACCTCACCGGTGTGTTCCAGCACTGGGATCAGGGTGATCAGGACGCCAACCCGGGCGGGATCTGGCGTTCCGTGCGCATCGAGCAGAGCGGTCCGGTGCGGATCCGCCACCTCCGAGCGGTGTGCCGCGACGCGAGTGCGGCGATGGCGACGATCGCCGTCCGGTGCGTGCTCGACACCGTCGACGCCGGTTCGGTGGTGCTGGTCACGACGGTCGACGGGGTCGACCACCGTCGCACCCAACCGCTGGCGAGCGGCGAGAACCGCGTCGAGTGGACCGTGCCGGTGCCGTCGCCGCGACTGTGGTGGCCCCATGCGCTCGGCGATCCCGAGCAGTACGAGCTGCAGGTGGCGATCGAGACCGGCGACGGGTGCACCAGCGACTCCAGGGACCTCACGATCGGGCTGCGTTCGATCGAGGTGCACGACTGGGTGACGTTCGTGAACGGCGAACGCCTCTTCCTCAAGGGGTCGATCCAGGGCCCCTCCACGATGGCGCTCGCCGAGGCGACCGACGGCGACCTCGCCCGAGACATCGCGTTGGCGAAGGACGCCAACCTCGACGTCCTCCGGGTGTACGCCCACGTCTCCAAGCCCGCGCTCTACGACGCCGCGGACGCCGCCGGGATGCTCCTCTGGCAGGACATGCCGCTGCACCGTGGGTACCACCGGAGCGTCCGAGGCCAGGCTCGCCGCCAAGCCCGTGAGCTGGTGGACCTGCTCGGCCACCACGCCAGCATCTTCACGTGGTGCGGGCACGACGAACCGACGGCGATCGACGTCGAGCCGGGAGCGACGGCCGGACCTCGACATCGGGCCGGCGTGGCCGTGCGGGCGCTCGCGGCCCAGGTGCTGCCCACGTGGAACAAGAGCGTGCTCGACCACTCGGTGCGCAAGGTGCTCGAACGCTCCGACGGATCCCGCCCGGTGATCACCCACTCGGGCGTCCTGCCCCACCCGCCCCGGTTCGACGGCACGGACACCCACACCTCGTTCGGGTGGCGCCACGGCGACCACCGCGACCTCGCGCCCGTCCTGCGGGCATGGCCTCGCCTCGCCCGCTTCGTCACCGGGTTCGGTGCCCAGTCCGTCCCCGAGGACGCGAGCTTCCTCGAACCCGAGCGATGGCCGGATCTCGACTGGGATTCCGCCCGGCACCACCACGGTCTGCAGCAGGCGTTCATGGACGTCCACGTGCCGCCGGCCGACTTCGCCACCTTCGACGACTGGCGGGTGGCCACGCAGCGCTACCAGGCCATGCTCATCCGCGATCACGTCGACACGCTGCGGCGGCTCAAGTATCGACCCTGCGGGGGCTTCGCAGCGTCCAGCCTCGCCGATGGGCGCCCATCGGTCTCGCACTCGGTCCTCGGCCACGACCGCCGCCCCAAGGCCGGCTACGAGGCCCTCGCCTCGGCGTGCGCACCCGTGTCGGTGATCTGCGATCCGCTCCCCGTCTCGGCTCGGCCCGGCGATCGGATCGAGGCCGACATCCACGTGGTCAGCGACCGACGTATCGCCTTGGAAGATATGATCGTGTCAGTCCATCTCTACCTGGGAGAGGAGAAGGTCGGACATGGCCGATCCTGGACCGGTTCGATCCCGCCGGACAGCTGCGTGCGCATCGGTCGTCTCGACCTGCTCGTCCCGGCATCGACCGGCGATCTCGTCGTCGAGCTGGTGCTGGCTCCACGTCGGCCCGCCGAGCCGGCGACCGGCGCGGCGACCGACCGGGGGTCGTTCCCGGTTCGCCGCCGCACCTCCGTGCACGTGTGCTGATCGACTGCGGCGACGGTTGGCCGCTGACGAAGCGTCAGGGGTAGCGTCACCGGCGACGCAGCCTCGGACCCGCGGTTCAGGCGCGCCGTTCTCCAACCGCGATGGTTCGTGCCGGCCGTTCGGTCCGGCATCCCCGGAGGCTCGTTCGTGACTGCAACCCAGGAAACACCGGTGAGCCCAGACATCACGGTGAAGCCCGTGAGCCGTCGGCCGGCCCGGCAACTGCCCTACCCGCTCAACATCTACCAGTCGGCGGTCGGCAAGAAGTGGGTCATGGCCATCACGGGCATCGCCTTCATGGGCTTCGTGTTCGCCCACATGATCGGCAACCTCAAGATGTACCTCGGCCCGGTGGAGTACGACCACTACTCCGAGGGGCTGCGGGAGCTCCTCTACCCGATCCTCCCCAAGCAAGCTGCGCTCTGGCTGCTGCGCTCCGGGCTCATCGTGGCGCTCATCCTGCACCTCCACTCGGCGTACTCCCTCACGATCATGAACCGGCGGTCGCGCCCGACCGCCTACCAGTCCCGCCGCGACTACATCGCCGCCAACTTCGCATCCCGCACGATGCGGTGGAGCGGCATCATCGTGTTGGCCTTCATCGGCTTCCACATCCTCAACCTCACCACCGGAACCGTCGCCGCCCCGGGCTTCGAACACGGGACGGTGTACGCCAACCTCGTCCACTCCCTCGAGCAGCCGTGGGTGGCCTTCATCTACATCGCGTCCAACCTCGCCCTCGGCGTGCACCTGTACCACGGCGCCTGGTCGCTGTTCCAGAGCCTCGGGGCCAACAACCCCAAGCTCAACGCCGCCCGGCGCGGGTTCGCAACCGTGTTCACCGCCGTGGTCATCGGCCTGAACCTCACGTTCCCCGTCGCGGTGCTCGCCGGCGTCGTGAGCCTTCCCGGCTCATGAACCCGCGCCCCGAGACCGAGCGCACGACCCCCGCCCCCGTTGCGTGTCGCGGACCGAACCGCACGCCGATCACTGGAGCCACCGATGAGTGACATCACGCTCGACTCGAAGGCGCCGTCCGGGCCCATCGAGAAGCGCTGGGAGAACCACAAGTTCGACATGAAGGTGGTGAACCCCAACAACAAGCGCAAGTTCGACGTCATCGTCGTCGGCACCGGTCTCGCCGGCGCCAGCGCGGCCGCCTCGATGGCCCAGCTCGGCTACAACGTCAAGGCCTTCACCTTCCACGACTCGCCTCGCCGGGCGCACTCGATCGCCGCCCAGGGCGGCATCAACGCCGCCAAGAACTACAAGAACGACGGCGACTCGGTCTACCGGCTCTTCTACGACACGGTGAAGGGCGGCGACTTCCGCTCGCGGGAGTCCAACGTGCACCGCCTCGCCGAGGTGTCGGTGAACATCATCGACCAGTGCGTCGCCCAGGGTGTCCCGTTCGCCCGCGAGTACGGCGGCGGGCTCGACAACCGCTCGTTCGGTGGGGCCCAGGTGTCGCGCACGTTCTACGCCCGCGGCCAGACCGGCCAGCAGCTCCTCCTCGGCGCCTACCAGGCGCTCATGGAGCAGGTGGCCAAGCGCACCGTCGAGCTCCACACCAAGACCGAGCTGCTCGACATCGTCGTCAAGGACGGCGTCGCCTGCGGCATCGTCACCCGCGACCTCAGCACCGGCGCCATCCGCTCCCACAGCGGTCACGCCGTGCTGCTCTGCACCGGCGGGTACTCCAACGCCTTCTACCTGTCCACCAACGCCATGAACTGCAACGTCACCGCGGCATGGCGAGCGCACCGCAAGGGCGCCCTCTTCGCCAACCCCTGCTACACGCAGATCCACCCCACCTGCATCCCCGCGAGCGACGAGTTCCAGTCGAAGCTCACCCTGATGTCCGAGTCGCTGCGCAACGACGGCCGCATCTGGGCGCCGAAGGAGTTCGACGAGAACCGCCCGGCCGGCCAGATCCCCGAGGACGAACGCGATTACTACCTCGAACGCAAGTACCCCGCGTTCGGCAACCTGGTCCCGCGTGACATCGCTTCGCGGGCAGCGAAGACCGTCTGCGACGAGGGCCGCGGGGTCGGGCCGGGCGGGCTCGGGGTCTACCTCGACTTCGGCGACG
>JBBSTY010000139.1:0-10649 GCA_038235385.1 Acidimicrobiales bacterium | reverse complement strand
CGCTGACCATGCTCGGATCGGTGGCCGTCTGGGGGATCTCGTTCATCCCCATCGGCATCGTCGGCATCATCGTGGCGATGGCCGCCCTCCCGCTCGCCGTGGCCGGCATCGGCGGGATCTCGATCGACGACGCCCGACGACGCGCCGGGCTGGTGGCCCAGCTCCGCTTCGCGGTCACGCTGCAGGACATCCGCACCGTGGTCCTGCTGCGGCGCCAGCTCTCCCAGGAGACCCCTCGCACCCGCCCGTGGATCCGGATGAAGCGGGGCGGACGCACCCCGGCCATCTGGCGCCGCGACTGGCGCGGCTACTTCCGCTTCCCACTCGTGCGCTTCGCACGGATGATCGTGTTGTCGGTGGTCGCCGGGCTGGCGCTCGGTCTCACGTGGGCGGGTGCCAAGCCGGCGTTCATCGTCGCCGGGCTCGCCCTCTACATCGCCGGCTACGACGCGGTGGAACCGTTGGCCCAGGAGATCGACCACCCGTCCCGGTGGGACGACATCCCCCAGGACCACGGCAAGACCCTCCTGGCCCACCTGCCGGCGGCGTTCGTGATGATGGTCCTCATGTGCCTCGTCGCCGCAGCGGCGTCGCTCGTGTTCGCACCGCCCGAGGTCGTCATCGCCCTGTTGCCGGTGGCGATCGTGCCGGTGTCCGGCGCGGCGCTGATGGCCGCCGCACTGAGCACCGCGATGGGCTCGCCCGACGTGGCCAAGATGATGGCGGGGTTCGGTGCCGACATGATGGGCTGGGTCCTACTCTTCCGCCTCGTCGCTCCCCCGGCGCTCGTCCTGCTCGCGCTCGCTCCGCTGCTGACCGCCGGAAGCGATCCGACCGCCGTCGACACCACCCGCGTCAGCAACCTCATCGGGTACTCGTTCATGCTGGCGGCCAGCGTGGTGCTGTACCTCCGCTATCAGAAACCGGCACGTCTATGACCCCGAAGACCGCCCAGAAGACCGAGCCCGAACCCAAGAAGAAGGGCTTCTTCGCCTCCCTCGAGCCCGAGAAGGAGCAGGCGGCCGTGATCGCCGACCCCGATCCGTCGCTCCTGCTCCAGACCGCAGACCTGGGCAAGGACTACGGCGACGGTCTCGGGTTGGTGTCACTCGACCTCGAGATCGGTCCGGGCGAGCTCGTCATGCTCGTGGGCCCCAACGGCGCCGGGAAGTCGACCTTCCTCGGCCTCACGTCGGGCCTGGTCGAGCCGAGCGTCGGAGCGGCGTGCATCGCCGGGTTCCCGATCGGTTCGGTCGAGGCACGCGCCGCGACGTCGTTCCTGCCCGACGCACCCATCCTCTACGACGACCTCTCCGTCAACGAGCACATCGAGTACATCGCCCGTCTGCACCACACCGAGGACTGGGAGTCCTACGGCGACGAGCTGCTCGAGATGTTCAACCTCGATCACCGCGCCGACGACCTGCCGGCCAAGTTCAGCCGTGGCCTCAAGCAGAAGACCGCGCTGATCCTCGGGCTGATCCGGCCCTTTTCGCTCCTGCTCATCGACGAGCCGTTCGTCGGCTTGGACAACCCCGGCCAGGAGACGCTCGTCGAGGTCCTCGGCGACATCGTCGATCAGGGCGCGTCGGTCATCTGCTCCACCCACCAGCTCGATCTGGTTCCGGTCGCGACCCGTTGCGTGGGGCTGCGCGACGGCGAGCTCAGCTACGACGGCAAGGTGACCGCGGAGAAGATCCGCCAACTCGTCGGCGAGTGACGCCGCTCCCGGGCGCGCCTCGGTGGACAAGACACCGCTGTCGACCGACACTGGTCGTGCGAGAGGTGCGTGCCACGACGGCGAGCGACCGGGTAGGAACCGCCCATGACCACACCGCGACGGGACGACCCCGATCCGCCCGGACCGCCGCCGCCCCTCGACCCGGGTGACCCACACGTCGACGGTGAACCGGACCCGATCGGCTCCACCATCGCGGGTCCGGTGCTCGAACGGCTGGTGACCTTCCTCGAGCGCACCTCGGATCTCGTCGGCGTCACCGACGACAAGGGAACCGTCGTCTACCTCAACCGTGCGGCTCGGGCCCGTCTCGGCCTGCGTGAGGACCACGACGCGCCGCTGACCACGGCCGAGCTGTTCCCGCAGGAGGGGTTCGACATCTACTTCGACCAGATCCGACCACGCATCATCGGCGGAGACGTCTGGACCGGCTACCTCCCGATCCGGGGATCGATGGAGCAGCTGGACATGTGGGCCACCGTCGTGGGCGAGACCCAACCGGGGGGCGAGGTGTCCTGGATGGTGCTCACCGCCCGTGACATCAACGACTGGCGACACGCCCCCGAGACGCACCACCGGCTTGCCGCCTACGACGAGCTCACCGGCCTGGCCTCGCGCTCGCTGCTGCTCGACCACCTCGGCAAGGCGCGCAGCCGCTCGGCCCGGACCGGCCGGAACGTCGCCGTCGCCTTCATCGACCTCGACGACATGCGCACCGTCAACCACACCTTCGGCAGCGCCCTGGGCGACGCCGTGCTCGTCGAGGTCGCCGGGCGCATCCGTGACTCCGTGCGGGTGATCGACACCGTCGCCCGGGTGGGTGGCGACCAGTTCGTCGTGCTCTTCGACGGCGTGTCCGACGAGCGCGAGATCGCCACCCTCGTCACCCACATCCAGGCCCACCTCGAAGGAGCCGCCGTCGAGGTGCTCGGCCGGTCGATCAACGTCTCGGCCAGCATCGGCACGGCGATGGCCCGCGACGGCGAGATCGGCGACCAGCTCCTCGGACGCGCCGACACGGCCATGTACGAGGTCAAGGCCGACCGACGCGAGCACAGCGGCCGGCCGGCACCCTCGGTGGGCCGCGACCTGCGCTCGGTCACCCTCAAGGACCTGGCGGTGGCCGTCACCCGCCACGACATCGTCCCGTACTACCAGCGTGTCGTCCGCGCCGAGGACGGAAGGACCGACGGTGTCCAGGCGCTCGCCCGGTGGTTGCGACCGGAGGGTCCCGCGGTCGACGCCGCGCAGTTCCTCACCATCGCCGAGGACTCCGGGGTGAGCTTCTCGCTCGACCTCGCCATCCTCCGCGATGCGGCCGCCGCGCTCGCCCCGCTCCCGGAGCTCCACCGGCTCTACGTGTCGGTGAGCCCCCGCTTCCTCCGCCATCCGGGTGTGGATCGCTTCGTCCAGGAGGTGCTGGCGCGCTCGTCGCTCGACGCTCGTCGTCTGGCGATGCTCGTCCCGGAACGGGTCGTGTCGGGCGGCGGGGTCCTCATCGGCGACACCCTCGCGGCGGTGTCCGATCTGGGCGTCGGTTTCGTGCTCGACATGCAACCGCTCGCCCACGACCGACCCGCCGACGGCCACCCGGCACGTGCCCGGGACCGCCACCACCTGGACGACCTCGGTTCCTCGTTCTCCGAGGTTCGCCTCGCGCCCGCGTGGACCCAGCTCCTCACCGACGCGCCGGACTCGATCGCCGCGATCGTCGAGCGGGCCCACGACCTCGGTCAGAAGGTCCTGGCTGCCGGCGTCGAGACCGACGAGCAACGCCAGCACCTCGTGGAGCTCGGGTGCGACCTGCTCTCCGGTCACCTGATCGCCGCTCCCGCGCCGGTCCCCGGTTGACGGTCGCCGGGCGCCGCGAGCGCCGGCGGGCACGGGCACGGGCGCGTGGCACGCCCAGGTGTCCCCCACCTCGGCCCCCGCGCTCGCTACCCTCGCTCGCCCATGGGTGAGCGCTTCTACGGCAACGGGATCCTCAGCGGTCCGATCGATCTCGATGGCGGACGACCGGCCCCCCGCACCTTCCCGAAGGTCGAGGCCCGTCCGGGTCTCGAGGTGGCCGAGCGGGGCACGAACGTCGCCGGTGTCGTCGTGTCGCTCGCCAAGGGCCTCGTGACGGTGCGTGGATCCGACGGACGCGACCGGGTGGCCAAGCTCCGAGAGGGATCGTTCACGGTCGGGGGCACGCAGGTGACCCTCATCGCTCCCCGCTCGACGACATCGGCCGCATCGACCCGCACGGCGTCCGGTTCGGTGGCCATCGCCGGCGCGCCGGCGCGCATCGCCCGTGCCAGCCGGCTCCTCGTGGAAGGGGTGCACGACGCCGAGCTCGTCGAGAAGGTGTGGGGCGACGACCTCCGCATCGAGGGCGTGGTGGTCGAGGTCCTCGACGGCGCCGACAACCTGACCGAGGTGGTGCGATCGTTCGGGCCCCGCCCGAACCGGCGGCTGGGGATCCTGCTCGACCACCTCGTCGACCGCTCCAAGGAATCACGCATGGCGGCCACCGTCGACCATCCGGACGTCTTGATCACCGGGCACCCGTACGTCGACATCTGGGCCGCGATCAAGCCGTCGGTGATCGGCATCGACGCCTGGCCCGAGATCCCGAAGGGTCGGCCCTGGAAGGACGGGATCTGCGCCCAGGTCGGGCCCGCACTCGGCGCCGGTGCGGCCACCGATCCCCGCCTCTTCTGGAAGCGGCTCCTCGGTTCGGTCACCCGGTGGACCGATCTCGAACCGCCGCTGGTCGGCGCCGTCGAGCAGCTCATCGACTTCGTCACCGCTCCTGCCCGGGAGTGATGCCGCAGGGTGAGCGACGCATGGCCCGCTAGCCTCTCGGCCATGGTGTCCGCTCCCGGCCATCGAGCTCCAGCGAGGTAACCGATGTCGGACCAACGAGCCAGCTCTGATCGTTCTGCGCTGCCTCGCCTGATCCTCGCCGGCGTCGCCCTGGTCGTCGTCGTGGTCCTGCTGGCCCAGAACAGCGAACAGGTCGAGCTCACCCTCCTCGTGTGGAACCTCACCCTCCCCCTGTGGTTGGCCCTCGCTCTGATGGTCCTGCTCGGAGCCGGCCTCGGCCAAGCGATCGGCATGTGGCGCAACCGTCGCTGAGCGGCGCGGAGGCCCCCCCGACCTCCGGCCCGGCGACCGACGAACAACCGCTGCGCACCGGCAGGTCGCGCGCCGACGTACTCGTGATGGGCGTCACGGTGACGGCGGTGTGGTTCCTGGTGGTGTACCTGACCCGAACCTGGGGCATCTGGCTCGAGAGCCAGGGACGCAACATCGTCCTGTACACGCCACCCATCCTCGGCGGCTACCGCTTCGACCACGACCTCCGGTTCCTCGTCCCCGTCGCGACCGCGGTCGCCCTCGTGGTCGCGCTGCCCCACCTCGGAGCCCGATGCCGATGGGGTTGGGTGCTCGCGACGGGCTGGGCGGGTTCGCTGGCATGGTGGATCGCACTGGCTGCGGTCGACGGCGGCGGCGAGCTGACGCGCGGCCTGTACTGGGCCGACGACTACGCCCCGACCCACGCGCTCTTCACCCGCGACCCCCGCCAGTTCCTCGCCACGTTCATCGACGCGGTCCCCGGCTACAGCATCCAGGTGCGGGCGCATCCCCCCGGCATCCCGCTCCTGCTCTCGGGCCTCGACCGCATCGGCATCGGCGGCGAGACCGCGATCGCGGCACTCACCCTCGCCGTCGCGGCGTCGGGCATCGTCGCCGTGTTGATCGCGGTGCGCGAGGTCGCCGGCGAAGCGAACGCACGCCGAGCCCTTCCGTTCCTCGTCCTCGCGCCCACAGCCACGTGGATGGCCATCACGTTCGATGCCCTGTTCGCCGGAACCGCGGCATGGATGGTCACCCTCCTGGTCCTGGCGGCGAAGCGAACCGGGCGCCGAGCCGACCTGTACGCCGCCGCCGCCGGCGTCGTTGCGGCCGTCTCGATCATGTTCAGCTACGGACTCGTCCTCATGGGTCTCATCGTCCTCACCGTGGCGATCGCCCTCCGAGCGTGGCGTCCGCTGGTCATCGCCACCCTCGTCGCGTTCGCGGCGATCCTCGCGTTCGTCCCCTTCGGGTTCTGGTGGATCACCGGCCTCGACGCCACCAGGGTGGAGTACGACACGCTCGACGTCGACCGCCCGTACCTCTACTTCCTGGTCAACAACATCGCCGCCTGGTTCCTCGTCATCGGTCCGGCCACCCTCGTCGCATTGGCGTTCCTGCGCGATCGGCGCCTCTGGATCATCGTCGGGGGCGGGCTCGCTGCCGTCTTGGCCGCGGACCTGACCGGGCTCTCGAACGCCGAGGTCGAACGCATCTGGCTGCCCTTCACCATCTGGGTCCTCCCCGCAGCCGCGGTGCTGGGCGGCCGTGGCTGGGTGACGCGCGGCTGGCTGGGTGTCCAGGCCACCTCGGCCATCGTCCTCGCCTGGTACATCCAGGCCCACTGGTGAACCCGTACGACGTCGTCCCGACGACCGAGGAGCTCCCATGCACGTGCTCGTGACCGGCGGCGCCGGGTTCATCGGTTCGGCGATCGTCGACCAGCTGGTCGAGCGCGGCCACGAGGTCTCCGTGGTCGACTGGCTCCACCCGGCGGCCCACTCCCGGCGTCCCGACTACCTCAACCCGGAGGCGGACCACACCTGGGCCGACCTGCGCGACATCGACGTCGCCCGGCAGGCGGTCGCCGGTGTCGATGCTGTCTGCCATCAGGCGGCGATGGTCGGGCTCGGCGTCGACTTCGCCGACGTCATGGACTACGTCGCCCACAACGACGGCGCCACCGCGTCGCTGCTCCGAGCCATGCACGATCGATCGTTCGCCGGCCGAGTCGTGCTCGCCAGCTCCATGGTGGTCTACGGCGAGGGCGGCTACCGCTGCGAGCGCCACGGCGAGGTTCGTCCCGGGCCTCGTACGATCGTCCACCTCGAGGCCGGGGACTACGAGCCTCGGTGCCCTGGATGCGACCGACCGTTGGACCCCGAACCGGTCACCGAGGACGCGCCGGTCGATCCGCGCAACGTCTACGCGGCCACCAAGCTCCACCAGGAGCACCTCGTGTCGGCCTACGCGCGCGAGCACGGGTCGGCGTGGCTCGCGCTCCGCTACCACAACGTCTACGGACCCCGGATGCCACGCAACACGCCCTACGCCGGTGTGGCCAGCATCTTCCGGTCCGCGGCCGAGCGTGGCGAGGCGCCACGGGTGTTCGAGGACGGCGGTCAGCGGCGCGACTTCATCCACGTCGACGACATCGCCCGGGCGAACGTCGCCGCGCTCGAGCAGCCGCCCTCCGAGGTGTCCTCGGGTTGCTACAACGTCGCCACCGGTTCACCGCACACGGTCCTCGACATGGCGCAGGCCCTCGCCGCAGCGATCGGCGGAGCGACCGCGCTGGCGCCCGAGGTCGTCGGGGGCTATCGCCTCGGCGATGTCCGCCACGTCTTCGCGTCGCCAGATCGGGCGACCGAGCTCCTCGGCTTCACTGCGTCGGTGGGCTTCGACGAGGGGATGGTCGGCTTCGCCCGCGCCGAGCTCCGGGACGCCGGCGGGTGACCGCACCGGTGCAGCTCCTCGTCATCGCCAAGGAACCCGTCCCCGGCCAGGTCAAGACCCGGTTGTGTCCGCCGTGCACCCCGGAGCAGGCCGCCGCGCTCGCCGAGGCGTGCCTCGCCGACACCCTCGCCACGGTCGCGGCCGCTGCCGGTCCCGGGCTCCCGGTCGCCCGCCGTGTCCTGGCCCTGGACGGATCGCCGGGACGCTGGTTGCCCGACGGGTTCGAGATCATCGCCCAGCACGGCGACAGCCTCGACGAACGCCTCACCGCCGCGTTCGCCCACTGCTTCGCTGATGCACCCGACCACCCGGTGATCGTGGTCGGCATGGACACCCCCCAGATCACCGTCGATCACCTCCGAGCCGTCGTCGCGCTCCTCGAGACCCACGATGCCGTCCTCGGCCCCGCAGCCGACGGCGGCTACTGGCTCCTGGCGCTGCGCCACCTCGTCGCCGACGCGATCACGGGCGTACCGATGAGCCGGGAGGACACCTACCGTCGGCAGTTCACCCGTCTCCTCGAGTGCGGCTACCAGGTCGCGGTGACCTCGCCGCTCGTCGATGTGGACGATGCGGCAGATGCCCGCGCCGTCGCCGCGACCATCCCCCGCTCCCGGTTCGCCGCCGCGGTCGAGGCCACCATCGGGCTGGTCGAAGGCTGACCCGCTCCGACGCACCGACCTTCGATCAGGTCGTGATCAGCCGAGGTCCCGGAGCTGCGCGCGCATGTCGGTGATGGCGCGGACGGTCCCCGACACGGTGCCGGTCACCTTCGACACGCCCGCACGCCGGTGATAGGGCACCGGGACCTCCCGGACCCGCCACGCCGCGTTGCCCGCCCGCAGCGCCATCTCCAACGGCCAGCCCGACCGCCGATCCTGCAGATCGAGCCCGAGGAGCGCGTCGCGCCGTGCGGCCCGCATGGGGCCCAGGTCACGGACGTCCCACCCGAAGCGCCGACGGAGCCGGCCGGCCAGGTCGCGGTTGGCCACGCGAGCGTGGACCGGCCACGCGCCGGGCTCGGCGATGCGGGCGCCGAGCACCAGGTCGGCCTCCCCCGCGAGCACGGGATCGGCCACCGTCGGGAGGTCGTGCGGGTCGAGCGACGCATCACAATCCATGAAGCACACCACCTCGGCCGACGCCGCGCGGAGTCCCGCCCAGCACGCCGATCCGAAACCCGGGACGGGTTCGTCGATCACCTCGGCGCCGAGTGAGCGGGCGAGGTCGGCCGAGCCGTCCTCCGATCCGTTGTCGACGACGATCGGGTGGTAGCCGGGCGGCATCCGCGCCAGCACCCATTCGATCGCATCGATCTCGTTCAGGACCGGCAGGATCACATCGGGCACGGCCACCGACCCTACGGGACCCGACGCGGCCGGCCACTTCGGTGACGCCGACGGCGACTGATCGGGGTTCAGACGTCCGCGGCCACCGGCAGGCCATCGCGTCGGGCTCGCCATCGGGTGATCCTGAGCAGAGCGAACGCCACGAGGACGAGCGGAACGAAGGGCAACAGCGCGCCGAACCCTGCGAGGGCGAAGGTGGCGATCGTTGCCGCCACGGCGAGGCCTCCGGCCCAGCCGTCGGTGAAGCCGGGCGGGGCCGCCGCCTGATCACCGGGCGCGAGCGCGGGTGTCGAATCGTCCGCACCGTGCAGGGTGAGCACCACCGTGGCGAAGTCGACTCGTGCCGCAAGCGTCTTCTGCTGGCCGCGCAGCTTCTCGAGATCGACCTGACGCCGAGCGAACTCGTCCTCGAGCTGGCGGAGCTCGGGCAGGCCCGTCGCCGTCTCCAGCAACGCTCCGGTTCGCGCCAGCGAACCCTCGGCGGCCGTGATCCGGCTCTGCAGATCGATCACCTGATCGGTGACGTCCTCCGACGACACCTCTTGTGATCGGAGGTCCCCGAGACCGCCGAGGTCGTCGAGGGTCTGAGCGAACGCCGCCGGCGGGACCTTGAAGGTCAGGACCGACGTCGCCTCCTTCCCGTACGAGCTCTCGTCGGCGAAGAGGTACCCGTCCTTCACTGCGATGATCGCGAGCGCCCGTGGCTTGGTGGCCCTGACGTCGTTCGTCTCGACCGTCAACGCGGCGGTAGAGACCACGGGCCGATCGGCCGGCGGCGTCACCTGTCCGAGTGCGTCGGTGTTCAGCGACGCGGCGTCGGCCACGGGAACGGCGAGCTCCGCATCGGGCGACGCGGCCTGGTTCCTCACGACGTCCGCTCCACCAGGAGCACCGCTCACCGATGCCGAGTCGGCGCTCGATCCGCACGCCGAGACGCCGAGGCCGACCACCAGCACACCTCCGGCCATCACCGTGATGAGCCGAGCGCTCGCCCGACCACGTCCGTTCACCATGTCGCTCCCCTTCCCAACCACCGACGGTGGCGAATGGGGATGTGACGACCCGATCCGCGACCTGGTTCCCGACACCTGCGGGAACCGAAGACCGGTCTGCGAGGCTGACGGGACGGCAGGTAGCGTGCGGCCATGACCGACGACATCGCCACGACCGTCCGCTACGAGCTCGATGGCGAGGTGGCCGTCATCCGCATCGACGACGGCAAGGCCAACGCCCTCTCCCACGCCGTGGTCGACGCGCTCGGCACGTCGCTGCGCCGGGCGTCGGACGAGGCGGGCGCGGTGGTGCTCGTCGGACGGGAGGGCAAGTTCTCCGCCGGGTTCGACCTCGCGACCATGACCGCCGGCCCGGAGCAGGCGATCGGGCTGCTCACGGCCGGGATCGAGCTCGCCCACTCGGTGTTCACCAGCCCCATACCGGTCGTCATCGCCGCCACCGGCCACTCCCTGGCGATGGGAGCGATCCTGCTGATGGCCGCGGATCTGCGGGTCGGCGCCGACGGCCCGTACAAGATCGGGATGAACGAGGTGCGCATCGGCATGCCGGTGCCCCGGAGCGCGCTGGCGTTCGCCGAGAACCGGTTGGCCCGCACCGAACTGGTGGAGGCCATCCAACTCGCCCGGGTGTACGACCCCGCCGGAGCGGTCGTGGCCGGCTACCTCGACGAGGTCGTCGCCCTCGCCGATGTCGAGTCGACCGCGATCGACCACGCCCGCGAGCTGGCGAGCTCGCTGAACCGCCCGGCCTTCACCCTCACGCGCGAGTACCTGCGTCGGTCGACGGCCGACGAGGTTCTCGCCGGTCTGACGCTCGATCAGGGCTCGTTCGTCGTCAACACCTGACACTGCACGTGCCGGCCGGCGACCCTCAGCGCCGTGCGCTGGCCCGGGGGGCACCGGGGTGCGTCGGGGGGGGGCCCCCCGGGGGCCCCCCCCGGGCGCCCCCGGGGCGGGGGGGGGGGGGGG
>JBBSTY010000138.1:0-10718 GCA_038235385.1 Acidimicrobiales bacterium | reverse complement strand
CCGCGAAGCCGTGCTGATCCTGGCCGACGGCACCCGGTTCGAGGGGGAGGCGCTCGGCGCCGAACCCGAGGACGGCGTGTCGGTCGGTGAGGTCGTGTTCAACACCTCGCTGACCGGGTACCAGGAGATCGTCACCGATCCGTCCTACGCCGGTCAGATCATCACGTTCACCTATCCGCACATCGGCAACTACGGCGTCACCGAGGCCGACAACGAATCGCGTCGGCCGTTCTGTCGCGGCATCGTCATCCGTGAGATGGCGCGCCGACGCAGCAACTGGCGCAGCGACGGCGACTTCGACGCGTTCCTCCGCCGGCACGCGCTGGCCGCCATCGCGGGTGTCGACACCCGGCGGCTCACGCGCCACATCCGCGACGCCGGCGCCATGCCGGGCGCGTTCGGGACCGCGTCGGAGGACACCATCGAACGGGCCGCCTCGACGGCCTCGGGAACCGACGGCATGGACCTGGTCGCCGAGGTGTCCTGCACCGAGCCGTACACCGTGGGATCGGGACCGCGCCGGGTCGTGGCCTACGACTTCGGCATCAAGCGCTCGATCCTCACCCAACTCGGCGAGATCGCGACCGTCGAGGTCGTGCCGGCCTCGACGCCCGCGTCGGAGGTCCTCGCCCGCGACGTGGACGGGGTGTTCCTGTCCAACGGCCCGGGCGACCCCGCGGCGGTCACCTACGCCGTCGACAACATCTCGGCCCTCCTCGGCAAGGTGCCGGTGTTCGGCATCTGCCTCGGCCACCAGTTGCTCGCCACCGCGCTCGGCGCCACCACCTTCAAGCTCCCGTTCGGTCACCACGGCGCCAACCACCCCGTGCGCCACCTCGCCACCGGCGAGGTGGAGATCACCAGCCAGAACCACAACTTCTGCGTCGACGGCTCGTCGCTCTCGGGCGTCGAGCTCACCCACGTGAACCTCAACGACGGCACGGTCGAAGGGATCCGCAGCACCGAGGTGCCGGCCTTCAGCGTGCAGCACCACCCCGAAGCCGGGCCCGGACCCCGCGATGCCCGGTACCTCTTCGGGTTGTTCGACGACCTCATGGCCGACCACGCCTCGAACGGAAGCAACTGATGCCCCGCCGCAACGACATCGAGTCCATCTTGTTGATCGGGTCCGGCCCGATCGTGATCGGTCAGGCCTGCGAGTTCGACTACTCGGGCACCCAGGCCTGCCGCGTCCTGCGCGAGGAGGGCTACCGGGTGATCCTGGCCAACTCGAACCCGGCCACGATCATGACCGATCCCGACTTCGCCGATGCCACCTACGTCGAGCCGCTCGACCTCGAGATCCTTCGTCGCATCATCGCCAAGGAACGCCCGGACGCGCTGCTCCCCACCCTGGGCGGGCAGACGGCGCTCAACCTGGCGATGGAGCTCGACGCGGCCGGGATCCTCGCCGAGTTCGACGTCGAGCTGATCGGCGCCAAGGCCGAGGCCATCGCGACCGCCGAGGATCGCGAGCTGTTCAAGGTGGCCATGAACGGCATCGGGCTCGCCACCCCGTCATCGGGCACCGCCCACTCGATGGACGAGGCCCGCGAGGTCATCACCGAGATCGGTCTCCCCATCGTGATCCGGCCCGCCTACATCCTGGGCGGCCGGGGCACCGGCATCGCGTCGACGATGGAGGAGTTCGAGAAGGTCGCCGCAGCGGGCATCGATGCGAGCCCCATCTCGGAGATCCTGATCGAGGAGTCGATCGCCGGTTGGAAGGAGTTCGAGCTGGAGGTCATGCGCGACACGGCCGACAACTGCGTGATCATCTGCTCCATCGAGAACGTGGATCCCATGGGGGTCCACACGGGCGACTCGATCACCGTCGCGCCCGCGCAGACCCTGTCCGACGTCGAGTACCAGCAGATGCGCGATGCAGCGTTCGCCTGCATCCGCCGCGTGGGTGTCGAGACCGGTGGATCGAACGTCCAGTTCGCCGTCAACCCCGACAACGGCGACATGGTGATCATCGAGATGAACCCCCGGGTCAGCCGGTCCTCGGCGCTGGCCTCCAAGGCCACCGGGTTCCCCATCGCCAAGATCGCCGCCAAGCTCGCCGTCGGCTACACGCTCGACGAGATCCCCAACGACATCACCAAGAAGACGCCGGCCAGCTTCGAGCCCACCATCGACTACGTCGTCACCAAGATCCCGCGCTGGGCGTTCGAGAAGTTCCCGAACCAGCCGGCGGTCCTGGGGACCCAGATGCAGTCCGTGGGAGAGGCCATGGCGATCGGTCGCACCTTCCCCGAGTCGCTGCAGAAGGGGTTGCGCTCGCTCGAGCACGGCCGACACGGGCTCAACGCCGATCCCGGCGAGGCGGTCCTCGACGCGCTGAGCGACGACGAACTGCTCCGCCAGGCATCCATCGGGACCCCGGATTGACCCTTCCAGCTCGAGGCCGCCCTGCGTCGGGGGATGACCGTCGACGAGGTGTACGAAGCCACCCGGGTCGACCCCTGGTTCCTCGACCAGATCCTGATGATCACCGAGGAGCGGGCGTACCTCGAATCGGTCGGCTTCTCGGCCATGACCACGCGCGACTGGCGGCGGGCCAAGCGACTCGGGTTCTCCGACGCCCAGCTCGCCTACCTGTGGAGCACGTCCGACCACGCCGTCGCCATGGCCGACGTGCGTGCCGCCCGCATCGCGGCCGGTGTCACCGTCACCTTCAAGACCGTCGACACGTGTGCGGCCGAGTTCGAGGCCGAGACCCCCTACCACTACTCGACCTACGAGGACACCGACGAGGTGCGTTCCAGCACCCGGCCCAAGGTGGTCATCCTCGGTTCGGGTCCGAACCGGATCGGCCAGGGCATCGAGTTCGACTACTGCTGCGTGCACGCCAGCTTCGCGCTGCGCGACGCCGGCTACGAGACCGTGATGGTGAACTGCAACCCCGAGACGGTCTCGACCGACTACGACACCAGCGACCGGCTCTACTTCGAGCCGATCACCCTCGAGGACGTGCTCAACGTGATCGATGCCGAGCAGCCGGACGGCATCGTCGTCTCGCTGGGCGGGCAGACGCCCCTGAAGCTCGCCGGCGACCTGCCGCCCGAGCTGGTCGTCGGCACCACGGCGGAGTCCATCGATCTCGCCGAGGACCGCGACCGTTGGAACACGTTGTGCGCCCGGCTCGAGATCCCCCAACCCGCCGGCGGCACGGCCGTCACCATCGACGAGGCGCTCGCCATCGTGGGCCGCGTCGGGTACCCGGTGCTGATGCGGCCGTCGTACGTGCTCGGCGGCCGCGCCATGGAGATCGTGTACGACGACGACGGGCTGCGCACGGCGATGGAGGCGTTGGCGGGCTTCGGCAGCCTCGGGAAGGAAGGTGGCTTGTCCGCCGAGCGTCCCGTCCTCGTCGATCGCTTCCTCGAGGACGCCACCGAGGTCGACTGCGACGCCATCCGCGACCACACCGGTGACGTCGTGATCGGCGGGATCATGGAGCACGTCGAAGAGGCCGGGGTGCACTCGGGCGACAGTGCCTGCGTCCTCCCGCCGCACCTGTTGTCGGCCGAGACGGTCGAGGTCATCGCCGACTACACCCGCCAGATCGCCGATGCCCTCGATGTGCGAGGGCTGCTCAACGTCCAGTACGCCGTGAAGGCCAACCAGGTGTTCGTGATCGAGGCCAACCCGCGTGCGTCGCGGACGGTGCCGTTCGTGGCCAAGGCCACCGGCGTGCCGCTCGCCAAGGTCGCGGCGCGGGTCATGCTCGGCTCCACGCTCGCCGAGCTCCGAGACGAGGGGCTGCTGTGTGAACGGGTCTCCGGTGATCACGTGGCGGTGAAGGAGGCCGTCCTGCCCTTCAGCCGGTTCCCCGAGGCCGATGCGGTGCTCGGACCGGAGATGCGGTCGACCGGGGAGGTCATGGGCATCGACCTGACCACCGGTCTGGCGTTCGCGAAGGCCCAGCTCGCCGCGGGCACGAGGCTTCCCGACAGCGGAACGGTGTTCCTGTCGCTGGCCGACCGCGACAAGCCGATCGGGATCGACGCCGCCCGCATGTTCGTCGAGCTCGGGTTCTCCCTGGCGGCGACCGCCGGGACCGCCGAGGCGCTGCGCGCCGCCGGTCTCCCGGTGGCCACCGAGGTGGACAAGCTCGGCGGCGAGGGCATCGACGCGGTCGCGCTCATCGCGAGCGGCCAGGTGGATCTGGTGGTCAACAGCCCGCGCGGGCGCGGCCCTCGTGCCGACGGGGCGTACATCCGCGCGGCAGCGGGGCGCCACGGCGTGGCGCTGCTCACCACCGGTGCCGCTGCGCTGGCCGCCGCCATGGGCATGACCGATCGGGCCGAGCACGAGCTCCAGGTGCGGAGCCTCCAGGAGTACCACCAGGGGGTCAGCGACGACCTGCTCGTCGCGTCGAGCACCGAACCGTGACCCGACGAGGCCGACGCCGGGGCCGCGCCGACCACGCATCGGTCGACCTGACCACCCGCGTCGGGTCGGTGAACCTGGCCAACCCGGTGCTCACCGCATCGGGCACGGCCGGCCATGGAGACGAGCTGGGGCGCTACGTCGACCTCGCTTCGGTCGGCGCAGTGGTCGTGAAGTCCATCTCGGCCGATCCGTGGGCCGGCAACCCGGCTCCACGGGTGCACCAGACCGCCGCCGGGATGATCAACAGCGTCGGCCTCCAGGGCCCGGGCATGCAGGCCTGGCTCGACGACGAGCTCCCACCGCTCGTCGCCCTCGGCGCCACGGTGGTCGCCAGCATCTGGGGCACCACGATCGACGACTACGCCCGAGCTGCCGACCTCCTCGCGTCTGCCCCGCCCGAGGTCGTGGCCGTCGAGGTGAACGTGTCGTGTCCGAACCACCACGACCGCGACCGGATGTTCGCCCACTCGCCGGAAGCGGCGGCCGCAGTCATCGAGGCCACCGCCGGGTGCGGACGACCCCGGTGGGCCAAGCTCAGCCCCAACGTCACCGACCTGGTGTCGATCGCTCGGGCCGCGTCCGAGGCCGGCGCCGAGGCGGTCACGCTGATCAACACCGTCATGGGGATGGTGATCGACATCGAACGGCGCCGCCCGCTGCTCGGCGCCGGCGGCGGCGGCCTGTCGGGTCCCGCCATCCACCCGGTGGCCGTCCGCGCCGTGTTCGACGTGCATCGGGCGATGCCCGACCTGCCGATCGTGGGCGTGGGCGGGGTGACCTCTGCGGCCGACGCCGTCGAGCTGCTGCTCGCCGGGGCGTCCGCCGTCCAGATCGGGACGGCCAGCTTCGCCGAGCCCCGTGCCGTCGAGCACGTCCGCGACGAGCTCCGGGCCTGGTGCGGGCGCCACGACGTCCGACACGTGACCGATCTGGTCGGCGCCGCGCACCGCTGAGCCGATCCGGGCCCGTCGATCCGGCGGCGCCGGGGCGGGCGACCGTCACACCCCTTCCAGCGATCTCGGATGGGGCACTAGGGTGCGCCCATGCCTCTCCCGCCGAAGCTCACCGACGAGCAACGTCGCGCCGCGCTCGCCAAAGCCGCGGACGCACGACGAGCCCGCGCCGAGATCAAAGAGCAGCTGAAGATGGGTTCGATCACCCTGCGAGAGCTGTTCCCACGAGCCGGCGACGACGACATCGTCGCCAAGATGAAGGTCGTGGCCGTGCTCGAATCGCTCCCCGGCGTCGGGAAGGTCAAGGCCCGGCGGACGATGGAGGAGATCGGCATCAGCGAGACCCGACGCGTGCGCGGCCTCGGCGACCAGCAGCGCGCCGCGCTGCTGCGGACGTTCCCCGGATGACCGGTCGGGCCGGTCGCTCCCGCTCGACGGTGCCGCTGGATCGCTGACGATGATCATCGTGATCTCCGGCCCGGGAGGAGTCGGCAAGGGAACGGTCGTGGCGCGCTTGCTCGAGCGCGATCCCGATCTCTGGTTGAGCCGTTCGTGGACCACGCGTGACCGTCGTCCGTCCGAGCCGGCCGATGCCTACACCTTCGTCGACCGCGACACGTTCCTCGCTCGCGTCGAGGCGGGGAACTTCCTCGAGCACGCCGAGTTCCTGGGCAACCTCTACGGCACGCCGTTCCCCGAGGACACCGGGGATCGGGATCTGGTGCTCGAGATCGACGTGCAGGGTGCCGAACAGGTGGTCGCCCGCGAGCCCGACGCGCTCCTCGTCTTCATCGCCGCGCCGTCGTCCGCCATCCAGGAGCAGCGCCTGCGCGGCCGGGGCGACACCACCGAACAGATCGACCGGCGACTGCTGCACACGGCCACCGAGCTCGCCGCCGGGGATCGCCTCGGCGCCCACGTCGTCGTGAACGACCGCCTCGACGACGCGGTCGACGAGGTCCTGTCGCTGATCGGCACCGCTCGCGCCGGCCGGCGCTGACCGCGCCGACGACGCGCAACTACCGAGCCGGCGGTCCGGTCCGCTAGGCTGGAGCAGTTCGCGCGCCCGTTGCGGTCGTTCCGCGTGCGGTCGTTCCCCCAACCTCTGGAGTGCTCCTGTGGCTCAGGTCCATGATTCGATGATGAACCCGCGGATCGAGGAGCTCCTGAGCAAGGTCGACTCCAAGTTCAAGCTGGTGACCCTCGGCGCCATGCGTGCCCGCCAGATCAACGGCTACTTCGGTCAGCTCGGTGACGGCGTGGGATCGGCGATCCCGCCGCAGGTCACGTCGGTCGCCCGCAAGCCGCTGTCGATCGCGTTCGAGGAGATCGCGGCCGACAAGATCGTCGCCATCGACATCGAGCCCGAGGTCGACGCCGACGCCGACGCCGTCGTCGTCATCGAGGGCGACGCCGAGTAGTTCCGGCTCCCGACATGACATCGCTCGCCGGTCGCACCGTCGTGCTGGGCGTGACCGGCGGCATCTCGGCCTACAAGGCCATCGAGGTCTGTCGTCGTCTCGTGGACGCCGGCGCCCATGTGGCGCCCGTCCTCACCGACGGCGCACTTCGCTTCGTGGGGGCCGCGACGTTCTCGGCGCTGGCGTCCGAACCAGTGCAGACCTCCCTCTTCGACGAGCGGTTCCCGATTCCCCACACGCGGCTCGGGCAGATGGCCGATCTCGTCCTCGTGTGCCCGGCGACCGCCCGGCTGCTCGGCTCGTACGCCGCGGGGATCTCCGACGACCTGCTGACGAACACGCTGCTCGCCACCCGGGCGCCGGTGGTCGTGTGCCCGGCCATGCACACCGAGATGTGGGAGCACCCGGCGGTGCAGGACAACCTCGCCACGCTCGCGCAGCGCGGCGTGGTCGTGGTCCCGCCCGAGACCGGACGCCTCGCCGGTGGTGATGTCGGCGCAGGCCGACTCGCCGAACCGGCAACGGTGCTCGCTGCGGTCGAGCGCATCCTCGCTCCGGGAGATCTCGCCGGGACGCGCGTGCTGGTCTCGGCGGGGGGCACGCGCGAGCCCATCGATCCGGTCCGGGTGATCACCAACCGATCGTCGGGCAAGCAGGGCTTCGCGTTGGCCGACGAGGCGGCGGACCGGGGGGCGACGGTCACCCTCGTGACCACCGTCGATCGGGCTGTCCGCCCGGGGGTGCAGGTGATCCACGTCGACACCGCAGCCGAGATGCAGGGCGCCATCATGCCGATCGCGGCGCGCCAGGACGTCATCATCATGGCGGCGGCGGTGGCCGACTTCCGCCTGGCCGAGGTTCGGGACCACAAGATCAAGAAGCGCGCCGACGGCTCGGTCCCCGAACTGGCGCTGGCGGCCACGCACGACTTCCTCGTCGACCTGGGGCGCGACAAGCCCGTGGGACAGGTCCTCGTCGGCTTCGCCGCCGAGACCGACGACCTGCTCGCCAACGCACGCGCCAAGCTCGACCGCAAGAACCTCGATCTCATCGTGGCCAACGACGTCGCCGCCCCGGGCGTCGGGTTCGAGCACGACACCAATGCGGTGGTCATCATCGATCGCGATGGTGGCGAGCAGCCGGTCGCCCTCAGCGACAAGCGCATCGTCGCCCGCGCGGTGCTCGATGCGGTGGTGGCGCGTCGTCGAGGCGCACCCACCCAGATGGGATCGGTTTGAATCCCGACTGAACCAGTCAACTATTGTGCCGACGTCGTGCGGCGCGCCCACCCCGGGGCGCGTAACGTGGCCCGTCGTCGGTTGCAGCGGTCACCTCGTGGCATCCGCAATCCCCCCGACGGCAGAACCATCGCGACGCCGGAACGCCGGCACGGAACAGGAGCAAGACGTGAGCAGCTGGACCTTCACCTCGGAATCGGTGACCGAGGGCCACCCGGACAAGTTGGCCGATCAGATCTCCGACTCCATCCTCGACGCGATGTTGGCGCAGGACGAGAGCAGCCGGGTGGCGTGCGAGACCTTCGTCACCACCGGTCTGGCGATCGTCGGCGGGGAGATCACCACGAACGGCTACGTGGACATCCCCAAGATCGTCCGCAAGACGATCAACGAGATCGGGTACAACAAGGAGTCCTACGGCTACGACGGCTCCACCGTCGGGGTCCTGGTGTCGCTCGACGAGCAGTCACCCGACATCGCGCAGGGGGTCGACGACTCCGAGGAGGTCCGTTCGGGCACCTCCGGTGAGGACCTGCTCAACAAGCAGGGTGCCGGCGATCAGGGGATGATGTTCGGCTACGCCTGCGACGAGACCGACGTCTTGATGCCGCTGCCGATCCACGTCGCCCACCGCATGGCCGAGCGCCTCGCCGAGGTCCGTCGAGCGGGCACGGTGCCCTACCTCCGGCCCGACGGCAAGACCCAGGTCACCTTCGACTACGAGGACGGCAAGCCGGTCCGGCTGCGCACGGTGCTCATCTCCACCCAGCACGACGACGGCGTCGACCGCGACACCGAGATCAAGCCCGACCTCATCGACCACGTCATCCGACCCGTGATCCCCGAGGCCTTCGCCGACGACGACTACACCGTCTTCGTCAACCCGACCGGCCGCTTCGTGATCGGCGGGCCCGTGGGCGATGCCGGCCTCACCGGACGCAAGATCATCGTCGACACCTACGGCGGCATGGGTCGTCATGGCGGCGGCGCGTTCTCCGGCAAGGACCCGTCCAAGGTCGACCGCTCGGCGGCGTACGCGGCACGTTGGGTGGCCAAGAACCTGGTCGCCGCGGGTGCGGCCACCCGCGCCGAGGTCCAGGTCGCCTACGCCATCGGCGTGGCCCACCCCGTGTCGATCATGGTCGAGACCTTCGGCACCGAGAACGTCGATCCGGCCAAGATCGAGCAGGCGATCAGTTCGGTGTTCGACCTCCGTCCCGCCGCGCTCGTGAGCGATCTCAAGTTGCGCGACCCCGACGACGCCGTGCGTCCCAGCTACCGCAGGACCGCGGCGTACGGCCACTTCGGCCGGGAGAACGAGGGCTTCACCTGGGAGAACCGCGACAAGGTCACCGACCTGAAGTCGGCGCTGGGTCTCTGATCCGGCTCCGTTGAGCGAGGAGATCGTCTCGCCGATCGACGCGCCGCGGGTCGTCCGGGTGCTGCCCGACGTACCGGCGATCGACAAGACGTTCGACTACCTGGTCCCCGACGCCCTCGGGGACCAGGTCCGCGTCGGGACGATGGTGCGCATCGAGCTCCACCGGCGCCGAGTGGGCGGGTGGGTCGTCGCCGATCACGTGCAACCGCCGGCCGGCGTCACCCTCCGACCCGTGGCGAAGGTGACGGGTTGGGGCCCGCCCGAGGAGCTCATCGATCTGGCGTCCTGGGCGGCGTGGCGCTGGTACGGGCGTCCGGCCTCGTTCCTCGCCACCGCGTCGCCCGACCGGGCGGTGCCCGGCCTGCCTCGTCGGTCCCGTTCGGGAGCGCCACCGCCGAGCGCGTCGGTGCGCACCGACCACGACGAGCTCATCGAGGCGGCGTTCGCCCGCCGCCGGGCGCTGGTTCGGCTACCGCCCGGCGCGGACCGCTATCCGGTGGTGCTGGCCGCGGCGTCGCGGGGCAACGCCCTGGTCCTGGTGCCGTCGGTGTCCGACGCGCGCCACCTCGGCCTCCGCCTGCGCCGTGCCGGCATCGATGTCGCCATCCTGCCCAAGGAGTGGGCCGCCGCCCGGGTCGGCTCGGTGTGCGTCGGATCCCGAGCAGCCGCCTGGGCCCCCGTCCCCGACCTCGCCGCGGTGGTCGTGCTCGACGAGCACGACGAGGTGTACCAGGAGGAACGCTCGCCCACCTGGCACGCCCGCGACGTCGCCATCGAGCGGGCGCGCCGCGCCGACGTCCCGTGCGTGCTGGTGTCGCCGACACCGTCGCTCGAGGCGCTGCAGTGGGCGGCCGGCGACGGGCTGCTGGTGCCCTCGCGCGCGTCCGAGCGCGAGGGATGGCCGATCGTCGACGTGGTCGACCGTCGTCGGGAGGAGCCGGGACGGTCGGGCCTCTACTCGGAACGCTTCGTCAGGGCGATGCGCGACGCGCCGGGAACGGTCGTGTGCGTCCTCAACCGCAAGGGCCGCTCGCGGTTGCTGGCGTGCGCCCGCTGCGGCGAAGCCACCCGATGCGAGCACTGCTCGGCGTCGATGGGCCAGCGCGACGACGGACAGCTCACGTGCCGATCGTGCGGGACCACCCGACCGATGGTGTGCCAGGCGTGTGGGGCCACGGCGCTCAAGAACCTGCGCGTGGGGGTCGCCCGGGCCCGCGAGGAGCTGGCGGCGCTCGCCCGCGAGCCCGTGGTCGAGGTGACGGGTGCGACCGCCGGCGAGGGGCTCGAGCCGGCGCGCATCTACGTCGGCACCGAGGCGGTGCTG
>JBBSTY010000137.1:0-10871 GCA_038235385.1 Acidimicrobiales bacterium | reverse complement strand
GTCCGCCAGGTCACCATCACCGACCACGCGCACTCACCGCTGTGGACCGAACGGACCCTGCGCCGGCAGCTCGAGACCCTCGACGTCGAGTTCGACGCGGCGTACCGAACGGCCAAGGCGCTCGGCGGCAGCCTCAACGACTTCTTCGTCACGGGCGCCGCCGGCGGGGCGGGCGGCTACCACCGAGCGCTGGGCAAGCCGGTCGACACCCTGCGCATGGCGATGCCGATCAGCACCCGCACCGACAAGGCAGCCGGCGGCAACAGCTTCGTCCCGACGCGGGAGCTCGTCCCCGCCGGCATCGAGGATCCCGTCGAACGGTTCGCCGCCGTCCACGATGTCCTGACCCGCACCAAGGGCGAGAAGATCCTCGGCGTCGTGAACGGCGCCGCCGGATTCGTGAACATCTTGCCCACCTCGGTCCTGGTGCGCTTCGCCCGTCAACAGACCGAGACGGTGGACTTCACCACCTCCAACGTCCGGGCGGCGAACTTCGACCTGTACATCGGTGGGTCGCTGATCCTCGGCACCTACCCGCTCGGCCCGCTCGCCGGCACCGCGTTCAACCTCACCATGATGTCGTACCGCGGCCAGCTCAACATGGGTCTCTACGTCGACACGGGTGCGATCACCGAACCCGATCTCCTGCGTTCGTGCCTGATCGAGGCGTTCGCCGAGCTCGTCGCCGCCGGCGGCTGAGCGACATCGGCGCGTCGCCGAAGACGACGAAAGGCCCCGAGCGACGCTCGGGGCCCTTCGTGGTCGGAGCCGTCGAGCGGCTCGCCAGATCAGTTCTCGGAGACGATGGCCGCGTCGGTCGTGAGCAGGGTGCGCACGTCGAGCAGCAGGTCGGACACCTCATCGGTGGACACGAGCTCGCGGTGCATCAGATCCCCCAGGCCGCGATCGATCATCGCCACAGCTCCGGCGATCGCGGTCTCCTCGACGTCTCGGATCTGTGTCGTGGTCATCTGCGCTCCTCAGTCGGTGTTCGACATCATTAACCCGGATTGCACACGGTGTGTTCCCGTACCTCTGCGGCGATCCGACGGACGCTTGGGTCTCCCCCAACCGCTGGCCGCACCGACATGATGCCACCTTAGCGAGGCCGGTAGCGGGTTCGGCTCCGGGTTGCTCGGTCCGCCGGCCGACGCGAGATCGTCGACGGTGGCCGATACCCTGCCGCGGTGCGGTATTCGGTGCAGCACCGCCTCGGACGTGGCGGCATGGGAGTCGTCGACCTCGCGGTCGGCCCGGACGGGCGACCGGTCGCCATCAAGCGCCTCGTGCTGCACGGCAGCGCCCTGGACATGAGCCGCGCCCGCCAGCGGATCTCGCGCGAAGCCCAGACGCTCCTGAGCCTCGATCATCCGAACATCGTCCAGCTCCTCGACGTGATCGACGATGGCGAGGACCTGATCCTCGTGATGCCCTACCTCGCGGGCGGGACCCTGGCCGATCAGGTGCGCGCCCACGGCCCGCTGTCGGCCGATCAGGTGCGCACGCTCGCGCCGCCGCTGCTGTCGGCGCTCGCCGCGGCACACCGCCAGGGCATCGTCCATCGCGACATCAAGCCTGCGAACGTGCTCTTCGACGCGGACGGGCAGCCGTTCCTGGCCGACTTCGGTGTCGCCTCGCTCCGCGACGCCACATCCGGGCTGACCGCCACGGGGATGATGGTCGGCACGCCCGAGTTCATGGCGCCGGAGCAGGCCCGGGGCGAGGAAGCCACCGCCGCCAGCGACGTCGTCTCCCTGGGGGCGACCCTCGCGTTCGCCGCCACGGGAAACCCGCCGTACGGACGCGGCGATCCACGGGTGCTCGTGACGCGCGCCGCGAAGGGCAAGGTGGCGCCCCTGCCCGCGTCGGTCCCCGCAGACCTGCGACGCCGCCTCGACCCGCTCCTCGACCGACAGGCGCGCCGGCGACCCACCGCGGCTGCGGCGCAGGGTGGTCCGAACGGCACGCGGCTTTTCGCCGGTCCGCGTCGGCGCACCTGGACCAGTGCGGCGGTCGGCGCGTCGATCGGCGCTGTCGCCACGGTGCTCGCCCTCGTCGCGATCACCGCCCTGGTCGCGCGGTCCTCATCCGATGCGGAGGCGGCGCAGGCCGCGACCACCGCTCCGAGCACGGTGCCCGTGGACCTCTGCCAGGACCAGCCCTACAAGCCGTGCGGCGGTGAACCGGCCCCGTTCACCGACGGCGTGGCGTGCATCGCCGACCACGGCGACTACAACGGCGACCCCACCGACGGCTGCGAGGCGGCACCCGTCGTGATCGACCCCGACACGCTGCGCGACGGAAGGGCGGTCTCGGCGAACCTGGTACCCGACACCGACATCGACCGCTACGGGTTCCACGTCATCGACGCCTTCCACTGGACCTGCGACGGAACCGTGGAGGTCACCCTCACCGCACCCAAGGGAGCCAGCATGCACCTCGAGGTGCTGCAGGGATCCCTCGGCGCGAACGGCAACGACCCGGTTGCGATGCCGTCGCTCGGCGGCGTCACCAGCACCGATGGCAAGTCCGCCACCCTGCGGTTGCAGGAGCCGACCTGCTTCGACGGACCGTTCGCCACCGTCGACGACGCGACCGAGATGGTGGCCCGGGTCAGCTGGGCCGACGATCGCCGCACGGCGGCGAACTACCGTCTCACGGTCGCCGGTTCCTATTGACCTGACCCGCGCAGGTCGACGGAGGCGGCCAACCGCTCGTCTGCCGAGGGAGACCACCGTGAACGACCCGCTGCCCCGTCCTGCCGATCTCGGCGTGACCTTCGCCTCGTTCCAGAACCTGGGCGTCGATGCGGCGCTCGACGCAGCCCGGTGGGCGACCGAGCTCGGCCTGGGGTCGTACTGGACCGCCGAGACCACCGGACCCGAAGCGTTCGCGACCCTCGCCGCGGTCGGCGCGTCGGCGCCTGCGCTCGACCTCGGGACGGGGGTCCTCGCATTGCAGCTCCGCACACCGATGGTCACCGCCATGGGCGCGGCCACCCTCCAGGCGCTGCATCCCGACCGCGACATCCTCCTCGGTGTGGGCATCTCGTCGCCCGTCGTCACCGAGCGGTGGCACGGCGTGCCCTACGGCGACCGACCGCTCGCCCGTGTACGCGAGTACGTCGCACTGGTGCGCGAGTGCCTGGCCGGCGAGTCGGTGAGCTTCGACGGCGACTTCTGGTCGGCCAGCAAGTTCCGCCTCGGCATCCGTCTCGGCGAGCGCAGGCCCAAGATCGTGCTCGCCGCACTGAACGAGAAGATGCTGCGTCTCGCCGGCGAGATCGCGGACGGGGTCATCTTGAACTACCTCCCGGCCTCGCACGTGCCGACGGCGGTGGCCCACGTCCGGGCCGGCGCCGAGCGGTCGGGCAACGACCCCACCATCTACGCCTATGTGCACGTCGGCGTGTGCGAACGAACCGACAAGGCGCTCGACTACGCGCGCAAGGACCTGTTCTCCTACGCCGTGGTGGACGGCTACGCCCGGAGCTTCGCCGAAGCGGGCTTCGGCGCCGAGGTCGCCGAGGTGCGCGAGCGCCACGCGTCCCGCGATCGTGCCGGCGCGCTGGCGGCCATCTCCGACCGGATGATCGACGCCATCGACATCATCGGCGACCGTGACCACATCCGGTCGTCGGTGGCGGCGTACACCCGCGCCGGCGTCGATCACGCCGTCCTGATGCCCCTGCCGTGGGCCGACGACCGGCTCGCCGTCATCCGGGCGACCATGGAGGCCGCGGCCGGGGCCTGACCGCGGACCCACGTCGTTCCTGTCCGCATCGTCCGCATCGTCCGCAGGTCGGGACACCGCTGGGGCTGCGTGTCGTCGCGCTGCCCTACCATCGACGCATGGACACGTCGGGGAAGGTCGTCGCAATCACCGGGGGCTCGCACGGGATCGGTCGCGCGCTCGCCGAGCGGTTCGCAGCCGAAGGTGCCGCGGGCGTCGCCGTCCTCGATCTCGACGGTGCCGGCGCCCGCCGCGTGGCGGACGCGATCGGCGGCTGGTCCGCTGCGGTGGACGTCACCGACGAGCACGCGGTCACCGAGGCCATCGAGGCCATCGAGGCGGACCTGGGCCCGATCGACCTGTTCTGCTCGAACGCCGGCATCATCGACATCGGCGGGGTCGAGCTGCGCACCGACGAGTTCCGTCGCGTCATGGACGTGCACGTGTACGCCCACCTGCACGCGGCTCGGGTCCTGGTGCCACGGATGATCGAGCGGGGCGGCGGGTACCTCCTCAACACCGCCTCGGCCGCCGGGCTGCTCACCCAGATCGGCTCCGCGCCCTACTCGGTCACCAAGCACGCCGCGGTCGCGCTCGCCGAGTGGATCGCCATCACCTACGGCGACCGGGGCATCGGCGTCAGCGTCCTGTGCCCGCAGGCGGTTCGCACGGCGATGACCGGCGGCACGGTCGAGGGCGGCGTCGCCGGCGTCGACGGCATGTTGGAGCCCGACCAGGTCGCCGATGCGGTCATCGCGGGTCTGGCCGCCGAGACCTTCCTCATCCTTCCCCACCCCGAGGTCGCCACCTACTTCCAGCGCAAGGCGAACGACTACGACCGATGGTTGACGGGGATGCGTCGACTCCAGTCCCGCTTCACCGACTTCACGCGACCCGACAACCCATGAGCTCGTCCGCGTCGCCGAGCCGGTGAGCTCGTCCCGCCGATGAGCCCGACCCCCCGCCGCCGACCACCCGCGCCGCCCGCTCCCTTTCCCGAGACCGGGCTCGCCGAGCTGGGACTCACCCGTGGTGACCCCGTCCGGTTCCGTCGCCACGACGGCGAGCGCTGGAAGCCCGCCACGGTCGCCCGCCGCGAACGCGACGGCAGCGTGGGTCTGCACGATCAGAAGGGCGCCTCGCGGTCGATCCCCGTGGATCGCATCGAGGTCCGCACCTCGGGTCCCCGCGGCGGCGTCGTCTGGGAGCCCCTGGCCACCCGGGCCGCCCGAACCGAGCAGGTTCCCCTGGTCCCCCCGCCGACACGATCCCGTCGACGCCCGTCGGCCCCCGAGCGCGACGGCCACGACACCAACCGGCCCGACCGGCCCGACCGACCCGACGGGCCCGACCGTGTCGATCGGGACTCCCACGATCCGGGCTCGGACGATCCGGGCTCGGACGATCCGGGCCCCGACGATCCCGGCCCCGACGGACAGCTCAGCCTGCTGTGAGGTGACCGTCGTGGACCGAGGCACGCCGATGGCGTGGCACGCCCTGCACCACCGTCTGGCGGTTGGCGCGACGGTCGAGCTGGTGGCGCGCGCCGATGGCCGACCAGCAGCTCGACCCGGCTCGGACCCGTCGTGGCCGTTGCTCGACGATGTGGTCGAGGGCGCCGGCTTCACGGCCACCAGCGTTTCGGTGGTCGACGGGACCGAGCCGCGCCAGATCGTGGTGCGCGCCGTCCGGCAACGCTCGCTGGCGGACACCGTCGGGCCGCGCATGCGCCTGTTGGTGTGCGGCCTCAACCCGAGCCTCCACGCCGCCGATGCGGGCGTCGGCTTCGCCCGGCCGGGCAACCGCTTCTGGCCGGCCGCCCTCGCCGCCGAACTCGTCACCCGGGCCCGAGATCCGGTGCACGCGCTCCAGGTCGACCACGTCGGCATGACCGACCTGGTCAAGCGAGCGTCGGCGCGGGCATCGGTCCTCACCAGCGACGAGTACGCCGCCGGGCTCGCTCGCATCGAGCGCCTCGCGGCCTGGCTCCGACCACAGGCGGTGTGCATCGTCGGCCTCGCCGGTTGGCGCGCCGCCGCCGACCGGCGGTCCTCGTCCGGCATCTCGGACCGGACGGTCGGCGGTCGGCCCGTCTACGTGATGCCCAACACCAGTGGCATCAACGCCTCGAGCTCGCTCGACGACCTCACCCTGCACCTCCGCGCCGCCGCCGCGCTGGCGGACCGCTCGTCGCCGACCGGCTGAGCGATCACACCCGCAGCGGCGACACCCGGATCGTGCGCCTGGCCGTCGGCCGATGGGTACGGTGCAGCCATGCGCGTCCGCCTCGAGCCCCAAGACGAGTTCATGCACCCCGGTGAGGAATCCAACTTCAACGAGAGCATGTACTTCAACGTGTACGACCCGGTCAGTCGATTCGGGGGCTTCTTCCGCCTCGGCAACCGACCCAACGAGGGTCGGGGTGAGATGACCGTCTGCCTCTACCTCCCCGACGGGCGGGTGGCGTTCATGTTCACGCGGCCCGAGATCACCACCAACGAGGCGTTCGATGCCGCCGGCCTGCGCTTCACCGTGCACGTTCCCTTCGAGCACCTCGAGGTGCACTACGAGGGCAAGGCGATCGTCCTCGACGACCCCCTGCTGCTCGCCGACCCCCGACGGGCGTTCACCGAGAGCCCGTGGACCGAGGTCACCGCCGACCTCACCTACCGCCGGGTGAGCGACATGTTCGGCGGGGAACCCACCGAACCGCACGAGAAGCCCGGCGAGGAGTTCGCCAAGGGCCACTACGAGCAGCTCGTGAAGGCGTCGGGCACGGTGACCGTCGGCGACGAGTCGTTCCCGGTCGACGGGTTCGGGCTGCGCGACCACTCGTGGGGCCCCCGGTTCTGGCAGGCGCCGTACTACTACCGCTGGCTCACCGCCAACGTCGGCGACGACTTCGGGTTCATGGGCTCGCGCGTGGCCCGACGCGACAGCGAGGGCACCCGTGGCGGGTTCGTCTGGGAGGACGGGAAGCTGCACGTGTGCCGGGACTTCCAGATCAGCACCGGCTGGACCGACGGCGACCGCCACCACCGCACGATCGCGGCGACGTTGCGCTCGAAGGACGCCGACGGGGAGCCGCTCGAATGGAACGTCACCGGATCGGTGCTGCGCATGGTGCCGCTGCGCAACCGCCGCGACGAGATGGTGACCCGGATCTCCGAAGGGCTCACCGAGTGGACGCTCGCCGACGGCCGCGTGGGCTACGGGTGGTCCGAGTACCTCGACCAGATCATCGACGGCGAACCGGTCGGTCTCGCCGAGTAGCGCGACTCGCGGATCGTTCGGGCATCGGGTGCTCGCCCCTCAAACGAGCACCCGACGCCTGAACACCTGGACCCGATGCTGCGACAGACCAGCGGTCTGCGCGCCTCAGGGTCATGATCGTCGCAGAACCCCCGGGGGGACCACGCGGCCCTCGCGCCACCGGTTGGGTCGGGTTGCGGGATCGCCCAGCCCGAGCCCCTCGGCATACGCCAGCGGAGCCCGGTTGGTCATCGCGGCCAGGACCTGACCGAGTGTGGCGTCGGTGATCTCGCCCTCGAACCACCGGTTGGCGCGCACCCGCTCGACCGGTCCGAGCATGCGGGCCAGTTCGTCATCGAGCGCGAGGTCGGGGATCACCGTGACCGACGTCTCCCCAAGAGCCATGTGCGCACCGTACCGGCGACGAAAACCCTCCTCAATAGGTCGAACGGATCTATCGAATAGAGAGAACCTTTCCATCTATCGATTTCACCCGGACAAACCATCACCCGTCCCGACGGGGGGCCGCCCGCGCCGACCTCACGAATCGGTAGTTCCCATCGTTCTATTGATTCCTGGTAGCATGCGGGGCGATGAGCGAGGTGTCCACCATCGATGAGGTCAGTGGCGACACCCCCGGTGCCGCCACCAAGGGCGAGCGCACCCGCCAGCGCATCCTCGAGAACGCCATCGAGCACTTCGGTCGGCGCGGGTTCCGGGCGACGTCGGTCTCCCAGATCGCCCGAGCCGCGCACCTCACCCAGGCCGCGTCCTACGCCTACTTCGACAACAAGGAGGCGCTCTTCCGCGCTGCCGTCGACGCCGACGCCAGCCAGATGATCGATGAGATCTCCGACCTGATCCAGGGCGTGGCGGCACGCGAACTGATCCCGGCGGTGATCATCCACGCCGTCGTCGTGCTCGACCACCACCCGCTCACCTATCGGCTCCTGGCCGGCCAGGAACCCGACGAGGTGCCACGCCTGGCCGAGCTCCCCGCTCTCCGTCGCTTCGGCGACCTCCTCGCCGCCGAGCGCCTCCGCGCCGCCGACCGCGGCGAGGTGCGTGCCGATCTGAGCCCCGAGCTGCTGGCGGCCGGCCTCGAGACGCTCATCCTCGGATTGCTCTTCTCCGCGGTGCAGACCCGCGGCGGGGCCAGCCAACGGCACCAACTCGGTGTGGTCGAGGCGTTCGACCTGATGATCCGTCCTCCGGCCTGAACCAACCCGGGTAGGCTCCCCGCCCATGACGAGCTCGGCCACGGTGGGACGCCGGCGTCGCCGCTGGCGGACGGACATCCTCCTCGCCCTCGCCGTCCTCGCCATGGCGGTGCCGTTCCTGCGCGACTGGAGCACCCAGCCGGCGTCGCGGTACCTCTACACCGTCGCCGTGTACGAGGACCACTCGTTTCGCCTCGACCCGTACGCCCGGTCGCTCGGTCTCGACTACGCGGTCATCGACGGCCACCACTACTCCGACAAGGCCCCCTACCAGCCGATGGCCGCGGTGCCCGCCTACGCGTTGTACCGGTTCCTCGGCGGCCAGGCGTTCCCCGTCGATCGAGCGGGGGTGGACGTCGACACCGACGCCGACATCGGCCTGTGGCTGGTGACGGTGTGGTCGGCGGCGATACCCGCCGCCCTCCTCATGGTGCTCCTCCACCGCCACGTGGCTCGGGTCTACCCCGACCTGGCGGTGAAGGTCCCCCTCGCCCTGGTGTTCGGGACGGTGCTCCTGCCGTTCTCCTCGTTGCTGTTCGGGCACCTGCTCGCCGCCCTCGCCGGGTTCGCCGCATGGTTCCTCGTGCGCCGGCCCCGGCCGTCGGCGTTCGCGTTGGTGGCTGCGGGTGCCCTGCTCGGAGCGGGCATCGGGGTCGAGTACACCCAGGTCGTGGTGGCGGCCGTGATCGGCATCGCCGCCATCGCGCTGTTGCGGGCGCGTGCCGGTTGGGTGGCGCTGGGCGGTCTGATCGGATCGATCCCGTTGCTCGTCGTGAACGCCGCCACCTTCGGGGGGCCGTTCAAGACCGCCTACCAGGGCTACCTGCCGAACTTCCAGGGCACCGGCGCGTTCGGCGTCTACAACCTCGTGGCGCCGGTTCCGCTCGAGTTCGGGCTCGCCCTCATCGGCGATCGCGGGTTGTTCTCGCTGACCCCCGTCATGATCCTCGCCGTGGCGGGCGCCGCCATCGCCATCCGCGGGCGCACCCCAGCGCGGATCGACGCCATCGTCGCCCTGGTGCTGCTCGGTCTGTTCCTCCTCGTCTCCACCGGCATCGACGGCTACGGGGGCGATTCGCCCGGGCCGCGCTACCTGGTTCCGGTGCTCGCCTTCTTCGCCCTCCCGCTGGCCGAGGCGTGGCGGCGGTGGGCGGCGCTCACCGCGGCGATGGCGATCTGGAGCGCGTTCTGGATGGTGCTCGCCACCATCACCGACCCGCTCTACCACCGTCCGGGGCTGGCGCCGCTCAACTGGCTCGGTGATCTCGTCCGCGGCGACACCGCCCGCAGCATGCCCATGGAGCTCGTCGGACGCGTCGGCGTCGTCGTCCCGGTCGTGCTGGCGCTCGGCTGCGCCATCGTCGCCCTCCGCACCGATCCGGGCTCGCCACCGGGCGGTCGATCCGCGGCTGTGACCGCCGACACCGCTCCAGATGAGAGGCTGGCGACATGACCGTGCATCCTTCCGACCGGCCACCCCCGATCAGCGCCGAGTCCACCGGTGACCAACCGCAGGTCGGCCAACTGCGCATCGGGATCCTGGTGGTCGCGTACAACGCTGCGTCGACCCTGCACACGGTCCTCGACCGCATCCCTCCGGAGTTCCGTCCACGGATCGACGGCGTGCTCATCTCCGACGACGCGAGCAGCGACGCCACCTACCTCATCGGCATGGGCTACCAAGCCACCACCCCGGACCTCCCGCTGACGGTGATCCGACAAGACCAGAACCTCGGTTACGGCGGGAACCAGAAGGCCGGCTACCGGTGGGCCATCGAGCAGGGCCTCGACATCGTGGTCCTGCTGCACGGCGACGGGCAGTACGCCCCGGAGCTGCTGCCCGAGATGGTCGCGCCTCTGGAACAGGGCCAGTGCGATGCCGTGTTCGGCTCACGGATGCTGGCGCAGGGCGGCGCGCGCCGCGGTGGGATGCCCATGTACAAGTTCGTGGGCAACCGCATCCTCACCGCGTTCGAGAACAAGGTGGCCGGGGCGTCGCTGTCGGAGTGGCACTCGGGCTACCGCGCCTACCGCGTCGATGCCCTGGCATCGGTGCCGTTCGAGGGGAACAGCGACGGGTTCGACTTCGACACGCAGGTGATCGTGCAGTTCCTCGAGGGCGGCCACCGCATCGGCGAGATCCCCATCCCGACCTACTACGGCGACGAGATCTCCCACGTGAACGGGATCGCCTACGCCATCGACATCTGTCGCTACGTCGTGCGCTACCGCCTCCAGAAGATGGGCTTCGGCCAGGGTGACCTGGTGTTCGCCACCAAGAGCTACGACGAGAAGCTGAGCGCCGAGAGCTCCCACGGCCTCGTCGTGTCGATGATCGAACCCGCCTCGGCGCTGAAGGTGCTCGACCTCGGGTGCAGCGACGGCGCCGTCTCTGCTCACCTCCAGCACGACGGCCACTCGGTGACCGGGGTCGACATCGACCAGGACCCGGCGGTCGAGGGCCGCCTCGACCGCTTCGTGCAGGCCGATCTCGACCACGGCCTCCCACCCGGTCTCGGCGCCGACTTCGATGTCGTCCTGGCCGCCGACGTGTTCGAGCACCTGCGCCGGCCCGAACGGCTGCTGGACGAGCTCCACGACCACCTCGGGGCGAACGGCACCATCATCGCCACATTGAGCCGCTCGTAGGTGTTCGAGAGCGAGAAG
>JBBSTY010000136.1:0-10901 GCA_038235385.1 Acidimicrobiales bacterium | reverse complement strand
TGCACCTGCACGGAGGTGGCTACGTCGTCGGGAGCCCGCTGCTGGCGCAGGCGTGGGCGGCATCGCTCGTCGCCGCCACCGGAGCGACGGTCGTGCTCCCCGACTACCGGCTCGCACCCGAGCACCCGTTCCCCGCCGCGCCCCGGCGGGCGCCGCGGGGCGGGAGGCACACGTCGTCCGGCAAACGCCCCACCCACCCCCCCACCGGCGCCCGGCCCCCGCGATCGGGAGGCGATCCCGACGGCAGCGGCCGAGCTTCGTAGGCGAAGAGGTCGAACTGCTCCATGAGCCTGCCGTAGCGGTAGGTCTGGGCGGGCCAGTTGTTGGTGTTGCGGCCTTCGGTCGTGTACCAGCTGTGGCAGTCGGTGACCCACGCCGTGGTGCGGCTCTCGTCCTCGACCCACGAGGCGAAGGCGTCCTGCTCGTCGGAGCGGACCTCGATGGACGCGAGGTCGAGACGGTCCATCTCGGCCAGGGCCTGACTGATGTAGCCGATCTGTCGCTCGAGCATGTAGATGATCGAGTTGCCTCCGAGGTTCGTGTTCGGCCCGTAGAGCATGAAGAAGTTGGGAAAGCCGTGGACGGCCACGCCGCGGTAGGCCGCCGCGCCGTGGGTCCAGTCTCCCTGCAGGTCGGCACCGTCGCGCCCGACCACCTCCATGGGCTGGAGGAACCCCGTCGCCGCGAACCCGGTGCCGTAGATGATCACGTCCACGTCGTGATCGGTCCGTTCGCCGGTGACCTCGTCCTCGGTGACCACGCCCGTCGGGATGATGTCGGTGATGGGTTCGGTCACGAGATCGACGTGGGGGCGCGCCAAGGTCGTGTACCAGTCGTTCGAGAAGAGGATGCGGTTGCACCCGATCACGAAGTCGGGGACGCATCGGGCCCGCAGGTCGGCATCGGTGATCTGCGCCTCGAGGTGCGAACGCCACATCTTCTCGACGTTCCGGCGGGCCCCCGCCGATCCGAGGATGGCGCTGGTGAGCAGCTCGCCTCGGAGGAAGATCGAGGCCCGGTCGAGCTTCTCGAGGATCGGCAGGCGCCGGAACAGGGAACGTTCCCGGGGTTCGTACTGCTGATCGGGCTTGGGGATCACGTAGGGCGCGTGGCGCTGGAACACGGTGACGTGCGCGGCCTGCTCGGCCACCTCGGGGACGAACTGGATGGCGCTCGCTCCGGTGCCGACGACCGCCACCCGCTGGCCGCGGAGGTCGTGGTCGTGGTCCCACCTGGCCGAGTGCCACGACGCGCCGCCGAAGGTGTCCCGTCCCGGGATCTCGGGGTAGCGGGGTCGGTTGAGCTGGCCGACCGACGAGATCACGACCCGTGCCCGCACCGACCGATTGTGGGGGTCGGTCAGGGTCCAGATCGCAGCGGTCTGGTCGTAGGTGACCCGATCGGCGGCGAACCCGAAGCGGAGGTGGCGGGCGAGGTCGAACGTGGCCACCACGTCGTCGATGTAGGCGAGGATCTCCTCGTGGGGCGGGTAGCGCCGGGACCAGTCGTAGCGGTGGAACGAGTACGAGTACAGGTGCGCCGGCACGTCGCACGCGGCTCCGGGGTAGGTGTTGTCGCGCCAGGTCCCGCCGGCGCGCTGCGCCTTCTCCAGCACGACGAAGTCATCGATCCCGTCTGCTCGGAGCCGCTGGGCCATGCCCAATCCGCCGAAGCCGGACCCGATGATGGCCACGGCGTACACGTGGTCCTGATCGTGTGTTGCGCGGTCGTCCATGCCTGCCCCCGATCACCGACGTACGGCCGAGGTGCCGTCGCCGCTCGCAGTCTTGCAAATCACCCCTCGGTGCGCAGACGCGACGACGCCCCGGCCGGGAGTCCCGGACCGGGGCGTCGATCAGCGTGTGCGGCGGATCAGCCGGTGAAGCGCGGCGTGGCGGCCACGGGCCGAACGGCCGGCGGCGGTGCCGGCGGCTCGGTGACGGGCACCGGGTCGATGACCACGACCGGCGCGACGTCGACGGCGCCGACGACGGCGAGGCCGGGGCCCGACGCGTTCGCGGTGTTGGTGTAGGTGCCGGGGATGCCCGAGACCGTCACCCCGAAGTGCAGGCTGATGGTGCCCTGGGCGGCGACGGTGAACGGTCCGCCCCACTCGAGTTGCTGACCGGTCACCGTGGGATCGGTGGTGGTCGCACCGGTGGTGCTGCCGGCCGTGTAGGTGAAGCCGGCGGGCAGGTCGTCGGTGATGCCGTCGAGGGTGATCGAGAACTCACCGGGGTTGGTGACCGTGATGGTGTAGCCATCGGCGGCGTTGATGTCGACCTGGCCGATGTCGGCCGTCTTGGTGACCGTGGGCGCCTGGAAGCCCAACGGCGAGAAGGTCGTGTAGTGCGACACGGTCACGGTCTGACCGGCCTCGATGGTGCGCACCCAGCTCAGACCGGCGCCGTTGTCGTGCTCCATGCCCGGGGTCTGGTCGCACAGGCACGAGTTGTCGAACGGCTGTTGGCTGCCGATGGCGGCCCAGACGCTGCTGTAGGTGCCCTCCATCAGGGTGGAGCCCGGGGTGATCGGGAACCACTGCTGGATGCGGCCGCTCTCGGGCGAGACGCACGACACGGCGTTGCCGTCGACCCGGCCGAAGCCGTTGTCGGAGTCCTGCAGGTAGCAGTCGCCGGCGCGGTAGATCACGGCGGACTGGCCGTTGCCGGTGGTGTTCGCGAGCGAGACGCTGGTGAGGTAGAACTCCTGGCCGACGACGTAGGTGTTGGTCTCGGTGATCTGGAAGCCGGTGGCACCGAGATCGGCGACCGTGGTGACGGTGTAGGGGGTCGCGGCGCTGCCGTCGCCCGACACCGGGGTCTGGCTCACGGGGGTGAACGCGGTGCGGGGGGTGGCGCTCCCTCCGGCGGGCACGGTGGCCGGTCCGTACAGGACGCCGGCGAGGGCCACGAAGGTCCCGCAGGCGCCGCTGTCGTCGCTGCCGTAGAACTCCCCGGCCGTGTCGCCGGTGTAGAACACCTGGCACTGGGTGTCGGTGCCGACGAGGATCCGGGTGAGCGGACCGGCCGAGTCGATGGGGGTGCCGCCGACGGCGGAGGCGGGCGATGCCGATCCGACCAGGACCATGCTGGCCATGGCGAGGACCGCCACCACCGCCTTGGCGGTGTTGCGTGTGGAACGTAGATCCATCTGAGCTCTCCCAGGGGTTCGACGGAGGGTGACCGCACACCTTACGTGAGTTTCGGCGGGCCGGCCGTCTCACCGTGCGTGGCGGAGTCGGCAAGTAGCGTTCGGGGGATGTCGACCCAACGAATCTTGCTGACCGGCGGCGCCGGCTACATCGGGAGCCACACGGCGGTCTCGCTGCTCGAGGCGGGGTACTCGGTGGTGATCGTCGACGACCTCTCGAACAGCAGCGCCGAGGTGATCACCCGCATCGGTGAGCTGGCGCCCGGCGAGCTCACGTTCCACGAGCTCGACGTCGGCGACACCGATGCGCTCGATGCGGTGCTCTCGGCCGAGCCGGTCGATGCCGTGATCCACTTCGCCGGGCTCAAGGCCGTGGGCGAATCGGTGGCCGAGCCGCTGCGCTACTTCCGGGTCAACCTCGGGTCGACCCTGTCGCTGCTCGAGGTGATGAAACGTCACGGCGTGCGTGATCTGGTGTTCTCCTCGTCCTGCACGGTGTACGGCGATCCCGACGAGGTGCCGGTCACCGAGTCGGCGCCGTTGCGAACCACCAACCCCTACGGTCGCACCAAGTTGATGATCGAGGACATGCTGCGCGATGTCGCGGCGGCCGAACCCGAGCTGACGATCGCGCTGCTCCGGTACTTCAACCCCGTCGGCGCCCATCCGAGCGGCCGCATCGGCGAGGACCCGTTGGGGATCCCCAACAACCTCATGCCCTTCGCCATGCAGGTGGCGGCGGGTCAGCGGTCCGAACTGGTGGTGTTCGGTGACGACTACCCGACCCCCGACGGCACGTGCATCCGCGACTACATCCACGTCGTCGACCTCGCCGACGGGCACCTGGCTGCCCTGCGGGCGCTGGCCGAGATCGACGGGTGCGTGCCCATCAACCTCGGGACCGGAACCGGGTCGTCGGTGCTCGAGGTGGTCGATGCCGCCTCCGCCGCCGTGGGGCGAGCCATCCCGCACCGGATCGGGCCTCGTCGCGAGGGCGACGCCGCGGTCTCCTACGGCGACCCCTCCCTGGCGCATCGCCTCCTCGGCTGGCGCACCCGCCATACGCTCGCCGACGCCTGCGTCGACGCCTGGCGTTGGCAGTCCGCCAACCCCGACGGTTACCGCGGTCGCGCCTGACCTTGCCGAACCGCGATGCCATGGCGCCGCGATCCCCCCGCTGCCCCCGGTGCGTTCGATGCCGACGGGCGGCGCACGCGAGGTGGTGCAGACCGGCTCCGGCTCAGCTCCGGTCGGCGTGTCGGGCGAACTGCTCCGGGATCCAACTGGTCAGCCGCTCACGGAGCTCGGGCCCGGCCTCGCGCAGCAGGTGACCGGCGCCCGGTAGCCGGACCAGGTCGCCGTGCCCGGCGATCATCTGGACCATCTCACTCGCCATCGGTGGCAGGATCTCGTCGTCGTCGCCGTGGAACAGCAGCAGGCCGACCTCGGGTGCGAGCGCGTCGGCCATCTCGCACCCGGCCGATTGCGTGGCGAGGGTGACGATGCCGGCGCAGTGCCGATCGAGCATGAGCCCGCAGCGCACGGCGACCGCCCCGCCGAAGGAGTGGCCCACGGTGACGAACGACCGCCCGCCCCGCCGCGACGACAGGTCGGCGGCGGCGGCGAGGTCGAGCGTGCACCGCTCGAGGTCGTTCGGGGTGCGCCACCCCACCCGGACGAATCCGATCCCCTGGTCGGCGAGCGCGACGCCGAGGTCGTGGTAGAGGCCCTCGGCGGGACCGAGCAGCCCACCCATGGCCCCACCGCAGGCGAGCACCACCCGCTCGGCGGCCTGGTCGCCGTGCCAGAGCAGCGTGAGCAGCCCCTGCATGGTGAACAGCTCGAGGTGCTCGAGACCGGGCAGGACGGTGACCTCCTGCGCGGCGATGACCCCGAGCGCCTGGAGGGGCGATCCCGAGGTCGGCTCCCGATCGCTCGCATCGCTGGGATCGCTGGGATCGCTCGGATCGCTCGGATCGCTCGGATCGCTCGGATCGCTCGGATCGCTGGGGTGGTTGTCCTCGGTCACCTCGCGCACCCCGGTCCCGTCTCGGGCCGACGTGCGAGCCGCACGGTCTTCGAGCCCCGATCGTCAGGGTAGGCGTCGGGTCGGACGGTCCCGCACCGATGGCGGCATTCGAGTCGGAGCCGCCCCGCCGGCGATCGCGTTCGGAGCACCGGTGTGTGGGCGCTACGTTGTTCGGGCACCTGGCGGCGTGGCCGAGTGGCTTAGGCAGGGGCCTGCAAAGCCCCGTACGGCGGTTCGATTCCGCCCGCCGCCTCCAGGCGGTGTCTCCCGAAGGGTCCGGTAGGGGCCCCTCGGGAGGCACCGTTGCCGTTGCGTCGGGCTGCGGGCGCGGCGGAGGGGCCACGTCACCGGAACGGTCGGGCGCGCCGGCCATGTCGGGGGAGCGCGCCGGTCTCCCGTAGGCTGGACGGCGATGCATGAGCAATGGGGGAGCTTCTTCCTCGCCGAGGCGGGCGCCGCGGCCGCGCTGACGGGTTTGCTCTTCGTCGCCGTGTCCATCAACCTGCGCGAGATCGTCGCCGATCCGGCGCTCCCGGGTCGAGCAGGCGAGACCATGGCGATGCTGACCGGCTCGCTCGTCGCCGCCAGCATGATGCTCATCCCGGTGCAAACCGAACCGTGGCTCGGCGTCGAGCTCGCCGTGGTGGCGGTCATCACCGGGGCGGCTCCGGTGCGGGCCCAGATCCTGGCCCGCCGCGCCCAGAGCCCTGAGGCCAGGCGGACCTTCCCGACACGGGTGGCGTTCGCGCAACTGGCGACGCTGCCGGCCGTGATCGCCGCGCTGCTGCTCATCGTCGGATCGCCGGCGGGCTTCGCCGCGCTCGCCGTCGGCATCCTCATGACCTTCGTGGTGGCGATCCTCAACGCCTGGGTGCTCCTGGTCGAGATCCTGCGCTGAACCAGCGGTGATCGCGGCAGGCGTGGCACCCCCCGTTCCGGCCGGTTCGATCAGGTCGCCGCCGGCTTTCGCTCGAAGCGTGCGGTGATGACGTCCGAGTAGCGGGTGACCACCGGTCCGACGATGGCCAGGATGAGGACGTAGCTGGTCGCCAGGGCGCCGAGCCCGGCCTCCACGCCGCTGAGCGTCGCCAGGCCGGCGATGACGATCGAGAACTCGCCGCGGGCCATGAGCATCGTGCCGGCACGGATGCGACCTCGGGTGGCGATGCCCGAGCGGCCGGCCGCCCACCAACCGGTGAACATCTTCGTGGCACCCGTGACGACGGCGAGGGCGAAGGCGACGGGCAACGCGTCGACGATCTCGGACGGCTCGATCTGGAAGGTGAAGTAGACGAAGAACAGGCCGGCGAAGAGGTCGCGGAGCGGCGCCAGCAGGGTCGCGCCCCTGTGGGCGGAGGGACCGCCGATGGCGATGCCGACGAGGAAGGCGCCGACGGCGGCGGAGATGTGGATCTTCTCCGCCCCTCCGGCGATCAGCAGGGTGAGCCCGAGCAGGCTGAAGAGCAGCACCTCGTCGGAGCGGTTGAACAGGACCCGATCGAGCAGCGTGCTGTAGCGCACGGCACCCCAGATCGCCAGGCCCACGATCACCATGGCGGCGATGACCGAGAGCGCGGTGCCGGCGATCGCGCCACCGACGGCGAGCCCCGCGACGACCGGGAGGTAGACGGCCATGGCGAGGTCCTCCATCACCAGGACGGCCAGGATGGTCGGGGTCTCGCGGTTGCCCAGGCGGCGCAGGTCGCCGAGCACCTTGGCGATGACGCCGGACGACGAGACGTAGGTGATACCACCGAGGAACACGGCGGCCAGCGGCGACCAGCCCAGGAGGAGCCCCACGGCCACCCCCGGGGTGAAGTTGCAGACCAGATCCACCGCGCCCGCCGGTGCCGACGCCTTGAGCGTGCCCACGAGCTCCTCGGGGCCGTACTCGAGACCGAGCAGCAACAGGAGCAGGACGACGCCCACCTGGGCCCCGATCGCCACGAAGGCGTCGGTGGCCTGGAGGTCGAGGAGGCCACCGTCGTGCAGCAACAGGCCGGTGAGCAGGTAGAGCGGGATCGGCGAGAGGCCGACCCGGTGGGCCACACGACCGAGGACGGCCAGGCCGACGAAGATCGTTCCCAGCTCGACGAGGATGATCGAGATGTCGGCCGTCGCCTCGTTGGCGAACAACGCGGTCGGGTGGCCCGCCACCGACCCGATCAGTGCGTCGATCACGGGCGGCTCAGCCGCCGAGCAGTTCGGTGGCTGCGGCGATGCCGTCCTTGGTGCCGACCAGGACCGCGGTGTCCCCGGCCATGAGCTCGTCGTCCGGTCCCGGCGCCGGGACCGCATCGCCCTCGCGCGTGATGGCGATCACCGAGCAACCGGTGCGGGTGCGCATCTCGGTGTCGGCGATGGTGATGGTGGTGAACGACGGCGGCAGCGGGATCCAATCGATCACCAACCCCTCGATGTCGACGGTGAGCGCGGCGAGCTCGGCCGTGATGCGGGTGCCGCCCATGAGCTCGGCCAGCGCGGCGCTCTCGTTCTCCGTGAGCTCGAGCTGCGTCTTGACCGAATCCGGGTCCTGAGGGTCGTACACCACCACCTCGCGCCGACCCGAGTGACGGGCGATCACCCCGATGTGGTCACCGCACCGGGTGGTGAAGTCGTACTCGATGCCCACGCCGGGCAGCTTCGTCTCACGGATGTCGGGCATGCCCCCATTGTGACCGACCACGGGCGACGTCGTTTCGTCCGCCACCGGCCGCCGCGTTCGCGCGGTCCGGGCGGACCGGACATCGTGTGACCACAGGGGTCGGCGCGACGACCGGACTGCCGGCTGGCGGGTGCGTTCAGAGCCGCACCACACCGACGGGGGCGAGGACGGGCGCGCCGAGATCATCGGAGGCCGCGAGGTCGACGTCGAGGTGGATCGCCCATTCGTGGTCACCGGCCGGATCGTCGATGACCTGGCGGACGTGCCAGGTGCCGTCGGCCTCGGTGACCTGGAAGAAGGCACCCGAGCGGGCATCGGGGCCGATCCCGATGAGATCGTGCTCGGCGAGGTACGGCACGAACGCGGCGCGCCACCGATCGGCGTCCCACCCCGCATCGGTGTCGAGGGCACCCAGCTCGTTCCAACGACGGTTGCCCGCGAGGGTCACACGACGGAAGCACTCGTTGCGCACCATCACGGTGAAGGCCCGTCGGTTCGCGGTCACCGGCGGGGGTGCATCGGGGAGGGGGGTGCCCCGGCCGTCGACGAGCCCGGCCGAGACGAGCTCGTCGGGGTGCTTGAGCCGGTCCCACTCGTCGAGCAGGCTGGAGTCCACTTGGCGGACGAGCTCGCCGAGCCACTCGGTGAGATCGAGCAGCTCATCGGACTTGAGGTGCTCGGGCACGTTCTGCACGAGTCCCTTGTAGGCGTCGCCCAGGTAGCGAAGGAGCAGGCCCTCCGACCGGGTGAGCTTGTAGTGGGCGACGTACTCGGCGAAACCCATCGACTGCTCGGACAGGTCACGCGCCACGGACTTCGGTGAGATGTTGTGATCGCCCACCCAGGGGTGCTGCACCCGGTAGCGGTCGAACAGGTCGTAGGTCAGCTCGCGGAGGGGCTTGGGATGCTCGAGCTTCTCGAGGATCTCCATGCGCTCCTCGTACTCCACGCCCTCGGTCTTGAGCCGGTTGATCACCTCGGTCTTGAGCCGGTCGAGCTGGGCGGCGAGGACCGGACGAGGATCGTCGAGGGTGGCTTCGACGATGCTCAGCACGTCGAGCGCGAAGTCGGGTGATTCGACATCGAGGTGGGGGAGCGCTTCGAGCACGAACGGCGACAGCGGTTGGTTGAGCGCGAAGTCGTCCTGGAGGTCGACGGTGACGCGCACGAGCCGACCCTGCTCGTCGGGCTCGTCGAGCCGTTCGATGACGCCCGTGGACGACAGCGATCGGTAGATGGCGATGGCCCGGCGGATGTGACGGCGCTGCGCCGGACGGGCATCGTCGTTCGCCGTGAGGAGGTGGCGCAGGGCGGCGCAGCCGTCTCCCGGTCGGTCGAGCACGTTCAGCACGAGCGAGTGGCTCACGGCGAAGCTCGAGGTGAGCGGGTTCGGGGTCGATGCCACGATCCGGTCGAAGGTGTCCTCGGACCACGCGACGAAGCCTCGCGGAGGCTTGGCCCGCACGATCTTGCGCTTCTTCTTCGGGTCGTCGCCGGCCTTGCGTACCGCTTCGTCGTTGTCGATCGTGTGCTCGGGGGCCTGCACCACGACGCTCCCCTGGGCATCGAAGCCGGCCCGGCCGGCACGACCTGCGATCTGATGGAACTCGCGCGCATCGAGCAGGCGGGTCGTGGTGCCGTCGTACTTGGCGAGTTGGGTGAAGAGCACGGTCCGGATGGGCACGTTGATGCCGACGCCGAGGGTGTCGGTGCCGCAGATGATCTTGAGGTGGCCGTCCTGGGCCAACCGCTCCACGAGCAGCCGGTACTTGGGGAGCATGCCGGCGTGGTGCACGCCGATGCCGTGACGGACGAACCTCGACAGGGCCTTGCCGAACCCGGGCGCGAACCGGAACTCGCCGATGGCCTCGGCGATCGCCTGCTTCTCCTCCCGGGTGCAGATGTTGATGCTGGTGAGCGACTGGGCCCGCTCGACCGCCGACGCCTGGGTGAAGTGCACGACGTAGACGGGTGCCTGACCGGTTGCGAGGAGATCATCGATGGTGCGGTGCATGGGCGTCCGTCGATAGGTGAAGTCGAGCGGGACGGGTCGCAGGGTCGACGTGACGTGCGCGGTCGTTCGGCCCGTTCGCCGGTCGAGATCCTCGACGAAGCGCGAGACGTCGCCGAGCGTCGCCGACATCAGGACGAACTGGGCGCGCGTCAGCTCGAGCAGCGGCACCTGCCACGCCCAGCCGCGGTCGGGGTCGGCGTAGAAGTGGAACTCGTCCATGACGACCTGATTCACGTCGGTGTCGGCGCCGTGTCGCAGCGCGATGTTCGCCAGGATCTCGGCCGTGCAGCAGATCACGGGCGCGCCGGCGTTGACGGCCGCGTCGCCGGTCATCATGCCGACGTTCTCGGAGCCGAGGGTGCGACAGAGCGAGAAGAACTTCTCCGACACGAGCGCCTTGATCGGAGCGGTGTAGAAGCTGCGTCGACCCTGGCCCATCGCCGCCACGTGGGCGCCGAGGGCGATCAAGCTCTTGCCCGATCCGGTCGGGGTGCTCACGATCACGTTGTTGCCCGCCATGGCCTCGAGGATCGCCTCCTCCTGTGCGGGGTAGAGCGACAGTCCCTCCGAGGTGGTCCACGTCGTGAAGGCATCGAGGATCTCGTCCGCGTCGCCGGAGGCCGGGAGCAGGTCGGTGAGCGCGGTCATGCCCCCATCGTGGCGCACCAGCGGCGGTGGCCGCGACGCGACTCAGGCGCCCAGTCGGCGCCGACCCTCACGGAAGAACGCCAGCGCCTCGGCGACGCTCGAAGCTGCCCCGTCGGCGCGGCTGGCGCCGAAGGACTCGTTCCAGAACCCGCCGTCGACGGGCGGTGGGGACCAGGGGCCCACGTAGAGGTAGGGGGCCTCGTGGTCGGCGTCGCCCGGGCTGCCTCCGAAGTTCACCTCGTCGATCGTCGTGGCGAGATCGAAGTGCTCGGGCCAGAGGGTGATGGCGTGATCGGGAGTGGCGACACCGCCGTCGATGTCGGACCGCAGCGCCTCCAGGGCAGCGTCGACGGTGACGAAGAAGCTGGCGATCTGGTCCGCCGAACGTGCGG
>JBBSTY010000135.1:0-11109 GCA_038235385.1 Acidimicrobiales bacterium | reverse complement strand
GGGGCATAGGGAGGTCCCAGGCTACTGACCCGAGTCGGACGTCAGGGCGAGGACGGACCGGCGGCTCATCGCCGGCGACGAGATCGAGGATCGACGCGCCGCACCGGGACCGCCGCACGCGCGATGGGTTGGTTCCCCAGATGTCGACGGATGCCCAGGGTGATGGTGCCGGCGACGATGAGGCTCGCGATGTTGAACCCCAACTGCACCGCGGCGCCGCCGACCTCGGCCCAGTCCCGGCCGGCGAACGCCACCCCGATGTTGGCCGCCGCCGGGATGGTGGTGATCGACACGAACACCCCGACCAGCCCGCGGGCGTCGGGCAGGGTGATGGCCAGCGCGCCGGCGACGCCGGCGAAGAGCGCCACCACCACCGAGAGGGTGTCGGGCCTCGAGATGAACAAGGTGAGCTCTTGGGGGGGCGCCGTCGCCTGGGTCACGAGCCCGCTGCCGAACAGCGCCTCGGTCAGCAGCCACGCGCCCGTGATCGCCACGGCGAACGACGACGCCAGGGTGCCGAGCGCGAGTCCGGCGCGGCGCCAGTCCCGACGGACGATCGAGAGGCACGTGTCGGCGACCGGGTAGTAGTCGGGGCTCAGGGCCATCGCGCCGACGATGAGCAGCAACTGGTCCTGGAGGATCCCGATCGCCGCGATGCAGGCCGCCACCAGCATGAGCAGCACGTTCATCCACGACGCCCGACCGGTCTCGTGCACGTCCTGCACGACCTGCGCCCAGATGATCGCGTCCTCGTCCTCGCCGTCGTCGGCCTGCGGCGGGACCAGGCGCTCGGAAGGTTGCACCGACACATGGAGGTCGGGGTGGTCGTGCAGCTCGGTGATGCGCTCGAGGATCTCGTCGACCACCGAGCGTGGGACCTCCGCCAGGATGAGATCCCCCGTGGAGATCCGGCTCACCTGCTCGATGACGGTGATCTCGCTGGCGCCGCCCTCGGTCAGGAGCAGGTGCGTGATGTTCCCGGTGCGTCCGGGTTGGCACGTCACCCGCAGCAACGGCACCGCTCACCACCTGTCGTCAGACCGATCGCCGACGCTTCGTCGCGCACGCCGCTGATCGTAGGGCGGCCACCGGCGCCATCGCGGCGACGGCGTGCCTCACGACCGGTCGCCGCACGCGCGGATGCGCTCACGTGCGCGCTCAGCTCAGCGTCGTCGGCGCCGGGCGGCGCCGCGACGACTCGTCGAGGATCTGGCGCGTCTCGTCGGACATCGGCGCGGCCAGCACCCCCGTGACGAGGTCGATCAGATGGCTGGTGAAGAGGCGATCGCTGCGGGCCGGCGGCTGCTCGGCACGCCGGGCGAGCTCGATGAACGTGACCCGGATGGCGGTGAAGCGCGGGTGGAGCCGGCGGATCGCCACCTCCGGGAGGTGCGGTGCGAGCAACATGCGCCAGCGGTACGTGCTGTCGCGGCGGCCGTCATCGCCGGCCTCGCGGGCCCGGAACGTGGGCCGGTTGACCAGCTGGGCAGTGATGCGGAGGTACGCGCGCCCCCCATCGGCATCGTCCAACTTGGCGGCGAGGGGACGCACGTAGGCGGCGACCAGGGTCCGGAGATCGTCGTCGCCCACGCGTTCGTAGTCGTCGAGCAGTTCGTCGCGGCGCACCTCGATCCCGCCGAAGTGCTTCCTGAGCACGGCGCGCACGAGCCCCTCGCGGGTCCCGAAGTGGTATTGGAGCGCCGTGGAGTTGCGCACGCCCGCCTCGACGGTGATCTCCCGCAGGGACACGCCGTCGATCCCCCGGTCGGCGAAGAGCGTCTCGGCCGCGCTGATCAACTGCCGTTGGGTGATCTCGGGGTTCGGTGCCATCGTCGCTCGCCGGGTCATCGTACCCAGGTCGCCATCGCCGGGATGTGACCGTGCCGGGGACGCCACGCGGCCCGCTCGCTCGGCCCGGGTCGCGACGCCTCGCGACATTCGACCCTTCCCCTCACGCTCCGCGTTCGTTACGCTGCCGAGAACGGGAATGGGCCGTTCGGCCCATGGCGGAGCGGGCGGGAAGGGCGACGGCGCGGTGCAGCTCAGTCCAGACGAGATCCAGGGACGCACGTTCGCGATCGCCGATGGCGGCTACGACTGCGACGAGGTGCGGAGCTTCCTCGTCGAAGTCGCGTCGACGGTGCGCCTGGCGCGACACACGACCCTGCCGCCGACCGTGGCGTCGAGCGCACCCGGGGCCAGCGACGGTGCACCTCACCGCACGGCGCCCGACGACTTCGCCCACCTCGGCTCCGAGGTGGCCACCGTCCTGCGCGCGGCCCACGCCGCCGCCGAGACGTTGCGGGTCGAGGCCGAGCGATCCATCGCCGAGCGACACCAGGATGCCGCCGCCCAGGCCGACGAGATCCTCCACCAGGCCGCCACCGAGGCCGCCTGGACCAGCGAACGGGCCCGGCGCGTCCTGATCACCGCCCAGGAGCAAGCCGAGGCGATCGCCGGTGAGGCCGAGGCGGCGGCCGTCGAGACGATCGACGAGGCGCGTCGCCAGGCCAAGGACCACACCGACCAGGTCGTCGAACACAGTCGCCGCCACGCAGACCAGATCCTTCGGGCCGAGCGCGAGGCGCTGCGCCGCCTGCACGACGCGCAGCACGGCATCGCAGATGCCATCGACACCCTCACCGATCCCGAGATCCGTCCCGTGGTCGACCTCACCGCCGGGCGACCGAACCTCAACGTGGGCTCCCTGCCCTTCGAGCCCCACGCCGACATCGCACCCGATCACGCCGACGACCCCCGCCCCGATCCCGTCGCGCAGATGATCCGCCGGGCCGTCGGTCGGGCGGCGAGTCAGGGAGCCAGCTCGACGATCGATGTCGAGCGCTCCTCCGAACCCGACACCGGCGGACCCCGATCGGTGCCGACGCCGGGAGCGTTCGGGACGAGCACGGCCGCCGAGAGCGCCGACGCGCCGAGCGCGACGGCCGCCGAGGCGGCGCGGTGAGCCCGACCGCAATGGCCGGTTCCCCACAGCGTTCCCTAGACTGACCCAACGATTTCACGACCTCTCCGCAGCTCGCGAGGGGCGAAGGCAAGGGGGGCCACGCGACGCGCGGGCCCGCCGGAGAAAAGGGAGTCCCCCATGGCCGGTTCTGTGATCCTCGCGGGTGCCCGCACGCCGATCGGAAAGCTCTCTGGGGCCTTCTCGGGCTTCAGCGCCACCGACCTGGGCGGCTTCGCCATCAAGGCGGCGCTCGAGCGCGCCGGCGTCTCCCCCGAGCAGATCGACTACGTGTTCATGGGCCACGTCCTCGGCGCCGGAGCGGGTCAGATCACCGCCCGCCAGGCGGCGGTGAACGGCGGACTGGCGATGGACGTCCCCGCCACGACCATCAACAAGGTCTGCCTGTCCGGCCTCAACGCCATCTACCTGGCCGACCAGATGATCCAGGCCGGCGACGCCGACATCGTGGTGGCGGGCGGCATGGAGTCGATGACCAACGCGCCGTACCTGCTCCCCGGCGCCCGCGCGGGGTACCGCCTCGGCGACCAGAGCGTCGTCGACTCGCTCATGCACGACGGTCTCTTCTGCGCCTTCGATCAGGTCGCCATGGGTGCCGGGACGCAGAAGTACGCGTCGTCGGCCGGGATCGAGCGCGACGCGCAGGACGACTTCGCCGCCGCCTCCCACCAGCGCGCTGCCGTCGCCGCCAAGAACGGCCTGTTCGACGACGAGATCGTCGCCGTCGAGGTCCCCCAGCGCAAGGGTGATCCGGTGGTCGTCACCACCGACGAAGGGGTGCGCGGCGACACGACCACCGAGTCCCTCGGCGGTCTCCGCCCCGCGTTCGACAAGGCGGGCAACATCACTGCCGGCAACGCCTCGCAGATCTCCGACGGCGGGTCGTCCGTCATCGTGGCGTCCAAGGCCGCCGCCGAGAAGCTCGGTCGCGAGCCGCTCGCCGAGATCGTCGGCTTCGGCCAGGTCGCCGGCCCCGACGCATCGCTGCTCACCCAGCCCTCCCGCGCCATCCTGGCGGCTCTCGACAAGGCGGGCAGGACCGTCGCCGACATCGATCTGTTCGAGCTCAACGAGGCGTTCGCCGCGGTGGGCCTGGCATCGATGGCCGAGCTCGGCATCACCAGCGAGGTCGCCAACGTGAACGGTGGCGCCATCGCCGTCGGACATCCGCTCGGCGCCTCGGGCAACCGCATCGCCCTCCACGTCGCGCTCGAGCTCAAGCGTCGCGGTGGCGGCCTGGCGGCGGCGGCGCTCTGCGGCGGCGGCGGTCAGGGCGACGCCATCCTGCTCCAGGTCTGATCACCGGTCGGTCCGCCGACCCGCACACCAACTCGTCGCACGGGCTCCGGCATCGCCGGGGCCCGTGCCGCGTCCGGCGACACCCCGGCACCGCCGTCGATTGGTTCGGACGAAGGTCAAGACGGAAGTTCGAGCGAGGTCAGGACGGCGGTTCGAACGAGGTCAGGACGGCGGTTCGAACGAGGTCAGGACGGCGGTTCGAACGAGGTCAGGACGGCGGTTCGGCCGGCGGTTCGAGTGGCGGTTCGGGAGGCGGAGCGAGACCCGCTCGGCGGTCCTGGGCGATGGCGTCCCAGGCGATCGATCCGGTGCGCACCAGCCGATCCACGCAGCGATCGCGCACGGCACCACCGTCGGGGCCGTCGACCACCAGCGCGTCGCAGCGGCCGACGAGCGTGGCCGCCCGCTCCTCGGGGGTCAGATCGGCCGGGAGGGGTGAACCCGTCAGCCCGTCGCCCACGCCGGCGTGCGCGCTGCGGCTCAGTCGGTCGAGGAAGGACCGTTGGTCGGAGGCATCGAGCTGATCGAGCGTGTCGATGGTGGCGTCGAGGATCGAACGGATCGGGCTGATGAACCAACGGCCGTTGCGTTCGATCACGGTGAAGGTGGGGAGCTCGGCGCCGCCGCCGAAGACGGCGGCGTTGGCCACGACGTTGTCGAGCGGCCGCACCTCGGCATCGGGATCGTCCCACTCCCCCGCACACACGTCGTGGCGCTGGTAGGGCTCGTCGTCGTCCTCGATGCGCGCATCGACGTGGAGGCAGCCGTCGTGGAGCACCACGTGCTGCTTGTGGATCTGGTCGCGCACGTCGAGATCGAGCCCGGTGACCCGCACGCGCCGCGAGTCCCCCGACCCCTCGACCGATGTCGAGATCGAGTTGAGCACGACGTCGTACTGCCCGCCGACCCGCAGGTCCTCGAGGAGCTGGGTGGTGCCGGGCAGGATCAGCGAGGCGTAGTCGTACAGGCCTCGGGCCTCGTCGACCGCGAGCAGCGCCACCAGCCGATCGAGGTCGGAATCGGCGTAGGCACGGAACAGGTCCACGACGGCGCCCTCGGAGGTCTCGGCACCGTAGGCGTAGGGGCCGCTGCCCACATCGGGGACGGCGATGCCGCCCTCGGGGACAAGCCCATCGGCGGCCATGGCATCGACGACGCTGTAGGTCGGGCTGATGTGCCAGCCGCCTCCCTCCCGGACGGCGATCAGCCGGACCGGCTCCACGGCGAGGTCGCGGACGGTCGTGGAGGATGCGGGCGCGGCGGTGTCGCCGCGACCGACGAGCAGCTGGCTGCCCTCGGGGGTGACGGGCCCGCCCGCGTCGGTGCCGAACGACGTGGTGAGCGTCCCGCCGATGAGGTCCACGGCGGCGACGTCGGTGTCGTAGGGGGTCGTGGTGACGCGGAGGTCGTCGACGGTGACCACCGGGAAGGCGGACGCGGTGTCGTCGCCACCGGCGAGCAGGCCGAGGGTCCGGAGCTGGGCGGCGAGCGTCGGGAGCCGATCGGTGACCGCCAGGCGCTCGGCGGGCGGCAGCGCGACCAGCACCCCGGCCAGGTCGCGGTGCTCGACCGCGTCGATCAGCTCGTGCAGCGCCGCCTCGGGCGAGGTGGCGCCGTCGTCGCGCGTCGCCACCAGGCAGAGCCCGACCGTGGCCGTGATCACCGCCACCAGGATCACGGTGAAGAGCGTTCCTCCCGATCGGCGCGGACGATCCGGTGGACCTGGCGCGCCGTCTGCACCCTGTGCCGCCTCGGTCGTCGTGGTCACCGAAGCCACGATACGGCGAGTGGGGACGACGGATGCAGCGACCGGCCCTGGGCGGGCCGCCGGGGCCGGCCGCCGGGCAGCCACGCCCTCAGGTGGCGTCGACCTCTCGTCGCCCCTCGATGGCCCGACCGAGGGTGAGCTCGTCGGCGTACTCGAGGTCGCCGCCGACGGGCAGGCCGCTGGCGATGCGGGTGACCCGGATGCCGAGCGGGGCGATGAGCCGACCGATGTACATGGCGGTGGTCTCGCCCTCGATGTTGGGGTTGGTGCACAAGATGATCTCCTCGACGTCCTCGCCGAGGCGGGCCACGAGCTCCTTGACCCGCAGCTGATCGGGACCGATGCCCTCCATCGGGCTGAGGGCGCCCTGGAGGACGTGGTAGTAGCCCTTGAACTCGCCGGTCTTCTCGACCGCCACGATGTCGCGGGGCTCCTCGACCACACAGATGACCGTGCCGTCGCGACGGGTGTCGGCGCAGATCCCGCACTCGTCGCCCTCGGCGATGTTGAAGCACCGTTCGCAGAACGCGACCCGGTCCTTGGCCTCGGTGATGGACCGAGCGAGACGGAGGGCGTCCTGCTTCGGGAGCTTGAGGAGGTGGAAGGCGATGCGCTGGGCGGACTTCGGTCCGATGCCCGGCAGACGTCCGAGCTCGTCGATGAGGTCCTGGACCGGCGCCGCGTAGACGCCCATCAGCGGCAGACCCGTGGCGCGTGGGCGATCACGGCGCGGGTGATCCGTCGGGACCTGCGCCCGGATCGCCCTCGCCGACATCGAGCACCTCGCCGCCCGTTCCGAGCATGCCCCCGAGATCGATCCCGCCCAGATCGAACCCTCCGAGGTCGAGGCTGGCGAGGTCCATCCCGGCGAGCGGGTTCGCCGCCTCGGTGAGCTCGTTGACCCGGGCCACGGCATCGTGGAGCGCGGCGAGCACGAGATCCTCGAGCATCTCGACATCATCGGGATCGACGGCGGTGGGATCGAGGTGCACCGCCCGGAACTCGAGGCTGCCGGTGACCTCGATCCGGACGACGCCGCCTCCGGCCTGGCCCTCCACGATAGTGTCGGCGGCCTCCTCCTGCGCAGCCATCATCTGCTGCTGCATCTCCATCGCCATGCCGAGCAGCGAGCCCATGTCGGGGGTGGCGTCGTCGGCGGGTTCGGTGGCCATCGTCGGGTGCTCCTGTGGATCAGCGGCCGTCACGCCCGGGTGCGGGGCCGGTGCCCAGGATACGGGGACGCACCGACACGCCGAACCTCGGGGCGCCGGCGTGGACCGGTCAGCGTTCGAGGTCCTCCACCAGCTCGGCTCCCGGGAACACCTGGGCGATGCGTTCGACGGTGTCGGTGGCACCGACGTCGGCATCGGTGAGCTGGCTCAGATCGACCGAGTCGTCCTGCTCGACGGGTGGTCGGGGCGCGGCGGCGCCGCGGACCGGCGGAGCCTGCGCGTCGTCGTCGACGACGATCACGAGCGGAACGGGGACGCCGAAGTGCGCAGCGAGCGCGGCTTCGACCTCGGGTCGGAGCTCCTCGCATCGACCCACGTAGTGCTGGTTGGGCACGCCGAAGCGGATGCGACCGTCGGGTGCGAGATCGAGGAAGGCGCCGGGATCGAACCGCACCCGGACCTTCTGGGCCAGCCCCTGCTTGACGGTGTCGTTCCAGGCCCGCTCGACCTCGTGGACCGTCGGCGCGGCGCCGCCCGCAGGGACGGGCGGGCGCGAGGTGTCGGCCGGAGCGCCCGCAGGTGCCGGCGTGGACGCGGGAGCGGACCCGGTCGAGGCGGCAGGGGTGGCGGTGGTCGACGGCCGTCCGGACGAGCGGCGGGGAGGCGGCGGTGGGGACGCCGCCGATCGGTCGCCGGCGTCCTGACGCGTCGGCGCCGGGCGCTTCGGGGAACCCGACGACTCCTTGCGCGCGGCCAGGACCTCGCGGGCCGCGCTGGCCGCCCCGGATCCGCTCACCACGTCGGGCGGGACCGGCTCGGGGGTGGCGGGCCGGCCGGCGTGCGGCGGCGTCTCGGGTTCGGGCGACGGGTCCGGGTCGACGGCGTCGACGTGCGGGTGGGTGCCGCGCTGGGGCGCGGGCGGCGGAGGTGACCCGAGCGGTCCGAGCCCGTGCTCGAGCCGTTCGAGCCGTTCGACGATGGCCTCGAGCGAGTGATCGGCCTCGGGCTTGGTGAGACGGACCAGCGCCACCTCGAGCACCACCCTGGGGTCGGGCGCGTCCTGGATCCCGGTGAACGCCGTGCCGAGCACCTCGAGCGCTCGGGTGACCCCCGCAGGACCGATGCGTCCGGCGTGGCCGGACACCCGCTCCTGGTCTTCGTCGGACAGCCGGGAGAGATCGGCGTCCATGGCCGCCAGGAAGACGTCGCGGAGCCGGGAGATGAGGCGTTCGCCGAGCACCCGCGGGCTCCGCCCGGCGTTGATGGCGCCGTCGACGGCGATGAGCGCTCGCCCGGTGTCGTGCTCGCACAGGGCGCCGACCAGCTCGTCGATGGCGTCGAGGTCGTCGGTGACGCCCCCGGCGGCGACCACCTGGTCGAGCGCGGACTCCATGTCGCGTGCCGATCCCGCGCCGGCTCGGACCACGTGCTCGATGGCTTCGGGGGTGACCTCGAGCCCGGCGTCGTCGACGATGAACTCGGCCAGCTTGCGCAGCTCGTCGGCCGACAGGAGGTGCACCTCGAACTGCTGGGTGCGGCTCCGGATGGTGGGCAGGACCTTCTCGGGGTCGGTGGTGGCGAGGACGAACACCACGTGATCGGGTGGCTCCTCGAGGGTCTTCAGCAACGAGTTCGACGCGGCGGTCGACAGCATGTGGACCTCGTCGAGGATGTACACCTTGGTGCGCCCCGGGGACCCCATCGAGGCCCGTTGGATCAGCTCACGGATCGCCTCGACGCCGTTGTTCGAGGCGGCGTCGAGCTCGTGGACGTCGAAGGACCGCCCCTCCTCGATGGCGACGCACGAGTCGCACACGCCGCACGGCTCGCCGTCGACGACGTCGACGCAGTTGAGGACCTTGCCGAGGATCCGAGCGGTCGAGGTCTTCCCCGTGCCTCGCGGGCCCGAGAACATGTAGGCGTGGCCGACCCGCTCCTCGATCACGGCGTTGCGCAGGGCGCGGACGAGGTGGTCCTGACCACGGACCTCGGCGAACTTCTGGGGTCGGTACCGCCGGTAGAGCGACTGGTAGGCCATCGCCGCCGACTCTACCGGCGGGGCGCGGGACCCGCCGCCGGCCGCCCCGGCGGGGCCGCCGTCAGTAGATCGACGCGGCGATGACGATGGCGATGGCGATGTTGGCCACCGAGCTCACGATCACCGCCGGGTGGAAGCGGTCCTCGATGAGCGTGTCGCCCAGCTTGCCGGGGGTCAGCACATCGATGACCAGGAACGTGATCGAGAACACGAAGATCCCGAACAGGCTGTAGGCAGCGGTGTCGACGAGGCCCGTCACGAGGTCGTCGGATGCGCTGCGGATGGCGACCACCACGATGATCGAGAGGGCGAAGATGGCGCTCGACAAGAAGATGGCGCCGTTCAGGTTGCGCTCGATCCAGATCTGCTGGCGCAGCTTCCCGGGGATGAGCACGTCGATGACGATCCCGCCGATGACCAACATGATGAGACCCACACCGCCGTACGCGGCCGCGAGGCCGATCAGGTCCACCAGGTCGCGCAGGCTCTCGCTGCTCATCGTTCCCTCCCGTCAGGCGGTGGGGCTCACCGCGGCGCCAACCTACCGCGCCGGCCTCACCCCCGCCGGTGGGCCTGCCGCTGGGCCGGCAGCGAGCGGGTCGGCGGCGAATCGGTGCGGGACGCGAACGACCCACGCTCCCATGTGATGGTCAGGCGATCTGCGGCACACCGGAGATTCCGTTGAAGGCTGCTGCCTTCCGGCCCTGACCTGTTTCCCGGCCTCTGGTTGCACAGGACCCGACCATCACATGCGAGCGTGGGTCACCCGACAGGATAGCCTGTCGGACCGCAGTCGCGTCCGGCACCCGCCGAAGGCGACGGCGGACTCCCTGGAGGGGTGCGAGAGCGGCCGAATCGGCACGCTTGGAAAGCGTGTGTGGGGAAACTCACCGTGGGTTCGAATCCCACTCCCTCCGCCACGACCACGCCGAACCTCGAACCGCACCCCGGTCCGGGGTTCGGTCGCGGCCCAGCCGCTCGACCCCGCGACGCCCCGGTACCTTCGGGCGGATCCGCGGGCTCACGCCACCGCTACCGTGGGCGGGTGGACGACGAGACCGCGATGCAGCTGGCCATCGAACAGGCGCGGGCCGCTGGCGCGCGCGGCGAGGTGCCCATCGGGGCGGTCGTGGTGGTCGACGGGGCCGTGGTGGCCGCCCGCGGCAACGAGCGCGAGCGCTCCGGCGATCCCACCGCCCACGCCGAGCTCCTCGCGCTGCGCGATGCGGCGGCAGCTCGCGACGGCTGGCGCCTCGACGACGCCACCGTCTTCGTCACGCTCGAACCGTGCACCATGTGCGCCGGGGCGATGGTCAACGCCCGCATCGGCCGGCTCGTCTACGGCGCCGCCAACCTCGAGGCCGGCGCCGCCGGATCGCTCTACAACGTGGCGGCCGACCCGCGCCTGAACCACGAGTTCGCCGTGACGGCGGGGGTCGAGGCACCGGCATGCGCCGATCTGCTCTCGCGGTTCTTCGCCGAACGTCGCTGAGGAGCGGGCGCAGGCGGCCCGGCAACGCTTTTTCGGGCGTGGCCGCCGACGGCTAGTGTCCGATCCGGAGGGTTGCCAGAGCGGACGAATGGGGCGGCCTCGAAAGCCGTTGTGGCCCTTGGGTCACCGTGGGTTCAAATCCCACACCCTCCGCCACCCTCGCCCGCCACACGCAGGCGAGCACGGAACGTCGTGGGGGGGGGGGGCGCCGGGGGCCCCCCCCCCACACGGGGCTCCCGGGCGCCCCCCCCCCCCAGACACGCCCCGGGCCCCCCGCGGGGGCTCCGGGGCCGGGCGGGGGGGGGGGGCCCGGGCGCCCCCCCCCCCCACGACGTTCCGTGCTCGCCTGCGTGTGGC
>JBBSTY010000134.1:0-11159 GCA_038235385.1 Acidimicrobiales bacterium | reverse complement strand
GTCGCCGCGGTCATCGTCCAACCGCTCATGGCCGCGGTCCGACGATCACGGGTCCCGGTGGTCTTCGCCAGCGTCGTCGCCGCGGTCGTCGTTGCCACCGTCCCGCACCTCTTCCTGTGGGCCGGGGCCACCATCGCCCTGACCCCGGCGATCGCCGGGGGACTGTTCCCCCTCCTCCCGGGCGCCGCCCTGGTGGCGAGCGTGGTCGACGGACTCTCGGGTGCGCCCCTGTCGAGCCTGGCCAAGGCGCTGCAGGCCGCGGTCGTCGCATCGGCGCTCGCCCTCGGCGTGCTGGCCACGTTGTCGGTCGCCGATGCCCTCGGTGTCACGGGAACCGTCGACGTCCGGGTCATACCGGCCGTGGCGGTCGCGATCGCCGCAGGAGCCGCGACGGTGAGCCTCGCGGTGGAGCGCGGCATGCCCCGGGCGGCGCTCGCCCCCACCGCCGCCATCGCCGTGCTGGCCTGGACGGTCCCGTGGGCGCTGCCGTCACGCGGCCTGGGCCGCACGCTCGCGGTGTTCCTCGCGGCCACGATCATCGGCCTCGGCGGTCAGGTGGTCGCCCGGTGGCAACGCCTCCCGGGCACGATCTACACGAGCAGCGCGGTCTACGTGCTCGTCCCCGGGATCGCCATCTACCTGTCGATGCTGGCGTTCGCCACGAGCAACAGCGACCTCGGCGTCGAGCTCCTGCTCCAGGCCGTCCGCACGGCGGCCGCCATCGCCGCCGGGGTCGCGCTCGGCGCCGCGGTGGGACGGTCGGTGCCGTCGCCCAGGAGGCGACGAGTCGCGCTCTGGCGGCCGCGACGATGACCCCGGCCTCGACCGTCGACCCGCACCGGGAGCGCCTCGCGGTACGATCGGTCGTCGAGCGAGGACCGGGTTCACCGTGTCCCCGATCGAGCGACGACGCACCGACCGCCGAGGGCCGACGCCACGGCACCGACGAGAGGGGACCTGATGCCACGGGCGATGTGGAGCGGTTCGATCAGCTTCGGTCTCGTCAACATCCCGGTGAAGCTGTACAGCGCCGTGTCCCGCAAGACGGTGCACTTCAACCAGCTCGACGCCACGACGAACGCTCGGGTCAAGCAGAAGCGGGTGTCGGCCGAGTCGGGTGAGGAGGTGCCGTACGAGCAGATCGTCAAGGGGTACGAGCTCGCCGGCGGTTCCTACGTCGTGGTCACCGACGACGAGCTCGCGGCGCTCGACCCGAAGGCGGTCCGCACCATCGACATCGACGAGTTCGTGGAGCAGTCCGAGATCGATCCGATCTTCTACGACAGCGCCTACTACCTCGCGCCGGACAAGGCCTCCAAGCCCTATGCGCTGCTCGCACGCGCCCTCGAGGACACCGGCAAGGTGGGCATCGCCCGGTTCGTGATGCGCACCAAGCAGTACCTCGCGGCCATCCGCCCCCAGGACGGACGGCTCCTGCTGTCCACCATGGTGTACGCCGACGAGATCAACGACCCCACCGAGATCGGCGAGATCGCCGACCTCGACGACATCGAGCTCCCCGACAAGGAGCTGGCCATGGCCGCGCAGCTCATCGAGTCGCTGGCCTCGGACTTCGAGCCCGCCAAGTTCCGCGACACCTACCGCGAAGCGGTGCTCGAGCTGATCGAGAAGAAGGCGTCCGGCGAGGAGATCGTGGCCCCGAAGGCCGAGGAGGAGCCGGCGCAGGTCGTCGACCTGATGGCGGCGCTCGAGGCGTCGGTCGCCGCGGCCAAGGACGCGCGCAAGCGTCACCCCACCGGCAAGAAGGCGGCGGTGGCGGCCGACGACGACGATGTCGCCGAGTCGAAGTCCGCGTGATCGTTCGCCGATCGGTGTGACCGGGTGGCTGATTCGATCGTCGAGATCGAGGGGCGACGGCTCAAGCTGACCAACCTCGACAAGGTGCTGTACCCCGAGACCGGGTTCACCAAGGGCGAGGTGATCGACTACTACGCGCGCATCGCGCCGGCGATCCTGGCGCACCTCGACGATCGCTGCGTCACCTTCCGTCGCTACCCGAACGGGGTCGACGGCAAGGACTTCTTCGAGAAGCGCTGCCCGTCCCACCGGCCCGACTGGGTGCAGGTCGCCCTCGGGCCGGGAGATCGCCGCGGCGGGATCGACTACTGCGTGATCGGCGACACGGCCAGTCTGGTGTGGGCCGCGAACCTCGCGGCCCTGGAGCTGCACACGCCGATGTCGCACACCGCCGACATGACCGCACCGAACATGGTCGTGTTCGACCTCGACCCGGGCCCGCCGGCCGCCATGACCGAGTGCGCCGCGGTGGCCCTCGATCTGCGCGACGCCCTCGACGGGATCGGACTCCAGATCTTCCCCAAGACGTCCGGATCCAAGGGCCTCCAGCTCTACCTCCCGCTCAACACCCCGCACACCACCGAGCAGGCCCGTTCGTTCGCGTTGGCCCTCGGGCAGATGATGGCCAAGCACCACCCCGATCGCGTGCTCACCGAGATGAAGAAGGACCTCCGGCGGGGCAAGGTCTTCATCGACTGGAGCCAGAACGCCGACTTCAAGACGACGGTGTGCGCGTACTCCCTGCGCGCCCGGCCCCGCCCCACCGTGTCGACGCCGGTCACCTGGGACGAGGTGGAGGCGGCGGCCGACGGCGAGCCGCTCTCGTTCGAGGCGCCCGACGTGCTCGCCCGGTTCGAGGAGCTCGGCGATCTCTTCGCTCCCACCCAGACGCTCCACCAGGAACTGCCCACCTGATGACGAGCGCGACGCCGCCGGGCGGACCGGTCGGGCGCGGACCGATCGAGTCGATCAGCGCCGTCACCTTCGCGGTGTCGGACATGGCCGCTGCGGTCGCGTTCTACGACGCCGTCGGGTTCGAGATGCTGTACGGCGGCGCCGACGAGCCGTTCACCAGCTACGCCGCCGGCGACGGGTTCGTGAACCTGCAGCTCGACCCCGAGCACGCGCCGCTCGCGGCCATCTGGGGCCGAGCGATCTTCTGGGTCGACGATGTCGACGCCGTGCACGAGCGCATCGTGGCGGCCGGGTACGCCCCGAGCGCGCCGCCGGCCGACGCACCCTGGGGGGAGCGCTACGTCCACGTCCGCGACCCGGACGGCCACGAGCTCAGCTTCGCTCGGCCGTTCGATCGCTCCTGAGCCGGTGTCGGGCGCTACTTGGCGACGAAGTACTTGGCCTTGGGGTGGTGGAGCAGGATGGCGGAGGTGGTCTGCTCGGGCTGGTACTGGAAGCCGGTGTCCTCGCTGACCTCGAGGCCGATGCGGCCCGCGTCGAGCAGATCGGCGACCTTCTCGTTGTCCTCGAGATCCGGGCACGCGGGGTAGCCCCACGAGTAGCGGCCACCGCGGTACTGCTGACGGAAGAGGCCGGTGAGGGATGGTCCGTCCGCCTCGGCGAACCCCCATTCCTCACGGATGCGACGGTGCCAGAACTCGGCGAGCGCCTCGGCCATCTCGACGCCGAGACCGTGGAGCATCAGGTACTCCTGGTACTTGTCGGCCTCGTACAGCTCCTTGCACAGCTCCGAGACGCGTGCACCCATCGTGACGATGTGGAACGCCACGTAGTCCGGATCGCCCGAGGCGACCGGGCGCACGAAGTCGGCGATGCACAGGAACGGCTCCTTGCGTTGGCGGGGGTACGAGAAGCGCATCCACTCGGCCGAACGCGTGTCGTCCTTCCAGATGACGATGTCGTCGCCGTCGCTGTTGGCCGCGAAGTAGCCGTAGACCACCTGGGGCACCAGCGCGTCCTGGGCCTTGGCGTCGGCGAGCTGCGCCCGCAGCTGCGGACGGATCCGCTCCTTGAACTCGTCGTCGGTCTCGACGGAGCCGTCGGCGGACTTCTCCGGACGGAACTGCCACTGGTTGCGGAACAGCGCCGTCTCGTTGATGTAGCCGGCGATGTCGTCGATGGCGATGCCCTTGACGATCTTGGAGCCGACGAAGGGGGGAACGAACAGCTCGTTGTCGGTCTCGACGGCGGGCGAGCGTTCGGGCAGCTCGACGTCGTCGTCCGCGCCCTCAGGCAGGTTGAGCCGGCTGCGGATGGTGGACTCGGTGGGCACCCGACCCCAGTCGGGATCGTCCTCGCCGCCGCGCTTGATCTCGCCGAGGCGATCCATGACGTGGAGGCCCTCGAAGGCATCCTTGCCGTAGAACAGCCGACCGTCGTAGATCGATCGGAGGTCGCGCTCGACGAACGTGCGGGTGAGCGCGGCGCCGCCGAGCAGCACCGGGATGTTCGAGAGCTCGCGGCTGTTGAGCTCGTCGAGGTTGTCTCGCATGATGAGCGTGCTCTTCACCAGCAGGCCGCTCATGCCGATGGCATCGGCCTTCACCTCGAGCGCCTTCTCGATCATGTCGGCGATGCCGACCTTGATGCCGATGTTGTGCACCTCGTAGCCGTTGTTGGTGAGGATGATGTCGACGAGGTTCTTGCCGATGTCGTGCACGTCGCCCTTGACCGTGGCGAGCACGATGCGGCCCTTGCCTCCGGAGTCGTCCTTCTCCATGAGCGGCTCGAGGTAGGCGACCGAGGTCTTCATGGTCTGGGCCGACTGGAGCACGAAGGGCAGTTGCATCTGACCGCTGCCGAAGAGCTCGCCGACGGTCTTCATGCCCGAGAGGAGGATGTCGTTGATGATGGCGAGTGGGGTGATCCCGCTGGCCAGCGCGCGATCGAGGTCGGCCTCGAGGCCATCGCGCTCGCCGTCGATGATGCGCGTCGAGAGGATCTTCTCGATCGTCCAGTCGGTGCGGTCCTCCACCACGACCTCGGCGGCGTTGACATCGGCGAACACCTCGAGCAGCTTCTGCAGCGGGTCGTAGCCGGGCGTGCGGCGGTCGTAGATGAGGTCGAGGCAGACCTGGAGCTGCTCCTCGGGGATCTTGTTGAGCGGCATGATGCGAGCGGCGTGCACGATGGCCGAGTCGAGCCCGGCGTTGACGCACTCGTAGAGGAACACCGAGTTGAGGACGTGGCGGGCCGCCGGCTTGAGACCGAACGACACGTTCGAGAGGCCGAGGGTGGTGTGGGCTCCCGGGATCTCGGCCTTGATGCGTGTGATCGCGGCCATGGTCTCCATGGCGTCCTTGCGCAGATCGTCGTCGCCGGTGGAGAGCGGGAAGGTGAGCGCATCGAAGATGAGGTCGCTCGGCTCGAGGCCGTAGCGGTTGACCGCGAGGTCGGTGATGCGATGGGCGATGCGCATCTTCCACTCGGCGTCGCGGGCCTGACCCTCCTCGTCGATGAGCAGGCAGATGACCGCCGCGCCGTACTGCGCGGCAAGGGTGAAGACCCGGTCGAGGCGGCTTCCGGGTGCCTCGCCGTCCTCCAGGTTGGCCGAGTTGAGGATGGCGCGACCTCCGACCCACTTGAGGCCGGCTTCCATCACCTCGGGCTCGGTGGAGTCGAGCACGAGCGGTGCACTCGATTGGGTGGCGAAGCGCTGGGCGATCTCGGTCATGTCGACGGTGCCGTCGCGGCCGACGTAGTCGACGCAGACATCGAGGACGTGCGCGCCCTCCTTCACCTGGTCCTTGGCCATCTGCACGCAGAGGTCCCAGTCGGCCTCGAGCATCGCCTCGCGGAACTTCTTGGATCCGTTGGCGTTGGTGCGTTCACCGATGATGAGGAACGACGTGTCCTGGTGGAACGGCACCGGCGAGTAGATGGACGACGCCGCGGGCTCGTGCTCGGGGGAGCGGGGGACCACCTCGAGGTCGGCGCAGGCGTCGACCACGGCCTGCAGGTGGGCGGGGGTGGTGCCGCAGCAGCCGCCGATGATGTTGATGCCGAGGTCGGTGACGTGGCGCCGGTGGTAGTCGGCGAGTTGGTCGGGGGTGAGGTCGTAGTGCATCTTGCCGTCGACCACCGATGGCATCCCGGCGTTGGGGAGGCACGAGATCGGGATGCGCGAGTGGGCGGCGAGGTAGCGCAGGTGCTCGCCCATCTCGGCGGGTCCGGTGGCGCAGTTGATGCCGATGACGTCGGGGCGCAGGGCCTCGATGGTGGTGAGGGCGGCAGCGATCTCCGAGCCGAGCAGCATGCGCCCGGTGGTCTCCATGGTGACCTGGATCTGGATCGGCACCTCGATGCCCAGGCGGGCCATCGAGCGGCGGGCGGCGATGACCGATGCCTTCACGCACAGCAGGTCGAAGTGGGTCTCCATGAGGAGGAGATCGACCCCGCCGGTGAGGAGGCCGTCGACCTGGATCTCGTACATGTCGACCAGGTCGTCGAAGGGGATCTGGCCGAGGGTCGGCGACTTGGTGCCCGGGCCCATGGACCCGGCGACGAAGCGTGGCCTCTCCGGCGTGCTGTAGCGGTCGGCGACCTCTCGGGCGATGCGGGTGGCCTCGAGGTTGATCTCGTAGGCCTTGTCGGCGATGCCGTACTCGGCGAGCGGGGGCCCGAACGCGCCGAACGTGGCGGTCTCGACGACGTCGACCCCCACCTCGAAGAACTGCCGGTGTAGGTCGGCGATGACATCGGGCCGGGTGAGCACGAGCAGCTCGTTGCAGCCTTCGAGGTCTGGTCCTCCGAAATCGTCGGCGGAGAGGTTCTTCTCCTGCACTCCGGTCCCGAACGCGCCGTCGAAGATGACGACGCGCTCGTTGACAGCTTCGAGGTAACTGGTCATGGCCAGAGGCTACCGCCGCCCCGTCGATGGACGATCATCGCCCAGCAGGGGTCGCCGGTCGACGGTCAGGTGGTGGCGGGCGCCGCGCCTCCGCCGGCGCCGGGTCGCGACCGGAACCGCCGGACGGTCCGGGTGAACGGACCGGGTGGCGGAGGATCGTGGTCTCGGGAGATGTCGGATCTGCGGTGGGAGCGGACCTCGAGGTACATCGCCTTGCCCGCACCGATCAGCGGGACGGCGAGCATGGCGCCGATGATCCCGCCGATGGAGAAGCCGGCGATGGTGGCGACCATGGTGGTGAGCGGCGAGATGTCGACCGCCTTGCCCAGGATGACCGGCAGCAGGACGTTGTTGGCGAAGGTCATGTAGACCATGAAGACCACGCCGGCGATGATCCCGGTGGTGGCCCCCTGGGTGAACGCGACGAGCACGAAGACGATGCCGCCGATGGCGCCGCCGAGTTGGGGGACGAGGTTCCACACCGCCGCCCAGACCGCGAGGAGCGGGCTCAGCGGCACGCCGAGGACGAGCCCGGTGACGAGGACCTGCAGTCCCTGGAGCACCGACAGGAGCAACGACCCGGCGAAGTACCGGCCGATCACCCGACCGACGATGTTGCCGAGGCGGTTCGCCGTCTCTCGCCGTTCGGGCGGGATGAGCCGTTGTGCTCCGGCCACGAGCCACGGGCCGTCGATCAGCAGCGCGATCAGGATGAGCGCCATGCCGAGCGCGGCGAGCAGCGTGGTGGTCACCACCTCGGCCGCGTTGGTGATCTGGGAGGTGTCGCCGGAGAGTTGGCGGGGGAGCCGGGCGGCCCAGTCCTGGATCTTCTGGGGTACGTCGTTCTCGGCGAGGTACGTCCCGACGAGCGGGAGGCCGTCGAGCTCGTCGACCACCTTGGGCAGGTCGTTCTGGAAGCCCCGTGCCTGCTCGACCGTCTGCGGGCCGAGGATCGCGAGGGTGCCGGCGGTGATCACCACGACGCCGAGCACGAGGACGGCGACGGCATAGCCGCGGTGGAGCCCGAAGCGCTGCTCGATCACGTCGACCACCGGGTCGAGGGCGAAGGCCAGGAGCCCGGCCACGACGATCAGGGCGGCGGCCGGCCCGCTGAGCGCCATGGCCACCACGGCGACGATGGCGAACACGGTGGCGACCGCGACGAGGACCGACCGGGGGTCGAGGTCGACCACCCGGACCGGGAGGAAACGCCCGGGGAAGACTTGGGCGCCAGGATCCTCACCGGTGTCTGCTCCCGAGGCATCACGGTCTGGAGGGGGCACCGTCGGTACTGTAGCGAGCCATGGTCACGCCACCGGGGACCGGTGCGACTGGTCTCCCACCCGGTCCCGACGCTCCCCGGGAACGGATCCGGTTCACGTCGTTCTCGGTCGTCCGGGCGGTTCTGGTGGTCGTCGGGGCCATCGTCGTGCTCCAGTTGGTCGCGCTGGCCGACACCACGCTGTGGTGGCTCGCCATCGCCACGGCCCTGGCGGGGCTCTACGAACCTGCCGCCATGTGGCTGCGCCGGTTCCTGCCGGGGTGGCTGGCGATCGCCACCGTCGTGCTGGGCGTGGTCGTGCTCATCGGCCTGCTCGGGTACCGCGGCTTCGACGAGATGTCCCGCCAGATCGCGTCGCTCGAGAAGGATGCGTACACCACGGCACGCGAGCTCGAGGAGTCGTCCCAGCTCGGTCAGGTCGCCACCGAGTTCGGTCTGAGCGGGAAGGTCCAGTCGTTCTTCGAGGACCTCCCACTGGAGATGACCGGCGGCAGCGCGGCCGAGGCCGTGCAGTCGGCGGCGTCGAGCGGTGGCGCGCTGTTCGCCATCTGGACCCTCAGCCTGCTGATGCTCATCTTCGGGCCACGCATCCTCCGGTCGGGGTTCGCCCAGATCGACGACCCGGTCGTGGCGTACCGGTTCCAGCGGTGCGTGGTCGCGTCGTACCAAGGCGCGACCCGCTACGTGTGGCTCATGATCCTGCGGGCGCTCGTGGTCGGCGCGATCGCGTGGGTCGCCGCGGCGGCGGTCGGCATGGAGACCCCGACGGCGATCGCTGCGTGGTTCGCCTTCGTGAGCCTCGTCCCCGGCTTCGGCATCGTGATCGCGTCGGTGCCGCTCGCCATCAGCCAGACCGGCACGTCGATCCCGGTCGCGCTCGCCATCGTCGCGGTCGCGGTGCTCGTCCAGATCGTCGACGTCGTCGTGGTCGAAAAGCGGATCGTCGCCCGGTCGTTGCGCGTCGGACCGGGTCTCACCGTGATCGCCGCCCTCATCGGGTTCCAGCTCTACGGACCCGGCGGCCTCATCGTGATGCTGGCGGCGCTGGTGTTCGGGCTGGCGTTCCTCCGAGAGCTCACCGCCGGTCACGACAACGCCGTGAGCGCGATGCGGGCGCTCATGGAGCCCACGCCCCCCGACCTCTGAGCCCGACGACCCTGAGCACGACGATCGCAGCGGTCCGGCCGGTGTCGCTGCACCGGTAGGCTCGGCGACCGATGAAGGTCTACACACGCAAGGGCGACGATGGAACCACCGGGCTGCTGTACGGAGGTCGGGTCCCGAAGGACTCGGTGTTCCCGTCGGCGTACGGCTCGGTCGACGAGGCCCAGGCGGCCCTGGGCGTCGCCCGGGCGGCGTCCGAGCGCGGCGGCGAGCTCGACGCGCTGCTGATCGGTCTCGAACGCGACCTGTGGGTGCTCATGGCCGAGCTGGCGACCGATCCCGCCAACCGGGCCAAGCTCACCCCCGGTCAGAACCTCGTGACCGAGGAGATGGTCGTCGCGCTCGAGGAGCACATCGACGCGTTGAGCGAGCGGTTCGAGCTCCCGCACGAGTTCGTCGTCCCCGGCGAACGCGTGGTGGCGGCGCACCTCGACGTCGCCCGCACCGTGGTGCGGCGGGCCGAGCGCGACACGATCGCCGCGGTGCGCACCGCCGGGGACGCCTGTGCCGGCTCCCACGTCGTGGCGTACCTCAACCGCCTCAGCGACCTGGTGTGGACCATGGCCCGCTGGGACGAGGGGACGTCGCTCGCCGCCCGTTCGGTGCAGGCGTGACCCCGTCGAGGACACACCGCCCGCGAGGAGAGCAGTGATGGCCGTCACGATCGAGTTGACCAAGCAGCTGCCCGACGACGTCGACCTCGTGGTGGTCCCGGCGTGCTCCGATCGGCTCGGCGGCGGCGACACCGACTGGGACTACCTGCGCGCCCGTGGCTTCGAGGGCCACGTCGACCAGGTGTTCACGGTGCCGGGCTCACGCCCGGGTGCGGTGGTCATGCTCGTCGGACTGGGCGCCTCGTCGGAGGTGTCCCCGGATGTGATCCGTCGGGCGTCGGCCGTGGCGGCACGGGCGGCCAACCGCCATGCGGTCGTGGCGACGCACCTGCTCGACGCGCTGGCCGAGTCGACGACCCCGGCCGAGCGCGCAAGAGCTGCGCAGGCACTCGCCGAGGGAACGGTCATCGGCGCCTACCAGTTCACCGCGTTCAAGTCGGCTCCCGAGCCCGCCGCGTTCGGTCGGTTGGTCGTGGTGGGCGGCGGCGGCAAGCGGGTGCAGGACGCGCTGGCCCTCGGTTGTCGCATCGGCGAGGCGGTCGTCTACGCCCGTGACCTGGTGAACACCCCGGGGGGCACCCTCACCCCGGCGCTGCTCGCCGAGTCGGCCGTCGAGATCGCCGAGCGCGAGAACCTCCAGATCACCGTGCTCACCTCCGACCAGATCGTCGAAGCCCGGTTGGGCGGTCTGCTGGGCGTGAACCGGGGTTCGAACCAACCGGCGCGGTTCGTCGAGATCGCCTACGTGCCCGACAAGCCCCGAGGCTCGCTCGCGCTCGTGGGCAAGGGGATCACGTTCGACTCGGGCGGCCTGTCGATCAAGTCCGGTCAGTCGATGATGGCGATGAAGAACGACATGGGGGGCGCTGCCGCGGTTCTGGGCGCGTTCTCGGTCGTGTCGACGGTGGCGCCTCGCTGCAAGCTGACGGGCTACCTCCCCATGACCGACAACATGACCGGCGGCGACGCCACCCGTCCCGGCGACGTGCTCACCATCCGCAACGGCAAGACGGTGGAGGTCCTCAACACCGACGCCGAGGGTCGACTGGTTCTGGCCGACGCGCTGTCGCTCGCCTCGGAGGCCGCGCCGGATGCGATCCTGGACCTGGCCACGTTGACCGGTGCGGTGGAGGTGGCGCTCGGGAACCGGGTCGCCGGCCTGCTCGGCAACGACCAGGGTTGGATCGACCAGGTGCGTGGCGCCGCCGAACGCGCCGGCGAACGGGTGTGGCAGCTGCCCATGCCTGCGGACTACCGCAAGCGCCTCGACTCCGATGTCGCCGACCTGCGCAACATCAGCCGAACCACCGACGGCGGCACCATCACCGCCGCGCTGTTCCTCCGCGAGTTCGTCGGCGCAGACATCGCCTGGGCGCACCTCGACATCGCCGGCGGCGCCTGGAGCAGCGACGTCGACGGCGAGCTGGCCAAGGGTGGCACCGGGTTCGGCGTGCGC